>DASPOJ010000281.1:0-6546 GCA_035626055.1 Candidatus Methylomirabilota bacterium | reverse complement strand
CTTTGGCAGTTCCAGAGTTGCGCATGCGGCACGGTGTCGGTGAGGTTGGTGAATCCGTATTCATCCACGGGGATTCTTTGCAAGCCGTGTAGTTCGACGAAGCGCCTTACCTCCGGCAGAGACTGGTTCCAGTCCACATTGGAATCGCTGAAAAGCTCGTAGGCGGGATGCCCGAGGGAAAGCGAATTGACGAAGGGAAAGTAATACGGATACGCATGCACGGCCGCGAAGAGGCTGCACGCCGCGAGCGCCGCAATCAGGACCTGCGCCACTCGCGCCGCCGGCGTCGCAAACCGCGCCAGCAGGTGCGGCAGCGGAGCCAGCATGAAAATCAGCAAGACGTTGGGAATCGTGAAATGGCGGATGCTGATGTCGAAATGGCTGGCCATGCACGCCGCGATAAGAACGACGAGCGAAACCCACAGCACGCGCCAGTGCACGCTCAACTCTGCCGGAATCACACCCGGCTCGCCTGACTGCGCGGCGATGCGCCGGCTGCGTTTGGCGAGAATGGCTACCACTAGCGCCAAAACGAGCAACGCTACAAGCCCTAGCGTGGACTTCAGCGCGAAGAGAACTGGGTAGTAATACCACACGCCATGCGGGTATCTGTGTCCCAGGAGATACGTCTGCCGGACTGCCATGACCACCACCATGAGCACGCCACGAGAATAGAGCAGCGGCGGCATGAGCAGGCGGCACAGCAACAGCGAGATCCATCCGTGGCCCAGCCAATAGAGAGTATCGCTCGGCTGCTTCCACGAAGACAGCATGTAAAAGGCATACACGATCAAGGCTGCTTGGAAGACGCCCTTCCGCGTGGAACGCCAGCGCAGGCGCCGCCACGCGCGTGCATCAGGTTTCGTCAGCGGTTGGCCGGGAACGGGACGCCAGCGCGTACTCAGCGAGAAACCGGCAAAGGCGAAGAAAAGCAGCCCGGCCGTGAATTTCGAAAGCAGCGCTGCCGCCAGAGCCACGGCAAAAAGTGCGACGTTCCTCTTGCTGGGCTCTTTCCACAAGTTGGCGAACATCCATAATGCCAGGAGAGAAGTCAGGGTGATGGCCACATCAGTGAGCACGAGCGGCCCGAAGGCCAGAAATGCCGGCGTGCTGACGTACAGAGCCAGACACAAGAGGCCGCCCCAGTCGCCACCCAGCCGCCGCGCGAAGTCAAACACTACCCAGCCGAGCGCCAGCGTGCAAAGCAACATGGGCAGGCGCGCCCATGCCAGCGTGGTCACCGGATCGTTCCAGCGCTTGAGCACCCATTCGCCAAACGCCCACTGGCCGAGATAGGCGGGAAAAAACTTCTTGCTCACCGTCCAGGAAGCGCTCGAATAATCCGCGTGCGTCCCGCGCAGCACGAGAGGCACCGCCGCCAGCATTTTAGCCAGCGGGGGATGCTCGTTATTCATGCGCAAATCCAGTTTTTGCAGATAACTGAGGCCGGCGCCGATGTGGGCCAGTTCGTCGAACGTCACCGTCTCGCGCAGCGCGGCGCCGCCAGCCAGACAAGCCATCAGCGCCAGTAGCAGAATCGCCAGCGCCGATGCGAGGATGCCGCGTGATTCGCGGCGAGTGCTCGACTGGCGGGCGGGAGAAGTTTCGCTGGGCATGCTTCCTCCTGGAAATTTCCGCAATTTACGCGCGGGCGTAGCACTCCAGCTCGCGCGATTTCCCCTGAGCGTTCAGAATCGACTCTACGACATCGCGAATCGCGCCTTCGATTCCGCGCGCCCGGTCGCGAAAAGCGCCACGCGTTTCACTTCTGCCGCCGCGCTGGCGACGGCCACGGCAAGTCCGCAACGTCGCATCCGGGCGACTCCAAAGCTAAGAATCCACCGGGAGCGCCGCATTTTAGTCTGAGTAAGCCATGAATGCTATGGGTCAATTGCGTGTGGTTGGACTCCTCAGTGTCGCTGATCTTTTTGCATGAACTTCACGAATCACTCGCGGTAGACTCCCCTCTCCCAGAGGCCGCTGCCATTCGCAAGACGCGCACAATTCTCCTCGCTCTGCTGGCCGCAGCGCTCGTTGCCTTGATCGGCGCGGCGGCGGACGCCTGGTGGATTTGTCGTCGCGCGCTATCGCAGCTTGATGGGACCGCCGCGCTCCCCGGCCTCGTGGCGCAAGTCCGCGTGGATCGCAACGCCTGGGGCGTGCCGCACATCACCGCCGGTTCTGTCGAGGACATGGTGATGGCGGAGGGCTACGTCACCGCGCAGGATCGCCTCTGGCAAATGGACGTCCTGCGCCGCGTTGGCGAAGGCGAAATCTCGGAGGTGGTCGGCAAAGGTCCCCGCGGCATCGCGCTTTCGAGCGATCGGCTTTTCCGCACCTATGGCATTCGCCAGGCCGCCGAGCGCGATGCCGCCGCGCTCGATCCCGAAAGCCGCGCGCTGATGGAAGCCTATGCGCGCGGAGTGAACGCGTTCATCGCTTCGCACCAGAATCGTCTCCCTTGGGAATTCGTCGCCCTCGGATACAAGCCGCGTCCCTGGACGCCCGCCGATTCTCTCGCCATCGTCGGCTACATGTACCGCACGCTCACGAACACGTGGGCGCTCGAAATCGATCGCGCCTGGGTCACGCAGAAAGTCGGCCCCGGCCGGGCCGCACAACTCTTCTCGCAGGATTCCCCCGACGATCGCGTCATCGTCGGCGCCGTGCCTTCGAGCGCGCCCGTGCCTGTTCCGCCCCGTTTCACCGGCCGGAGCACGACGCGTGTGGCAATTCCTCCGTCAACTTTGCCGGTTTCCGCGACGCCCGCGCGTCATTCCATCCCGGCGTCCGACGATTCCGTTGCCGCACGCGCCGAGGCCGAAGCCTTCTCCCTCATCGCCGCGCCCGGCGCCGACGAGAATGAAGACGTCTGCGCCGGCACCGGCAGCAACAATTGGGTGGTCAGCGGTGCGCACACGGCCACCGGCAAACCCCTCCTCGCGAACGATCCGCATCTCGAACTCGTTCTCCCTGACATCTGGTACGCGGTGCATCTCACGGCGCCCGGCTGGAACGTTACTGGGGTCGCACTGCCCGGCGAACCGCTCGTCATCATCGGCCACAACGATCGCATTGCCTGGGGCTTCACGAACAATGGCGCCGACGTTCAGGATCTCTACATCGAATCGTTCGACCCCACGAATTTCCCGAACTACCGCGCGAACGGCCAGTGGGTCAAAGCCGATGTCCGCACCGAACGCATCAAAATTCGCGGCCAGGCCGACCAGATCCTCAACATCTACACTACGCGCCACGGCCCTATCGTCGAACGCGATGGCAGCACCGGCTATGCGCTCCAATGGACCGCGCTCGACTCCGGCGCCCTCAGCCACTCGTATATGTGGATGAGCCGCGCGCAGAATTGGCAGCAATTCAAGGACGCCTTGCGCGACGTCGCCGGCCCCGCGCAAAACGCCGTCTATGCCGACGTAGATGGCAACATCGGTTTTATCGTCGCCGCGAAGATTCCCATTCGCAAGAAGGGCGATGGCTCCGTCCCGGTTCCCGGCGATACCGAAGATTACGGATGGACCGGCTACATCCCGTTCGACGAATTGCCTCAGGCCTTCAATCCGCCCGCCGGCATCATCGCCACCGCCAACGCCCGCGTCGTCGGCCCCGGCTATCCGCACTATCTCACCGACCGCTGGGCCGCGCCCTGGCGCACGGAGCGCATCTACGGTCTGCTTTCGGCCAAGCAAAACCTGACGCCCGCCGACATGAACGCGGTTCAGAATGACGTTCTCAGCCTCCCCGATCAGCGCCTCGCCGCCGCGCTCGTCCAAGCCTCCCGGGCCGCGCTTCCTCAAGACACGCGCACGCGCGATCTCCTCGCCCGCCTCGCCAATTGGGACGGCCGCGCCGACGCAAGTTCCGTCGAGGATCCCTTCGTCATCGCCACGCGCGAGGCTCTGCTTCGCAATGTCCTCTCGCCCTATCTCGGCGCCGATACCGACCGCTACACCTGGCGCTCCGCCGTCTTCGTCGATTGGCTCCTCCGCGAGCGCCCCGCGAACTGGTTGCCCGCCAGCTATCGCAATTACGACGAATTGTTGATTCACTCCGCCGACGCTGCCGTCGCGCAACTCGCCGCCGAAACACACAACTCCGACTCCTCCGCCTGGACCCTGGGCGCGTTGAACGCGCTCACGATATTTCATCCCCTCGGCCGCGGCGGCATTCTTCGCCGCGTATTCAGCATCGGCCCGCTTCCCCAATCCGGCGATGTCTTCACGGTCAAAGCCATGTCGCGCACGCACGGCCCATCGATGCGCTTCGTTGCCGATCTCTCCGATTGGGACAACTCGCTCCTCGAAATCTCCACTGGCGAGTCCGGCCAATTCCTCAGCCCGCACTACAAGGATGAATTCACCGAGTGGTTCGCCGGCCGCCCCATCGTTTCGCCCTTCTCAGATGCCGCCGAGCAATCTGCCCGCGTGCACTCTCTCCTCCTCAATCCCGTCCCCTAATTGCGCCGTGTCTCCCTGTCCCTCCGTACAGTGCCCAATTCACCGTCTCCGCGCCGCGCCGGCCCGTCGTTCCCCGTCCCTCTGCTAGACTCAAATTGAGGCCTTTCATGCCCACAACGCCCCAATCCTCCCCGGCGCCGCCCAAGCCGGACGCGCCCGTTTCGCCCAAAAACGATAGCCCCTTCAAGCTCGCCTACAAGATTGTGCGCTGGTCGGCCTTGGCGGTTTTCGTCCTGGCGCTGCTTCTCGTCGCGCACAAATCCCCCGCGCCGAAGATGCCCTACGACGCAGACGCCGCCGCGCGCGCCCAGCAGAAATTCACTGCCGCCAGCCAAACCCAGGCCAGCGGCCAGCCCGCGCAGGTCCAACTCGACCCGGCGGAATTGAATTCGTTCCTCGAGCACTCTCTCGCCACGGAAGGCTCGACGCAGCCCAGTTCGACTGACGCCCCGCCGGCCGCGCCGCCCAATGCTTCGCAGACCGACGCTTCCCCTTCGCCGTCGCCGGGCGACGCTTCGTCCCCCGATCTCAACGCCGACACCAATCAAACGCTCGATCAAGTGCAATCCAACGTGAAGGATTTCAAAGTGGACATGGTCGGCGACCTCGCCAAGATCTACGTCATCTTCGATTTTCACGGCAAGGATTTGTCGCTCGAACTCGATGGCCACATCAGCGCGGACAACGGCTACCTGAAATTCGATCCCGTCGCCGGGAAACTCGGCTCCATGCCGCTGCCGCAATCCACTCTTCAGGCAGCCGTCGATAAACTGATGTCTTCGCCGGAAAACCGAGAGAAGCTTCGCCTGCCCTCCGACGTCAGCGGCATCCGCATCGTCGATGGCCAGGTCGTGCTCGACTACAAACCTGGCGAAACTCCTCAGCAGTAACCCCGCGCATCTTCTTTCCCTGCGCTTCTATCACGCCTCCCATCCATGTACAATCCGCCCGCCGGGGTCTCCGTGACCCTCGGTGCTCCGCTCGCGGTTCATTTCCGTATGGCGGTGAACGCTCGCCGTGAACCGCGCATTTCTTCAGGAGAAGCTTTCATGTCCCCAATGACCCGGCGCGAATTCATCGCGGCTTCCGCAAGCTCTCTCGTCGTTGCCTCGATTCCCCAGGCTTTGGCCCAGACCGCGAATCGTGCGAGTGCGAAGCCCTGGTACGCCACCATGCGCCGCTGCGGCCAGATCAACTACAACGAAATCGATCCGCTCACGATTGACCCGCATGCCTGGATGGACTATTGGGCGTCCCTGAAGATTGACGCCGTGCTGCTCAACGGCGGCGGCATCGAGGCCATGTATCCCACCGAAGTTCCCTTCCATCATCGCAGCGCGTTTCTGGGCTCGCGCGACCTATTCGGCGAGATGGCGGCGGCCGCGCGGCAGCGGAATATCCGCGTCGTGGCCCGCATGGATCCCACCTACGTTTTCGAGGAGGCTCTCAACGCCCATCCCGAATGGATCCAGCGCGATCCCGACGGCACGCCGCGTGTCCGGCCGGAGTGCCCGTGGCTGATCAAGACGTGCATGTTCACCACGTACTTCACCGAGCAGATGCCCGCCATCTATCGCGAAATCAACCAGCGTTACAACCCCGACGGCTTTTTCACCAATGCCTGGCCGAGCGCCGGCGCCCTGGACGTCTGCTTCTGCCCCACCTGCCAGAAAATCTATCGCGACCAAACCGGCGGCGCACCGCCGGCCGCCGCGGATGCACGCAGCTACGCCTATCGCAGGTATTACGACATCTATATGGAGCGCGTCGCCCAAATCTGGAAACTATGGGACAGCGTCGCCAAGGAAAATAATCCCGGCTCCGTTTATGTCGGAAATCTCGGCGGCGGAATCCGCACCGTCAAGGATCTCAAGAAGATCAGCGAGGTCGCCGCCTGGTTCAACGCCGATAATCAGGGCCGCGCGGGCGACCACCCCATTTGGGGCGAAGCGCAACAAGGCCGCGTCGCCAGGGCCGTCATGGGCGGCGGCGCCGTCACCAATGTGCTCGGCGCTTACAGCAACAGCTCGACCCTGTGGCGGCATTCGGCCAAGCCCGACGCCGAGAACACGCT
>DASPOJ010000280.1:0-11346 GCA_035626055.1 Candidatus Methylomirabilota bacterium | reverse complement strand
GGTCCGCCTCTACACGCGGACATTCCGCAGTTCGGCGCAGATTCTGAATTCCATCGTGACCTTTACTGCTCAGGCGGACAACGAATACCAGGCCAACACGGAAGGCACGCGGCTGCAATTCGGCCAAGTGCGCTACCGGCTTGAGCTGTTCATCCAGGGCAAGGCCACCGACGGAATGGACATCAACCGCTATTACAATTTCGATTGGAACGACCCCGCCGAAGCCCCTGACGACAAAACCGTTCTCGCCGAATGCGACGTGCTCCGCAAGCAGCTGGAAGCGTTGGTCGTGGCGCCGCTCGTCGAGCCCTCCGTTGGACCGGTACTGCTCACCGGCCGTGCGGCCGCCGTATTCTTCCACGAGGTCTTCGGCCATCCCGACGAGGGCTTCCGCCAGAAAGATATCAACGAAGGACAGACGTTCGCGCACATGATTGGCGAGAGAATTATGCCGGACTTCATCTCGATATTTGACGACCCGACCATGCATCGCGTTGGTTCGACCGTGCTGTTGGGGGATTACCCCTACGACGATGAAGGCATTCCATCCGAGCGCGTGCTGTTGGTGGATCATGGCATCCTGCGCAATTTCGAGATGTCGCGCCAGGCCATCCTGGGTTTTCTTCAGTCCAATGGCCACGGACGGCGCCAGATTGGCTTTCCGCCGGAATCGCGGCAAGGCAATCTGATCGTTGAGAGCAGCCAACCCGTTTCCAACGCGGAGCTGCGGAGGATGTTGATCGACGACATTCGCAAGCAAGGCAAGCCGTTCGGCTTGTTCATTGACGACATTGAAGGCGGGTTCACGATGACCGGCCGCAGCCAGCCGCAGGCCTTCCAGATCGAGCCGCTCGTCGTGTACAAGGTATTCCCCGATGGGCGCCCGGATCAGATTGTGCGCGGTGTCAACAGCATAGGCACACGGCTCATCTCGCTCATGGATATCCAGGCTACTGGCGACACGCCCGAGGTCTTCAACGGATATTGCGGCGCGGAATCGGGTTCGGTGCCCGTTGCGGCCGTGTCGCCGGCAATTCTGATGTCCCAAATGGAGGTGCAAAAGAAGGAAACGTCTACCGACCGGCCTCCCATCCTTCCGCACCCCGCACACGATCCGCAAGCTGCCGGAGCGTCCGGCTCGAATGGAGGCCAGCAATGAGCCGGGCAGGCAAGAGTTTCGTTCTGATCTCCGGGGCATGGTTCGCTTTGGCCGGGTGCGGCGCTCTCGGCGCCGCCACGCACGGGAAATCCACCGGCGCAACACCACCAGCCCGGCCAAGTTCTACTACGCGTCCGGCGCCGCAAGCCCCGGCCTCGAAGATAGATCACACGCTCGACGCGATGCGCGATGAAATGCAACGCTCGCGCGACCGGCTCATGCTTCAAACGGGCGATGCGACCACGCCGTCGAAGCCTTACTACATCGAGTACCGCTTGCTCGATCTCGACGAGCGCACGATCACGGCTGAGTTTGGGGCGCTGGTTTCCTCGACGTCTTCGCGCAACCGCTTCATGAGCGTACAGGTGCGCGTCGGCAACCACAAAGTGGACAGCTCAAATTTCATCACGAGCGAGGGCTTCAGCGGTTTTCTCGGCTCGACCGGTACGGTTGGCATCGACCACGATTACGATTCCCTGCGCGAGGATCTCTGGCTCGCCACCGATCAGGCGTTCAAGGAAGCCCTTGAGAGTTATTCCAAGAAGCAGGCGTTCCTGAACCGCTTGGCCCGGGCGCCGACGATCGACGATTTCCAGCAGGAACCGGCGACGGTGCAGATCGATCCGCTGCAAGAGCCGGACTGGACGTCGCGCAATTGGGAAGCGGAAGCAAAAACCGCCTCTGCCGCGTTGCGCGCGTTCCCGCAAATTTACAGTTCTCGCGTGACCTATCATCTGATTTACGCCACCACGTACCTGATGAACACGGAAGGCACTCAAATTCGGAAGACAACCACACTCGCAGCCATCGAGGCGAGCCTCGAAAGCGAATCGGACGATGGCATGCCCATGCATGATTTCTACACCTCCTATGCCGAGCATCCCGCGGACCTGCCCTCCGCGCAGGTGGTTCACGACGCGCTGACGCGCACTGGCCAGGAGATGGTGGACCTGCGCGCCGCGCCGCCGGTTCCCGATTACGACGGCCCGGTGCTGTTCGACGCCTCCGCCACCGGTTCGCTTCTGGCTCAACTGCTGGGGCCGTCTCTTTCCGGCGCGCGCTCCCCGCTCTCGATGATGCCGCAGTTCGACGAGATGATGGACCGCCTCGGCGGCCGCAGCGATTGGACGGGCAAGGTCGGCACGCGCGTCCTGCCGACCAGCGTGACGCTTGTGGACGATCCAACGGCCAAGCAATGGAACGGCCACGAATTGATAGGCGCTTACGGATTGGACCAAGAAGGCGTACAGGGGCAAAAGGTGACGATCGTGTCGAACGGGATGCTCCGGCAGCTCTTGATGTCCCGCAGGCCCGGGCCGGACTTCGATGAATCGAACGGCCACGGCCGCTCGACGTTTCTCTCCGATCCGAAGCCCTTGATCAGCAATCTCTTCTTCCTTTCGAGCGACGAGCAATCGGCAGCAGCCCTGCGTCAGAAATTCCTCGATGCCTGCAGGCAAAACGGCCAGGCCTGGGGCCTCGAGGTCCGGCTTATGGACAATCCGACCGTGGCCATCAACGATCAGGACAATGCTTCGGATTTCTTTGCCACAGCCGCTGGAGGAGCCGCCACCGGCGAGCGGTTGCCGTTGCTGGTCTATCGCGTCAGCCTGGCCGACGGTCATGAGGAGCTTGTCCGCGGTGCGCGCCTCGAAGGGCTTACGCTCAAGGACCTGCGCAACCTCTTGGGAATCGGCGACGATCTGACGCTCTTCTCGTTCGCGCAAAACCAAACGGCGGGCTTCAGCGGGACCGCGCTGCAGCCGTTCGGCAGTTCCGAAGGCGGCGTGCCGAGCACGGTCGTCTCTCCGTCGTTGTTGTTCGACGAAATCGAAGTGCGCGGGCCGCGAAGCGAACCCGAGCGTCTGCCGCTGGTGCCGGCGCCGCCACTCGATTGAGCGGCGGGGCTTCTTTCTGGTCGCCGACCATAGAGCGTAGCCCCCGCCGTCACCTCGGCCACCCTGCGTGGGTGGCTCAGCGTATAATCGGGCGGCATGCAAGTCTCCGCACAAACCAGCGAGCCCTTCGGACGCCGCACGTTGGCCGGCCAGTCCGCCAAGCAACTGGCCGCGCTGGGTTCGATCGGTTCGGCGGTCGCGCTCGTACTCATCAAGGTGGTCCTCACCGTCGCCACGCACAGCCTTGGCGTGTTTTCCGAGGCGATTCATTCCAGTCTCGACCTCATCGCGGCGATTCTCACCTACCTCTCCGTTCGAGTCTCCGACCTCCCGGCCGACGCCGGCCACACGTACGGCCACGGCAAAGTGGAAAGCTTCGCGGCGTTTGCCGAGACCGGACTTTTGCTGGTGGCCTCCCTTTACATCATTTGGGAGGCGTTCCAGAGGCTCTTCTTCCGCTCCGTGGAAATCGAGCCAAGCTGGTTTGCGATCGGCGCGCTGTCCATAGCGATACTCGTGGATTTGCTCCGCTCGCGCATGCTGGCGCGGGTCGCGCGCCAGTACCAGAGCGAAGCCCTCGAAGCTGATGCGCTGCATTTTTCAACCGATGTGTGGAGCACGCTGGTCGTGATTTTCGGAATCGCCGCGGTCTGGCTCGGGCGGCGGACCGGCATCGGCTGGCTTCGCTATGCCGATCCGCTGGCGGCGCTGGTGGTTGCAGCGGTTGTAATTTGGGTCGGGTTGCAGCTCGCCAAGCGGACGATGGACGGCCTCCTCGATGCCGCGCCGAAAGGTCTGCAGGAGCGATTGGCGCGCGCGATCGAGGAAGTGGACGGCGTGCTGGGGGCCGAACGCTTGCGCGTGCGGCGCGCCGGGAACCGCTATTTCGTCGACGTGAAGATCAACGTGCCGCGCACCGCTCCCTTCGAGCGCGTCCACGCGATCAGCAATGCGGTCGAGCAGCGCGTGGCAGAGATCGTCCCCGCGGATGTGATGGTGCACATGGAGCCCCGCGCGCTGATCGGCGAGCACCTCTTCGATTCGATTCGCGCCGCCGCCGAACAGCGCGGTCTTGCGATCCATGAGCTCGCGGCGCACCAACTCGACGGGCAGCTCGCCGTCGATTTGCATCTCGAGGTGGACGAGCACTCGACGCTTCGCGAAGCGCACCGGCGCGCGAGCGAGCTGGAAGAAGCCATCCGGCGCTTGCCCGCGGTCCAGTTGCGCGGCGGCGCATCGCAACAAGCGCAGGTGAACGTGCACATCGAGCCGCTCGGGACGCACATCGCCGCCGCCGATTCCGGCGCGGGCGAAATGAAGACACTCGCTCGCGCCATCGAGGATTACATCAACAGCCTCGTGCGCGAATACCATGAGCTGGTGGATTGCCATGAGGTGCACGTGCGCAGGGTGGAGAACAAGATTCTGGCGGCGTGCCACTGCGCGATGAACGGCGATCTGCCGATCACCGAGATCCACGATGTCACTGTTGCGCTCGAAGACCGGGTCAAAGAGCAGTTCCCGCAAGTTTTTCGCGTCAATATCCATCCCGAGCCGGTCGAGGAGCGTTGACGAGCGCCCGCATTCGGGCTGTGTCGAAGTTTCTCGCGGGGGGATGCCAGTTTGATTTTTTCATTGCCGGATGGGAGGATTGGCCGCGTCACCACACTCGAATGGCTGGTCCCAATGAATCTTCCTTGCCGGAATCCCGCGTTGCCGCGGCGAGTCCAGTGAAATCCCCGACGTTTTACCGCTGGTCGTGGATTGCCGCAATTGCGACGGCGTTGGCGCTGCGCGTCCTTTTCGTCTTCACCACGAGTCCCGATAGTGGTGATGGCCCGATATACGAGGAACTCGCAAGAAATTGGCGCAGCAACGGAATCTACGGCCTCGATTTGGGCCGCAATACGCCGACCCCGGTCGATATCCGCGTGCCGGGTTATCCCGCTTTCTTGGCCGCGGTCTCCCGCGTCTTTGGAGACGGCCCGAGGCCGCAGATGTTGGTCCAGGCTGTCGTGGACGTCGGGACTTGTTTGCTGGCCGCAATGCTGGCCGCGTGGCTTGTGCCGCCCGAGTGGCGAAAGCGGTCGGCCTTGGCGGCCATGTGGCTCGCTGCGCTGTGCCCGTTCCTTGCGAACTACAGCGCGGTGGTGCTCACGGAAGTCCCGGCCACGTTTTGGACGGCCGCCGCGCTTCTCACGCTGGCGGGAGCTTGCGCCGGGTCTGAGTATTTCAACTGGGGACGCACGGCTGCTGAATCGGCTGCGCCGACGGATACCGCGGCACCTCCTCCGCGCCGCAGAGTCTACTCTTTCCTCCTGAACCGATGGTTCCTGGGTGGGCTAGCCGTCAGCCTCGGAACGTTGGTGAGGCCGGAAACCCCGCTCCTGCTCGTTGCTTTGGCCTTGCTTCTGCTCTGGCGGTGGCGCCGCGTGGCAGATTGGGGGAAGCTCTTGCGCGCGGGTGCGCTCGCCGCCGCGGGTTTCGTGCTTCCCTTGATCCCTTGGACCGCGCGGAATGCGATCCGCCTTCACGAGTTCCAACCCCTGGCGGCTCGCTACGCGCAACTCCCGGGCGAATACGTGCCGCGCGGATTCATGGCTTGGACGGGAACCTGGCTGGTGCGTTACCGCGACGTCTACCTCACGTCGTGGAAACTTGGTGAGCAACCGCTCAACATTTCCGATCTCCCCGCATCGGCCTTCGATTCGGAGCAGGAGCGCGAGCGCGTGAAGGCGCTCTATGATGAATACGATGGCCATTGCTGCGATTTCAGTCCGGAATGGGACGCGCAATTCTCGGCTTTGGCCCACGAGCGCACCGCGCGGCGTCCTTTGCGGACCTACTTTGAGGTCCCGTTCGAACGTTCCTTCACGCTGTGGCTGACGCCGCGCATCGAACTCTCGAACTATTCCGGCGGGTTCTGGCCGCCTCTCGTGCAATTTCGCCAGGATCCCGAAGACTTCGGCGTGACCGCCCTGTTCGGCGCTATTGGCATTTTCTATGTGGCGCTGGCGCTTGCGGGTCTGTGGCGAGCGGTCGCGTGCCGCGCCGTTTTGCCCTCGCTGCAACGCTGGTCGATCGCATTCCTGGTCGTCTTCTGCGTCGTGCGGACCGCTTATTTCACGCATGTGGATACGCCGGAGCCGCGTTACATCCTCGAATGCTATCCGGCGGTGTTTGCCCTCGGCGCCATTTTCTTTGCCCGCCCGAAGAAGGCCGCCTAATCACCCATGGCCGGACGTCGGCGCATCCGCGATGGAATAAGAGGCGTACCCGGAGCCGAATGCGTCCTTGATGCGACGGGCGCACCCGATTCGTACACGCGCGGGGTTTTCAATGTACAATCCGGGCCGGTTCAGCCTCTTCCATGATCCGCATTCATGACGTTTGGAACCGCGAGACACGAAAGCACCTCGCCCTTGCATTGCTCCTGGGACTGCTTCTAAGACTTTTTTTCGTCCTTTACCTGCCGGTTGCGGATGTCGATTCCGAGCTCTACGAGGAACTCGGCCAGAACGTTGTGGTGGATCACGCTTACGCTTACGATCCCGGCACAGGCCTGGTTCCCACTGATGTCCGCGTGCCTGGTTATCCGTTATTCCTTGGTTTCCTCTACATCTTCTTCGGGGATTCTCAGCGGGCCATCCTCATCGCACAGGCTTTCGTGGATCTGGGTACATGTCTCCTGCTTGCGCTCCTCGCCGCCTCTCTTGCGCCGGAGGCGTCGCGAACACGCGTGGCGATTGCCGCTTTGTGGCTGGGCGCGACGTGCCCATTCGTCGCCAACTACGCTGCCGATGCGCTTACCGAAGTTCTTGCGACATTTTTCACCACCGCCGCGCTCTTGTTTCTCGTTTGGGCCTATCAGAGGGAGTTTGGACCGGTGGCTGCCGTGAGAAAAATGGGGCCGGGGCAACTCTGGTTCTTGGGTGGCGTGATTGTCGGGGTAGGGTCGCTTGTACGGCCCGAAGTGCCCATCACGCTTGCCGCCCCTGCGGTGGTGCTGGCTGCAAAGTGGTACAAACCCGCCAACTGGCCGCGTTTGATTCGCACCGGGTTTCTCCTGGGTGCGGGAATGTTGGTTCCACTTTTGCCGTGGGCGGCGCGCAATTGGATCACCTTGCACAAGGTGCAATTTCTGACCGCTCGGTACATCCAGATGCCCGGTGCATACATTCCGGTGGGTTTCTATGCATGGACGCATACGTGGCTGGTGTCCTACCACGATGTGGATAATGTGCTTAACCGCTTGGAGCTGGAGCCTCTCAATATGACGGATTTTCCCGCGTCCGCGTTTGACTCTCCCGAGGAACGTGCGCGCGTTCAAACGCTCTTGGAAGACCAACACAAATCCTTCGTGTTCTCTCCGGAGGCGGACGCCCAGTTTTCCGAACTCGCCCGCGAGCGTACAGCGCGGCACCCCTTGAGGACCTATCTGACAGTTCCTTTTCAGCGTTCACTGACGCTTTGGTTCACTCCCCGGACGGAATTGCTGCCCTACGCAGGCAATTGGTGGCCGCCGTTCCGCCAATGGAGGGATTATGACCTGGACTTTGCAATTGGTTTGCTCTATGCGACGCTGAATTTCTTTTATGCGGGGCTCGCGCTCGCGGGCTCATTCCTCATGCGCAGACAGCGCGGAGTCGCATTTCTCGCAGCTTTTATCGTCGCCCGCACGGTCTTCATTGCGGTTGGCCACTTCACCGTCGAGCCGCGCTTCGTCCTTCCTTGCGTCCCCGCGGTTCTGGCGCTCGGGGCGCTTGTGTGGGCAAGGCGCCCCCGTCAAGAAGTGACTGTCGTTTGACCTGTCGCAATGACTAACGTCGTGGTACGCAAGAACCTCATCGGAGTCATACCACACGCCTATCGAGGTGATATTCCTGATGTGGTCCCTCTAAGATCGGCCTCTTCCTGGTTGAGAAACCCTCAGAAACAGCGTGTCCATGGATTTGTTGTTTAGCTGGCGGGCCGGGTGGAGGTTTGGGAATGCCGGTTGAAACTCCATGGGGTGACTCTGCGGCTCGCTCGCGGTAACATCTCAGTCTGAAGCTCCTCGGAGGGAGCCGCGGGCAGGTCTTTGCCGGACCTCTTGCCCTGATTCCCCGGATGGAAGAACGCAAGCCCATATTCTACGACGAGCGGCGGCGCCGTTGGCGACACCTGCGCTGGATCCTCGAGCTGACCGCGGTCGTGCTCGCAGTCATTCTCATTGTGTTCACGGCGAGCGTGCTGCATCGCGTGAACTTGCCCGTAGGGGCGCAGCTTGCTGCCGGGCGACCGGGCCTGAGGCCGTTTCTGACTGCCGCGCCGAAGCCGAAGCCACCCATAAAGCGTCTGGGCCGGAGACGCCGAGTGAGCCAGTTGGGCGTAGAGACTCCGCCGGCGAGTTACGATCCACTGCGCGCGGCTTTTTACGTTTCGGACGACGCCACGAGTTTCGCGTCTCTTCAGGAGCACTACAAAGATATTGACCTGGTGATTCCCGACACACTGTATTCCGATTCCGCGGATGGCAGTCTGACCGCCCAGAACGACGCGAAACTCACCGAATGGATGAGCACGCTTGGGCCCGACAAGATTCCCACCATGCCGCTCCTCCAAAATACAGACGGCACGAACTGGAAGATTCCCGAAACGATCGCCATGCTCGCGAATCCCCGCGCGCGGCAGAACCTGGTGCAAAACCTCGTTCAGTACGCTTTAGATCGGAATAACCTGGGCCTCGTGGCGGATTTCGAAGAGATCCCTCCCAGCAGCCAAAAGAATTTTTCGGATTTCATCGGTGAGCTTGCCGCGCGGCTCCATGGAGCGGGTCTCAAGCTGATGGTCGCATTGCCCGCGGGCGATTGGGATTACGACTACGCGGGAATCGCAAGAGTCTCCGATGCCATCATCGTGATGGATTACGACCAGTCTTCGCAGTACACGGAATCGGGACCCATCGCGGCGCAGGACTGGTACGTCGCACGTCTGCAAGCGATTCTCAAGGTTGTGCCGGCGCAGAAAATCGTTGCCGGCGTAGCCAATTACGCCTACGACTGGACCGAACCCTTCAATAAGGCCAAGCCTAAACCCGCCGCAGTCGAGAATTTCCAAGAAGCGGTTGTAACCGCTTCGGAATCGGACGCCAGCATCGAATTTGATTCGGATTCACTCAATCCGCATTTCTCCTATTACGACGAGCACAACAAAGTGCACAACGTCTGGATGCTCGACGCTGTAACGGCCTACAACGAGCTGCGTGCCGCGGAGCGCCTCGGCGTGCAGGGCACGGCGTTGTGGAGACTCGGCATGGAGGATGACTCCCTCTGGGCGATTTGGGACGTGACGCGGCCGGACGACGCAGCACGTGCGCGGCTGCAGGACATTCCGCCCGGATTTGACCTCATCCTCGAAGGCAATGGCGACATCTGGAACAAGATCACGACGCCGCAGCCGGGAAGCCGCACCTTCGATTTCGATGCGGATTCGAATCTGATCACGGACGAAACCTATGACGTTCTTCCCATGTCCTACCGCATCTTCCAGGTGGGCGCGCAACCGCACAAAATCGCGCTCAGTTTCGACGACGGCCCCGATCCCCGCAATACGCCTAAGATTCTCGATATCTTGAAGGCGAAACATGCGCCCGCCACATTTTTCGTCATCGGTGAGGAAGCGAACCAATCGCTGGATCTCCTGCGTCGCGAATACGATGAGGGTCACGAAATCGGCAATCACACCTATACGCATCCGGCTTTCGTGCCCGGTGTTTCGCGCACCCAGATCGAATTGGAATTGAATTTGAACGAGCGCTTGCTTGCCAGCACGCTGGGAATCAAAACGCTGATGTTCCGCCCGCCCTACGGCATCGACCACCAGCCCGAAACCGCCGACGAGGTGGAGCTATTGCCGATTCCGCTTTCCATGGGCTACATGATCGTCGGCTCGCAGATCGATCCGCATGACTGGGGCGAAGTCGGCGGCGTGGCGCCGCCGGCGCCGCAGGAAATCGTGGATCGCGTCCTGCAGCAAGTGCGCGCCGGCAAAGGGAACATCGTCCTGATGCACGACGGCGGCGGGGACCGCAGCCACACAATCGCGGCGCTTCCGATGGTCATCGACCAATTGCGCGCGGCCGGATACGAATTGGTGCCGGTTTCGGAACTGGTTGGCGAGTCTCGGGCGCAGGTTATGCCGCAGTTGAGTTTCCGCGAACGGCTGGTGGCCCGCGCCGACGGATTGATCTTCACGATGGTCGAGTTTCTGCGCAACGGGATCGCGACCATTTTCGTGCTGGGGATTATGCTGGTGAGCTTGCGCGCACTGATCGTCGGACTGCTCGCGCTGATTGAAAAACTGCGGCCCTCGCCGCTGGATCATCCCGGCTATGCGCCACCCGTGAGCGTGCTCATCCCTGCGTACAACGAGGAAGCCGGCATCGTGGCCACGGTGCGTTCGGCATTGGCCTCCGACTATGCGCCGCTGGAAGTGATTGTGGTGAACGACGGTTCGGTGGACCGCACCGGCGAACTGCTCGACGACAATTTTGGCTTTAACCCGCGAGTCCGTATCATCCATCAACCCAACCGCGGCAAGGCTGTCGCGCTCGGCCACGCGCTCGCGGAGGCCAAGAGCGTAGTCGTCGTCACGATTGACGCCGATACGCACATCGAGCCCGATGCGGTTGGGCGGCTCGTGCGCCATTTCGCCGAAGACCACGTCGGCGCCGTCGCCGGAAACGTCAAAGTCGGCAACCGCAACCGCTGGATTACGCGCTGGCAGGCGCTGGAATATGTCACGAGCCAGAATATGGAGAAACGCGCCTTCGACCTGCTCAATTGCATTCCCGTGGTTCCCGGCGCCCTGAGCGCATGGCGGACGGACGCCATTCGCGCGGCCGGCGGCTTCACCGCGGACACCGTGGCGGAAGACACCGACCTGACCATCGCCATTCGCCGCGCGGGCTGGGCGATTCGATACGACGAGGACGCCATCGGCTGGACCGAGGCGCCGGAGACGCCGGGGCAGTTGGTGCGGCAGCGATTTCGCTGGACCTTCGGCACGCTCCAGTCTTTCTGGAAGCATCGTGACACGCTCGGCCGCTGGCGCTACGGCACGCTTGGTTCCATCGCCTTGCCGAACATCTTTCTCTTCCAGCTCTTACTGCCGCTCTTCTCTCCGATCATTGATCTCTTGTTTGTCGGCTCGCTGGTGCTTTGGGGACTCTCCCAATTTCACGGCCTGAAATCCATCGGGTTCTGGACCACAGCCGACGTCGAGCTTTCGCTCATCTTTTTCGCGGGC
>DASPOJ010000279.1:0-8873 GCA_035626055.1 Candidatus Methylomirabilota bacterium | reverse complement strand
TCGGGAAGATCCGACCCTTCGCAGGCGAAGAGTCGGGCACCCGCAAAAGCAAAACCTTCCGTCAACGGTGACGTATTGCAGTGGTATCATCCAGTTCGGGGTGATCGTCAAGGGAGAATGCCAAAGGGCCTGCCACCCGCCAAGGATGCGGCATCCGGCGTTACCCTTCCAGGTCGTGGCTAGAATTCCTGAATGAGGGCGTTCCCGCTGTATTTGACGATCTGTTCGGTGCGCAGTGGTCTCTAGCCCATGCATGTAGCTGCGAAGCGAAAAGCAATTGATGCCTCGCCGGGGACGGGGGGCGCGGACCTGTTTTCGTTTGTGCCAGTGGAATTGCGAGGACTGGGCGACGCGCAGGCGGATATTCCGCGGCTGGCGAAGGATGAGCAGTCGGTGCGGCTGATTGAGCGGGCCGTGCAATCGATTCCCACAAGACATGAACTGCATTTGGGCGATGCGCGGGAGATGGAGAGCGTCGAGCCTGGGAGCGTGCATCTCATATTGACGTCGCCGCCTTATTGGACACTTAAGGAATACAGGGACAGCGAAGCGCAACTCGGACACATTCAAGACTACGACCAATTCCTTCATGAACTAGACAAAGTCTGGAAGCATTGTCTTGAAGCGCTGGTTCCAGGTGGGCGGTTGATTTGCGTGGTGGGGGACGTGTGTCTCTCGCGCAGGGAGAACGGAGGCCGGCACACGGTTGTTCCGCTGCATGCGTCCATTCAAGAGCATTGCCGGAGAATTGGATTCGACAACCTTGCGCCGATTATCTGGCACAAGATCGCCAATGCAGCCTATGAGGTGGAAGGCGGCTCGGGATTTCTCGGCAAACCCTACGAGCCGAACGCGGTGATCAAGAACGACATCGAGTTCATCCTGATGGAGCGCAAACCGGGCGGGTATCGCGCTCCCGACATTCCGACGAAGATTCTAAGTTTGATCTCTGCGGAAAATCACCAGAAATGGTTCCAGCAAATCTGGAGCGGTCTGACGGGTGCATCGACGAAGCGTCACCCTGCGCCATTTCCAACGGAGCTGGCCGAGAGACTGATTCGGATGTTCAGCTTCGTCGGGGACACGGTGCTTGACCCATTCCTGGGTACGGGAACGACGACCGTCGCGGCGGCGAAATGGGGACGGAACAGTGTTGGTTACGAGATTGACGAGCATTACTTCAAGCTCGCCCGCAAACGAATTGCAGAAGATACTTCATCGCTTTTCACCACGGCGACCGTGCACTGCTCTTCGGGCGATTAGCACCCGCCATGCCGCTTAATTCCGATCTCGAAAGCAAACTGCACGAAGCGGTCAAGCATTTCTGGAAAACCCGGCGAAAACAGTCAAGAAAGCAAGGGGCCAAGAGCGGGGCTCGCGACGCAGGGGCAAGAACAGCCGTTACGGGCGGTCACCAAATGGATGGGTTTGTTGCGCTTGTGCGCGACTACCTGTGCGCGAACGGGCTTCCCAAGATGGAAGTTTTCTGCGGGAGGAGCGTGGAAGTACCGGGGTGGTATCGGCCAGAGAAACAGTGGGATCTGCTGGTGATTTCCAATGGAGAGTTATTGGCCGGCATCGAATTCAAATCCCAGGTCGGGTCCTTCGGAAATAACTACAACAACCGAACGGAGGAGGCCATCGGAAGCGCCACGGACATTTGGGCTGCCTATCGGGAGGGCGCGTTCAAGCCGTCTGCGCGGCCGTGGCTGGGCTACATGATGCTGCTGGAAGAGGCACCGGGCTCGATGCATCCGGTGGAGGTGCGGGAGCCTCACTTCGAAGTTTTTCCCGAATTCAGGGGCGCTTCCTATGGAAAGCGATACGAGATTCTCCTCACAAAACTCATGCGCGAGCGGCTTTACGATTCGGCCTGCTTCCTCCTTTCGACCGCGAAGGGCGGGGTCAAGGGAGAATACCGGGAACCTTCCTCGGAGCTTAGCTTCGAGAAATTCATCGGATCGTTATTGGCGCGCGCCACAGCGATCGTGAAAAGCAGAAAATCGGAATAGCAGAGATTTCGGCGATGGGGTGCGATGCGGGGGCGTGAGGCCTCACACTCGTGCGGCAGGCCAAGGGGTAATTCAGCGCAGACTTGACAGTTCCACTAACACGCGGGTAGTGTCGGGCCGTTCCGTGGGGCCCGCGGCCGTGGGCAGAGGTAGTTACGCGTGGAACTGGATGCTTCCCTCGATTGGCTGGCGCTCTCGCTGACGCCGGGGCTCGGCGCGCGTCTGACGGGGCGGCTGCTGGAGACGATTGGCCCTCCGGAGGAGATTTTTCGCGCGAGCCGCGCGTCGCTGGAATCGTGCGGTTTACCAGCGGCGCCGATGAAGGCGCTGCAAGCGCAGCAGCCGCGGGCCGCGGCGGAAAAGGAACTCGCGCAGCTGAAGAAAATAGGCGGGAAGCTGCTGCACTGGGACGAGCCGCAGTACCCCAAAACATTGCGCTCGATTTACGATCCGCCGCCGCTGCTTTACGTGCGCGGCGACGCGGCGATGCTTTCCAAGCACATCCTGGCGATTGTCGGCTCGCGACGGCCGACGCCTTACGGCAATCAGGTGGCGGAGCGGATGGCGCGCGATCTGGCCGAGCGCGGGCTGGTGATTGCGAGCGGAATGGCGCGCGGGATTGACGCTTCAGCGCATCGCGGCGCGTGCGCGGCGTCGCGCGGCGGCACGGTCGGCGTGCTGGGAACGGGCCTCGACGTGGAATATCCGAAGGAGAACCGCAAACTCTACGCGCAAGTGGAGCAGCGCGGCGCGATGATCACGGAATTTCCGCTCGGCACGCCGCCCTCACCGGAGAATTTTCCGGTGCGCAATCGCATCATCGCGGGGCTAGCGCTGGGCGTGGTGGTCGTGCAGGGCGAGCAGCATTCGGGTTCGGTGATTACGGCGCGGCTGGCGATGGAGTTTGGCCGCGAAGTGTACGGCGTGCCGGGAAACGTCACCGAGCCGGGGAGTTTCGCGCCGCACCAACTGCTACGGCAGGGAGCGAAACTCGCGGGCAGTTGGGAAGACGTGGTCGAAGAATTGCCGACGCCGGTGCGCGCGGAACTTTTCCCGGTGGAGGCCGCGCCCAGCGAAGAGCGCGCGCGGATGATCGAAGAAGCGCTCGACGAGACGGAACGCAAAATCTACGCGCTGCTGCCCGCGGACGTCGCCGTGCAGATTGACGAGCTGGTGGAAAAATCGGGATTGAATTCTTCGGAAGTGTTAGCCGCGCTTTGCGGGATGGAAATGCGCGGCGTGGTGCGTCAACTGCCCGGGAAGCAATTCATCAAGGCCTTGGTCTGAGGATCATGTAGCATGGGTTCTAAAACTATATGGGGTCTGGCCGAATGAGCGATAGACGCAGAATAATTGGAGCATTCGCCCACATATCGTTCGCATTTGTTTTGGCATGCTGTGCCTCCTCACGAGCGCAAGCCCAGTCGCAGGATTACCAACCCGTCTGGAAAACAAAATTCTCCCAGCCAATTGACTGGTACGGACGCACGTCCGGTGGGCTCCTCATCGTGCGCGCAGGAAAGACCCTGACCGCAGTCGACGGCGACACGGGCAAGCAACTCTGGACGATTCCTTACGTAGAAAATGCTGATGCCAGATTCACAAATGTATACGAGGTGCCTGGAATCCCAATCCTGTTGATTGCCCGCGCTAAGCTTTCAGCCGGTGACTCGGAACATTTTCTCGGCGTGGATCTCTCAACGGGTGAGATTAAATGGCAAGCGCCGTCCTTCGACGATCCCATCAAAATTTTCCCGCTGTTCAAATCCAATCGCGTACTGCTGCTCGTCAATGAAGCCCGTGTCTCGAACAAACCGATGCTGATGCTCTTGGACCCGCTTAGCGGGCTCACAGATTGGGAGACATCGGATCTCGACAAGAAATTCCTCATTGCGGGACTGCTGCAATTCACGGAGTGGAATGGCCAAGGCTACCTCTACAACAGCCTGCCATACGATCCCCCTGCGATTGGGCGCATCGATTTGAAGAGCGGGCAGGAACTTTGGAGTTTCCACGAGAGTCGGTGGCAAAGTCAGCCTCGTGCAGGAACTCTGTTTCTTGGCTTCCCTTCTCCTCAGTTCGCGGGCGGTCTCGTGATTTTTGCTGCAAATGACATATTCGGACTCGATCCCGCCTCGGGGAGAGTCGTGTGGAAAACCAAAGACCTCGGGAAAATACGCGAAATATGGGAACAGGAGGGAACCATTCTGGGCACCGGAGACAAAGGAGCTTATGCTTTGGATCCCACTACGGGGGCGGTCAAGTGGCACTTGGACGCAACCGGACGAGAGACGGACTTCTTGTACCATCTTAAGAAGAAGATGTTGTTGTTCTGCGATCGGTCCGACTTGGTGGAAGTGGATGCGGCGACCGGAAAAACCATTCGCCGGACGCCACATCATCTTGATGCGGTTCCGCGATTCATCGCGACCGAAGGGGAAAAGCGTATCCTGGTGGAGGGCGATGAGAAGGCGGTCTTATTGAACGAAGATACCGGCGAGCTTGTAGAGACACTACCGACACCTGACTTGGCGCGGGGGGCCGTCTCCTTCCTAATGCCAGAATTACCGGTCGATTTCATCGAAACGGTACAAAAAGACATACTTCAGCCGCAAAATAATGGGCAGCCCCCCGCCGAACCGTGGCTTGCGCACCTGGAATCGTTGGCGGGCGTCGATTCAATGCTCTTTGTCAAAAACACCGGCCAAGCGAAGGACGATTATGACTACTGGCTTGTCAACGGAAAGACGGGAGCGGTGAAGAAATTCGAGTTGTCGGGCACCCAACCTGACGTGAGCTCATCGTTGACGCTCGTTTACCTCGTCGAGCAAGGGAACGAACTGTGGGCGGCGCGCCTCCCTGCTAACTAGTGAATGACTTGGGGGCAAAGCTTCACATCGAGCGGACGGGCATGCGGACGACGTCGTCCACCTGAAACATTTCCCTCACAACGAAACCTTCGGCGTACTGGACCCCGATCAAGTGGCCGTAGTGGCGCGCGATGAGGCTCATGCGCTGCTCGAGCTGATCGAGCGGGAGCGACACCTTCGAGTGTTTTTCGCGCACGCGCGGGCGGAACTGCGAGGAGTAGCAGAGAATCGCGCGGCGGCGGCGCTCGTAATACTTCGTGATGTCCACGGCGAAGGTGGGCCGCACGAAAGCGTACGCAGCGGCGTAAAGAATTTTATGGGGGCGGAACGCTTCGCCTTCAAGCGCGTAATTCTTCAGGCCCGCGATGAAGCACGCTTCGTAGCCGAGCAGCGACGCGTTGTAGTGATCGGGATGGCGGCCCTGCCAATAGGGCAGGATGACGGTGCGCGGCTGAAATTCGCGGATAATTTTGGCGATGGCTTCCTTGTACTCGTCGCAGACGCGAAGATGCGCGTCCGGCAAGGCGAGATTGCGCCGCACGGCGACGCGCAAGATCTTCGCCGCGCGCGCGGCTTCGCGCAGGCGCGTTTGCGGCGTGCCGCGCGTGCCGGTTTCGCCCTCGGTGAGATCGAGAATGCCCGTGCGGTAGCCGGCGTCCGCCATCTTGAGAAGCGTGCCGCCGCTGGTCAGCTCAACGTCGTCGGGATGCGCGGCGATTGCGAGCAGATCGAGTTTCATTCTTGGTTGCGACCTCCGTGAAATTCGAACGGTGATTCTACCCCAGGGATTTTGCGCGCGTAAGAGCCACTCGGGGCGGAGGGCTTGACAGCGCTAGTAAACTGATTTTGTCCCTTCCGCATCCTTTCCGAAATGAACCTTTTTCGTTTCGCGCGTCATCCAACGTGACTGCCGAGAGGCATGTGAAAGGTGGCGAGAAGGACACATCGCTTTCTTGGGAGAGGATTTTAGGTTTACAAGAGTTCAATGGGGAAGTCACTGATCATTGTCGAATCGCCGGCCAAGGCGAAGACGATCAATAAGTATCTGGGGCGCAATTTCAGCGTCAAGGCTTCCATTGGTCACATCATGGACCTGCCGAAGAAGGACATCGGCATCGTGCTGCCTCCGGACGACGAAAGGCCCTCAAAGAAAAAGAGGAAGAAGCGCGCCAGCGCCAAGAATAAACCGGAAGCGAAGGCGCGTCCGTACAATCCGGCCAAGATATTTGAGCCCACCTACGTTGTGATCCCCGGCAAAGACAAAGTTGTGAACGATTTGAGGAAAGCCGCGTCCAAGGCGGATGCGGTTTATCTGGCTGCCGACCCCGACCGCGAAGGCGAGGCCATCTGCGCGCATCTGACGGAAGTTCTGACGATGCCGAAAAGCGAACTATTCGACGGATATACGCCGGCGGTGAACCGCTGGGGCAGAAGGGGAAGGCAGACCGCGGCGGAAACAACGGCCGCGAATGCGATCGAGCCGCCGGTGGCGGTCGACGTGCCGAGAGACATGCGGGGAAAAATATTCCGCGTGATGTTCAACGAGATTACGCCGAAGGCGATTCGCGCGGCATTCGAGTCCGCGGGGCAGGTGGACGAGCACCTGGTGGACGCACAACAAGCGCGCCGGGTGCTGGACCGGATCGTGGGATACAAAATTTCACCGCTCTTGTGGGAGAAGGTGCGACGCGGGCTTTCGGCGGGGCGCGTCCAGACGGTGGCGCTGCGGCTGATTGCCGAACGCGAGTTGGAGATCAAGGCGTTCGTTCCCAAGGAATACTGGACGATCCACGCGCGTCTGCAAGCGGCGGAGCTGCCGATCTTCCAGGCGAAACTTGCGAAGTACAAAGGCGAAGAGATAGAGATCTCGAACGAAGCGCACGCCACCCGGATCCTGGAAGAGCTGAAACAGACGCAGTGGCAGGTTTCGGAAGTGGTCCAGAAAGAAAAGCGGCGGAGCGCTCCGCCGCCGTTTACGACTTCCAAGCTGCAGCAGGCTGCGTACAACCGTTTGCGCTACACGGCGAAGCGGACGATGGGAATCGCGCAGAAATTGTATGAGGGCGTTGGGCTGGGCGAAGAAGGCTCGGTCGCCCTGATCACTTATATGCGCACGGATTCGGTGCGCGTGTCGAATGACGCGCTGGAGCAGGTGCGCACGCTGATTCCGCAGCAGTACGGGCCGGAATATCTGCCGGAAAGACCCAATTTTTACCGGAGCAAGAAGGACGCGCAGGACGCGCACGAGGCGATTCGTCCCACGGACGCGGCGCGAACGCCGGATTCGGTGCGGCGATACTTGGAGGACGAAGCGTTCAAGCTGTACCAGCTCATCTGGCAGAGATTCGTGGCTTCGCAAATGGTTGCGGCGGTGTTCGATCAAACGACAATCGACGTCGCCGCCGGAGAGTACACGTTTCGCGCGTCGGGATCGGTCGAGAAATTCGCGGGATACCTGGCGGCTTACCGTTCGGGCGAGGAAGATCTGGAGAATGGCGACGATGCGGAGGCGGAAGGCAAGCGTCTGCCGCGCGTGAGCGAACAAGAGATCCTGAAGCTGGCCGCGGTGGAACCGGCGGAAGGAGGCGAGGCCGCGCCTCCGGTGCGTTCGGAACAGCATTTTACCGAGCCGCCTCCGCGTTACACGGAAGCGACGCTGGTAAGAGAGCTGGAAGAAAAAGGGATTGGGCGGCCTTCCACGTATGCGGCGATCATCTCGACGATTGTCGAGCGCGAGTACGTGACCAAAGAGATGGGACGATTCACTCCAACGATGCTGGGAGGGAAAGTGAGCGTCCTGCTCGTGAAGAGCTTCGAGGATATTTTCGACCTCGGGTTCACCGCGCGAATGGAAGAGGAATTGGACGAAGTGGAAGAAGGCAAACTGCCCTGGAAGGAAGCGGTTGGAGAATTCTACACGCGGTTTGTGAAGGATTTGCGCGCGGCTCGCGAGGACATGGAGTCTTACAAGAAGGGAATCAAGACGAGCGAGCTTTGTCCGAAATGCCAGAAGGGACATTTGCTGGAGCGCATCAGCCGGAACGGTTTTTTCATGGGCTGCGACCGCTATCCGGATTGCGACTACACGCGCGACCTCTCCCACGAGCACGAGCTTCCCAAAGACGGCGACCATCCCACCGAGGCTTGCCCCGAATGCGGCAAGGACATGGTGATCAAGCGCGGCCGGTTTGGAAACTTTCTGGCGTGCAGCGCCTATCCAGAGTGCAAGACGACGCGGCGGCTGATCCACGGGACGCGCAAAGCGCACCGGCCCGATGAATTGCTGGGCGAGAATTGCCCCGAATGCGGAAAGCAGCTCGTGCGCAAGCACGGGCGCTTCGGCGAATTCATCGGCTGCACGGGTTATCCGAAGTGCAGGTTCATTCGCGCGAAGACGCTGGGCATCGCGTGTCCGAAGTGCGCGCAAGGCGAACTCCTCGAGCGGATGGCGAAGAAGGGGCGGCGCGTCTTCTACGGCTGCAACAAATACCCGGCGTGCGATTTCACCACGCCGTACCGGCCGATCGCCGAGCGGTGCCCGAAATGCGGCGCGCCGTTCATCGTCGAGAAGAACGGCTCACCGAGAACGCTCTCCGCGAACGGCAAGAGGGGGGCTGTGCGCGCGTGCATTAAAGAAGGCTGCGATTGGGAGATGGCCGCGCCCGAGGCCGAACCCGCCGCGCCCGTGGAAGCGATCGTTTCCACGCAGCCGTAAATTCCATTTCAATTATCCAGACAGGCAGACGCAGGCTGGGTCCCAGTTAGCGGGAGCTCAAGTCGCGAAAGCGGAGTTTTGCGCGATTAGGATTGAGGAACGGGCGCGGGTTTCTTTTCGATTTGCTCGGACCTAGTTTCTACGGGAAGGACGCTGATGAAGCGGCCATCCTGGCCCTTGTTCTCGAAGAGAACAATTCCGTTGATCGTGGCGAAGAGCGTATCGTCCTTGCCGCGGCGGACGTTCAGGCCGGGCTTGTGGCGCGTGCCGCGCTGG
>DASPOJ010000278.1:0-2237 GCA_035626055.1 Candidatus Methylomirabilota bacterium | reverse complement strand
AACTCTGTGACCGTCTGTCGTGAGTTGAATGCGATTGCGAAGACGGCCAGCCAAGTCGTGCATGAATTCATAAGCCGTGCCCGCGCCGCGTGTCCCCACGCGCCAGCAAGGAACAAGTTTGGTATCGGCACACATCGCAGTCCATGTCCACACACTGCCGAAACCAAACTGCCTCTGTTTGTCTGCGGGTAGATTTTTATCCTTTGCGTAGCAGAAGGCCCAGATTTCATCGCACTGGATTCGCTTGCAAGGCAGATTACGAAGCACCTTATCCTGATACGCGGAACACGCTGGCCCTAGCTGTGCGAACAGACGTTGAATCGTGTTCAGTCCGACGCCCGTCATGCGAACCGTCGCGCGGAGAGAATTACCTTCAACTAGTGCCGATATAACTTGCACCCGCTTTGCCGTCGTCAGTTGGTTCATAATGGAATCATTCTATGCTTAGTCGAGCAAGCATGTCAAGAGAAAAATGCGACAAAGCTTAAAAATCTTGGTCAACGGTCAAATGGACGCAGTACCAGGTTTCCGCGCGCGTTGACAACAATTCGCTCATCTTCTATCCTTAACGTTTGCTTAGTTTGGGAAAGGTGTGACTGAGCGCATGCGCACGTACGTACCGAGGGGACGAGATGCCGACGCAATGATCCAGGGGAACTCCTGGTTCGTCATCGATGCGTCCGGGCAAGTGCTGGGACGGCTGGCTGCGCGAGTGGCGCGCGTGCTGATCGGGAAAGACAAACCGAATTTCACGCCGTTTCTGAATTCCGGAGATCACGTTGTCGTGATCAACGCGGACAAGATTCGTCTGACGGGGAACAAACTCGAGCAGAAAGTCTATCGCACGCACAGCGGATACCCCGGTGGGTTGAAAACAGTGCCGGCGAAGCGCCTGAGGCAGACCCGCGCGGATTGGATGGTGCGGGAAGCGGTTCTCGGGATGCTTCCGAAGAACAAGTTGCGCGCGAGCCGCGCGAAAAAGCTTCGCGTTTATCTGGACGACAAAGGTTTGCTGAGACACGCAGGGCAGAAGCCGCAGCCGCTCGCGATGTGAACTTCCTTTCGGCCCCGAAACGCCGGGGCGGCGGGGCAGCCCGTGGGCCACGTCCGGGCAGCTCGGAGTTTCTGCGAATGGCCCGCGCTTAGAATGCGGGAGCGATGGGGCAAAGTTTAGGAGGAACGTTGAGTTCGACGGCGCAGCCAGTCGAGGGAACCAAGCAGCACTTTTACGGCACGGGCCGCCGCAAGGAAGCGGTCGCGCGCGTGTACCTGCAGATGGGCTCCGGGAAATTCACGGTGAACGGACGCCCGCCGGAAGATTATTTCCGCAATGTGAATTGGCGGATTCGAGCGACGCAGCCGCTGACGTTCACCGAAACCGCGACGCAGTTGGATGTGGCCGCATCCGTGCACGGCGGCGGTGTGGGCGGCCAGGCGGACGCGGTGCGGATGGGATTGTCCCGGGCGCTCGCGGCGTTCAACGCGGAGCTGCGCCCCGGTTTGCGGCGCAACGGTTTTCTGACACGCGATTCGCGCATGAAAGAACGCAAGAAGTACGGGCAGAAGGGCGCCCGGAAGCGCTTCCAGTTCAGCAAGCGCTAAAGAAACGGTCTCCGGTGCGGCCGAAAGGCCGGACCGAATTCACGGTCGGCAAGGAGCCGGCGATCGGACGTTCGGCGGAACGGGGTAATTCGCAGCCGCTTGAAAACGTCCAATTCATCAGGAGGAACATTGGCGGTAGAAATCACGATGAAGGAGCTGCTGGAGGCCGGAGTCCATTTCGGCCACCAGACGCGGAGATGGGAACCGAAGATGAAGGAGTACATCTTCGGTGAGCGCAACGGAATCCACATCATTGATCTGCAGAAGACCCTCAAGATGTTTCGCGACGCCAGCCGCTACGTCAGCGAGCTGAGCGGCGCGGGCAAGACAATCCTTTTCGTCGGCACGAAACGCCAGGCGCAAGAAGCCGTCGCCGAAGAGGCGCGCCGCTGCGGAATGTACTACGTGAATCACCGATGGCTCGGCGGCACGCTGACCAACTGGGCGACGCTGCAGAAATCCATCAAGCGCCTGAAGACGCTGAAGGCCATGATCGAAGATGGCCGCATGGCGCAGCTCTCGAAGAAGGAATCGGCGCGGCTCGAGCGCGAGCTGAAGCACTTGCTGCAGAATTTGGAAGGCGTTGAGAGTATGGCGACGCTGCCGGATGCGATGTTCGTGATCGATTCGCATGC
>DASPOJ010000277.1:0-5282 GCA_035626055.1 Candidatus Methylomirabilota bacterium | reverse complement strand
CCGGGAACATGTGCCAGAACACTGTGATCAGAATGCCGTAGTACAGCACTACCACAATCAATCCGATCACGAACGTCTTGCCAAATTTGTGCAGCCCGGCGAATTCGCGCTTCCAGCGGTACGCGCAGCCCACGATCATCACGACGCTGAGAACGGCGATGACCGCCGCCATCAGACTGATGCTGTTGGTCGGGCGCTGCTCTCTAAGCAAGTGTCCAACCTGGCGCGCCGCCCCGCCGAGAAGTCCGGTGGCGTATGTCATGAGCAGCCAGACCGCCGGCGCCAGCATGCCGAGCATGTAAGCGTATTGCTCCTCGAAGTAAAACAGCATGAGGATAATCACCAGGTAGATCAGCGATTGGTAGAAATGAAGAAGGAAGAACTCCGTTTCAAGATGGGTCAGGTAAAGGAACGACAACATCAAGGCTGCGGCAAGCGTAGCGATTCCGCGGTGTGGCATGGGCAACTCCTCGCCCCCGGGCGACGTGGCCGAGATTCGCTGAGTTCTGGGCGCTCTTTGAGCCGGAGCATGAGCGCGCCTCGCCATATTGTCAAGCGCGCACCCGGCGCGTGGGCCGCGCTCGTTTCGGTACATCGCGGCGTCATGCAGCAGTGATATCCTCATCGCTGAGGGCCGCAATCGACACGAATGAGTAAGTTCGAGCCAGGCAACCAGCCCTCTCAAGGTTGAGCGTGGAACAATCTTCTGGGTCGGTTGTCATCACCGGGGCATTTAGCTACACGGGGAAATACGCCACGCGCCTTCTGCTCACCCGTGGATATGAAGTCCGCACTCTGACGTACCATCCCGAGCGGGCAGATCTTTTTGGTGACCAGGTTAAAGTCTTTTCTTACGACTTCGATCATCCTGAGCAACTTACGCAGACCCTTCGTGGCTCGTCCACTTTGATCAACACCTACTGGGTGCGGTTCCCGCACGGACAGACGACCTTTGAGACTGCCGTTCAAAACACGCGCACGTTGATCGCGGCTGCGAAGGATGCCGGGGTCAGACGCATCGTACATATCAGCATCGCCAACCCATCCCTCGAATCTCCGCTGGGTTACTACAAGGGGAAAGCTCAACTGGAAGAAGCGGTGATTGACTCCGGCCTGTCCTACGCCGTGTTGCGGCCGACCGTGATCTTCGGTCTCGAGGACATCCTCATCAACAACATCGCTTGGTTCGTTCGCCGTTTCCCTGTGTTCGGCGTCCCTGGCGATGGCCACTACGCAATCCGCCCCATCTATGTCGAGGACATGGCGCAGCTAGTCGTCGATGCTGTTGGGCAGAAAGCAAGTACTGTGCTCGACGCTGTCGGACCTGAAACGTTCAGCTTTGAGGAGCTTGTAAGACTCATCGCGGCGCAAGTAGGCCGTCCCGCACGCCTTGTCCACTTGCCAATGTCCTTGGCGTATGTTTCGACGCTTCTGACCGGCTGGTTCGTCGGAGATGTTGTTCTCACCTGGGAGGAGTACCAGGGGCTCATCGGTAACCTCCTCGCCCCCGAGGGACCTTCTGCAGGGGAAACCCGTCTGAGCGAATGGCTCGCAAAGAACCGCGAGCACATCGGCAGTCACTACGCGTCTGAGGTGGCTCGGCACTATGTCAGGCCCTCACCTGGGGACAAGGTTCGCGTGGGGTAACGGGCGGCGCGCATTCCACAACCAGCCGCAACGCGCGGTGCAATGCCTTACTGCTTCACCAGCTCTACGCGCCGATTCTTGGCCCGGCCGTCCTCGGTGTCATTCGATGCCACGGGAGCGTAGGGGCCATCGCCGTAGGCCCGCAGCCTGTCGGCCGGAACCGCGTACTTCGTCGTGAGCGCGGCGAGCACTGCCTCGGCGCGCCGGCGCGAAAGGTCCATGTTCAGTTCGAGCGCGCCCTGGTTGTCGGTGTGCCCGACGACATAGAGTTTCAGATTGGGGTCACTTTGAAGGAGTTTGGCGATCTCTTTCAGCGTCGCGTCGGACTCAGGCTTGATATCAGCCTTGCCAGTGTCGAAGTAAATCCCGTAAACCGAAGCGTGGCCAGTGCGGTTGATGTCGTTGGCCAGCGACGCGGCGTCCACCGTGATGAGGCCCGACTCCATGGGTTTCATTTCGATGACGTAAAGCTCGACATTGGGCGCGAAATTCCCGCCCTGGTCGTCAACCAGCAAGCTCACATAAACGTCACCCTCTGGCCGCGCGAGCTTCGCCGAAACATAATGAATCCCGTGGTCGGGGCCCCAGTAATCGTCGTATTCGCCGCTACCGTACACCCTTGGACTCGAGCACCCCGACTCGCAGCAGCCCTGTGCGCTGCAAGTAAAGAGCGTCTCGAACCCGGCTTTCTCGAGCGCGCCTTGGTAGTTGCGAAAGACCTCCAGCACCGAGCGTCCCTGGGGCGCCGTGTAAACGATGCGCGTGATCTTCCCTTCCAGATGCTGGCTCTTCGGAAATTTCTGGTCAACGACTTTACCCAGCGGAAGCGTGAACTCATCGAACTCACTGGTGACATAGTGCGTGATAACCGAGCCGGGATATCGCGAAATCAAGGGATGGTCCTGGCTTCCCTCCACGTCTTGGTCCTGGGCAGCCGCGAAGGGCGCCGACAGGCCTAGCAGTAAACAGGTTACGAATACTGTGCGAACGAAAGTTGTCATGAACTTCTCCTTGACAGGTATTTCCGTCTTGGCTCCCAACTGCCCCGAAGCATACTCCCTTTGCGGGGTTCCACCGCCCTGGTTCTGCGTGCTAGCGTTCAGCGGCTCGAGATAGGCGGGGCGGCCGCAACGTGAGCCCCGAATGGGAATCGTCAGCTTGCCGGCTCCAGTTCAAACCTTCTTTCAATTGCCGTGCAACGTCCCGCTGATACCGCCGGGCAATTCAGTGGTTAGCGTGGGGCCGCTCTCCAGACCAGCCGAGCCCGAAACCGAAAAGTCCAGCGATTTCCCGGCGATCGACGCACCCGCGGTCAATTGACTGCTCACGAAAATGTCGGTTACCGCCCCTCCTTGTCCGATCTTGACCCCCACGCCCGCCTCGGCTGTGACTTCTGCTTTCGGACTCATGGGACCCAGAAAATCCGCCTCGGCCCCGACGCTTGCTCCCGCGCCAGCCCACAGCGTAGTTTCGTGTGTTTTGAAGTTTCTCTCCACCTTGAAGCGGAGTACCTCTCCTCCAGAGATGCTGACATTGTCACACCCCAGGGTCATGGAGAGTAGGCCACAACCGATGTGCCTGGGCGGATCAAGCGGGCACCGCGGCGGCTTTTCCTGCGGGAGATCCGGCGTGTCGGCAGTTTCTGCCGATGACGGTGGAGGCGGCGGCACGCACACCAAGTCCCGATACGCCTTTGCGTTCGCCGCGAGTCCTGCCGCTTCCCCGGAGAGAGGGCGGTACATGCTCATCACGGCGGATTCGCGTTCGGTTTGGAGCAACTCATTGAGCGAAGGAACCCACACGCGCTGCAGAATGGGGTCCGTGAACGCGTAAAGATCGGCTGCGGCGGGCCGGAAATCGTCCCAAGTTGTCTTCCAGTGCTTGTAGCTCTGCACGTAGCTGACGTCCATGGACTGCTTGGCGTGTATGCAGATCTGATATGCGGTGTCGTTCATCTCTGCTTTTTTTGCGTCTATCTTCTTCTGCACTTGGGCTTCGCAGATATCGTTCCCCGCACACGCCATCTGTTCCTGCATGAGAGCTATCAATTCATTATTCTCTTGGAGAAAGCGTTGCTGCTCCGGGAGCATGATTGCGGCCGTCTCCTGCGTATTCGTGTTCATCACCTGAGTGATGTTTTTGACGGTTGGCTCCACGTTTCGGAAGCGCGCGGCAAAAGTGAGATCCATTGTCTGCTGGAATTCGAACAGCTCGCGGTCGAAGACGATTGGCAAATCAATGGCATCACCGTCTTGTTTGGCACGACGGTTCAACGCCGCCACGCGGCCCATAGCATCCGTGAGTCGCTGCTGCAACTCGTTGCCGTGCTGCCCAGCCCAATCGCTGACCCGCTTCAGCGCGTCGATCTCCCCCAAGTTGCGGGCCGCTTCCGGTTGAAGAGGCAGATCGGGAATCAGTTCGGATTCGTTTGCGGGAGCCGGAGGGTTCCCCTCCGATCCTGATTGGTTCTGCGCATGCTCACCTTGGCTTGTGTCCGACTGAGGCTGGCTCGCCTCGGCCTGCACGAAAGCCGCGGCGGCCACGCCGGAGTAGCCTTTGCTCAAGGATGATTTCAGGAGCCGCATCGCCGTCGCGTTGTCGCCCCGGCAACCCGCAAGAAGCCCCATGCCCGCCTCGGGTCCCGACATGTCCGATGCCAAACCCAAGGCGCGCTGAAACTCTCTCTGTGCCGGTGCCCTATCCCCGGCGTTGAAGTAAGTCCACCCTAGATTGACCGCTGCCAAGGGTGAATTCGGCCGCATCCGCGTGACGTGCAGCAGAACCAGCGCCGATGATTGGTGGTCGCCCGCTTCGCTCAAATTCACGCCGAGATTGTTGGCCGCAAGCAGATCCGCTGGATTCTTCTGTACAGCGACCGCAGCCGTGTACACCGCCTCGTTGATAGCGCCCGCGGCGTTCAGAAACGCTCCGTACGACGCGCCCAGTGAGTTGCCTCCCGGCTGCGCGAAGCTCGCGTCGATACTTGCGCGCGTCGCTGGCGCGAGCTTTGCCCCGTACCGGCTGATCAAGTTCTTGACCAGTGCCGCGTACTCGGCTGCCGTAGGCGCCGTGACTGGAAGTTGCGCTCCCGTCGCCGCGGGGCAAAAGCCCTTGAGCGAGACCGGTGCGCCTTGGCCTGGGTGTGGTGCCTTTGGTGCCCCCGGCAGCTGCCCGCCGCCCCCGGCCTGCGAGGCTGCCCAGTCTTGCAGCCGCTTCTGCTCCGCCGCTGTGGGTATCTTGCCGGAGCTGAGTTTGTTCATGATGGCCTGCACGTCGGGAGGGATCGCCCCCGGGGCTTGACACTGCACTCGGGGGGGTGTGAGAAGAAGCAAAAGCAATCCCGCCGCCAACAAGAGGTTGCCCAAAACTCTCCGCCTACCACTGCATTGACTGCTTGAAATCATGGCACACACCTCCCGAAATCGTGCTGATTCAATCGCATTCGCAGCAGCAATCCCTACCTTCTGGGGGCGCAGTGCACTTCGAATTCGGCCTTGATTGTCTGCAAGTGTTTGGGATCGAGAATCACCAATTGCACCCAGCCTTGGTAGTCGGCCGAGAGAGTCCAGTCGGTGGAGATGTCCCGCCTCATCCCGCGCGGGAAGTGAATCGTGTGCTCGCTCTTGCCGCCATCA
>DASPOJ010000276.1:0-6254 GCA_035626055.1 Candidatus Methylomirabilota bacterium | reverse complement strand
GGATTGCTGTATCGTCACTTGAGATTCGGCACCGGGGACTCAAGGAGGAGCCATGGCTGCGCGCGTATGTCCGCAATGCAACACGAAGATCACCGGCACGCAGGTAGTGGCGTACAGCGACGGTATGGAATGTCCCAATTGCCACTCGATTCTCGAAGTCTCGAGCGGCAGCCGGTACATCGCGACGACGCTGGGATTCATCGCGGCGGTCTGCGTGTACCGCTTCCAGCGGAGAATGGGCGGTCCCGGAATGGGGAGCGAACTTCTCGGCTGGTTGCTGCCGATCGTGTACGCGTACTTCACGCTGAGCGTGATTTCGCCGCTCGTTTTGATGAGTATCGCTGACCTGCAAAAAGCGCCGCCCGCTCCACACCCAATTGCCGGCACAGGTGGCGGCGGGCACAACCCGGGCCATCACTGAACCCGTTCGCCGGACTCCCCCAACGGTACTATTGACCCAGCTTGGGGCAGCCACCAAACTGCTGAAATGGCGCAGTATTGCAAGCTGCTGGGGCGGCGAATCGAGGTCCAGTACCGGGCCGGGGACATCTTTCTGCCCGCGACCGGGACCCTGGTGGCCGATTCCGGAAAGTCCATCTTTCTGGAGGAACATTTCGAGCAGCGCGGGCAAGTGAAGTCCTTCCGCTGGGAAATACCGTATCCCTTCATCATTCGCCTCGAAGAAAGCGTCACTCCGCCCGCCAATCCACGCGACGCGGCGCAAAGCGAACTCGGCAAAGCACTGTCGGAGACCCGCAAAGCGCCGCTGAAGAACCGCCCCGAAGAAGCGTAATCCCGAAAATTCATACCAGCCGAAAGCGCCTCTGTAAATGTCTGCCTGCTCAGGGCTTAGCTAGATCCAACTGGGTACTACTTCAGAGCCAAGGGTTCGCGCTGGGGTTTGTATCCCAAAACGTGACGCACGAAGTCTGGCGATTCGCACACTTGCGGCTCGACGATCCGCAAATACTGGGAGCGTTCAGCCGTTCCAATCGACGAGGCCGGTGCCGGTCCAATGGCCGAACGAGGTGAGATCGAGCTTCGGCCGCTTGATCTCGCGCCAGATCTTCAGCATGTTCCAGAGGCGGATGTCGTCGAAGACTACCAAGACGTTTGGCGGCAACTGGATTGTGGACAAATTCTCCAGGAATTTCAGCTCGAAGATGCCGTCCTTGGGGGCGTCCACGAAAAGCAGATCGCAGCTGGAGAGCTGGTCCGCACACTGGGCGAAGAATCCTTTGTTGCTCAAGTCGCCCAGGATTTGGCGCAAATTACCCTCTTCAAAATCGGAGTCGCGAAAGGCGGTATTCCCCATTTCTGTCCACGGGACGATGTCAAACGTGACCAATTCGCTGCCGGGTGGCAAGTTGCTCCGAAGCGCTAGCGCGCTCCATCCCTGCGCAGTGCCGATTTCCACGACACGCCGCGGTTGCTGGGCGGCGACCAAGCCCGCGAGCAATTTGTAATGTTCCCCCGGCCAAATTTCCGGATAGTACGGAGGCGCGGCCATGCGTTTGGAAATCGAGGACATGTCTGCGTGGCGCGCGTGATCAATGGCCCGCAAGGAAATATCGATCAAGCGGTCGCTAGGCCCGGCGGGATCGTCGTCGAGAGAGGCGAGAAGTGAGTATTCGGCGTGGCGGCAAAGGAACGGAACGGGACGGCTCCAGCGGAAGACTCTGGATTTCAATCTTGGGATCAGGCTCATGGTTGGGAGGATTCCAAATTCAGTTGATTTACGCCAGTGGTTTCTGTTGGCGCGCAAGGACAAGAGGGCAGAGGTACCCCTCCCGACGGAACCGGGACTACAAGAGACTGCTCGTGCCCGCGAAGATCGGGGCAGGTACAAGCAGAGAGTCCGGTGCCCACGGAAAAACTACACGTAGGGAGAGGGAGCGGGACTTCGCAATGTTTGTCCGAGCAGGTAGAATTCAGCGTCGCAATGCAGCGAGGGGGAACCTGTGAACCAGGACGTGGGATTCATTGGGCTGGGTCTGATGGGACGTCCGATGGCCCTGAACCTGGCGAAGGCGGGGTACAACGTCACGGCCTGGAACCGGACGGCCACGCGGGCGGCGGAAGTGGCGGCCGAAGCGGCGAAGCTCGGCGCGACAATGCGCGTGGCGAAGTCGCCGGGCGAGGCCGCAGCCAGGGCGGACGTCCTGATTGTGATCGTGAGCGATCCGCTGGCGGTGGAATCGGTGCTGTGGGGAGCAGGCGGCGCGCTCCCGGCGCTGAAGCGCGGGAGCGTACTCGTGGATTCGAGCACGGTTTCGCCGGCGCTGGCGCGGAAGAGCGCGGCGGCGTGCGCGGAACGCGGCGTGGCGTATCTCGACGCGCCGGTAACCGGCGGAACGTGGGGAGCGGAGCAGGGGAATCTGGTCTTCATGATCGGCGGAGAGGCGGCGACGCTCGCGCGGGTGGAACCGATACTGAGCGTGATGGGTAAGAAATGGTTCCTGCTGGGACCGAATGGCGCTGGACAGAGCGTGAAATTAGCCATGAATTTGCTGCTGGCGCTCGAAGTGGACGCGATGGCGGAGGCGCTAGCGATCGTGACGTCGGCGGGAATCGAGGGCGAGCGGCTGGTGGAAGTGATGCAGTCCAGCATGGCGCGTTCCCCGGTGCTGGACGTCAAGGCGCCGATGATCGTGGCGGGCGAATACAAGGCGAGCTTTCCCTTGCGGCTGATGCACAAAGACATGACGCTGGCGCTGGAGCTGGCGAAACAATTGGGATTGAAGCTGCCAGCGGGAGAGGCGTCGTGGGAGACGTACGACGCAGTGCTGCGGGCCGCGAAGGACGATCCGGATTACGCCGCGGTGGCGCGGTATTGGGAGAAGCACTGACGCAGGGCAGCCCGGTTGCCGGGAGGGCGCGGCAGGCGGATAATGCTGCGGGTTCGCAAGCAGGATCGCGGAGGAAAGGTACAGCGTGGGCGTGCAAAAACTCAGCGATGCGGAATTGACTGCGGCTCTCAAAGGCTTACCTGGCTGGAGCGTGGCGGACGGAAAGCTGCGCCGCGTCTTCGGGTTCAAGGATTTTTCGGCGGCGTTCGCGTTCATGACCCAGGTGGCTTTGGCGGCCGAGAAAATGGATCACCATCCGGATTGGTCGAACTCGTGGAACAAGGTGACGGTGGAGTTGGTCACGCACAGCGCGGGTGGCCTTACGGCGAACGACACCGCCCTGGCACGGCGAATGAACGAAATCTATTCTGCGTGAATCGCGCCGGCCATTGCACCCAGATGCCGGGATGACTGGGGTTTTTCGAACCAAAACATGACAATGCAAATCGTCAAGCGCCTCTCGCGTGGATTTATTTGCGTCAACGCGCATCCGGAGGGGTGTATGCGAAACGTCGAGCAATGGGTGGCGAACGTGGGCGCGCGGAAGAAAGCAGCCGGGCGTGCGCTGCGCAACGTGCTGGTCGTGGGGGCTTCGACCGGTTACGGGTTGGCCTCCCGCGTGGTGGCGGGATTCGGATACGGCGCGAAGACGATGGGCGTGTTTTTCGAGCGGCCGCCAACCGAAGACAAGACGGCGACCGCAGGCTACTACAACACGGCGGCGTTTCACCGGTCGGCGCATGCAGAGGGGATTTTCGCGGCGAGCTTAAACGGCGACGCGTTCAGCAACGAGGCGAAGCGCGCGGCGCTGGACATGATTCGCGCGAACATGGGTCCGCTGGACCTGGTGATCTACAGCCTGGCATCGCCGAAGCGGAAGGACCCGGACACCGGTCACATGCACACTTCCGTGCTGAAGCCGCTGCACCATGCGTTTTCGAGCAAGACGATCGAACTCGATTCAGAGAAAGTGGTGCACGTGACATTGCACTCCGCGAGTAAGAAGGAAACTGCCGAGACAGTCGCGGTGATGGGCGGCGACGACTGGAGGCGATGGATCGCAGCGCTGCTTGAAGAGAACCTACTGGCCGAGGGCGCGCTCAGCGTGGCGTACTCGTACATCGGACCGGAAGTGACGTGGCCGATCTATCGCGACGGCACAATCGGCCAAGCGAAGAAGGATTTGGAGATGGCGGCGCGGGATCTCGATGCGATGCTGCGCGAGCGGCGGGGCGGCGCGGCACGGATCTCGGTTAATAAAGCGGTTGTGACGCAGGCCTCATCCGCGATTCCGGTGGTGCCGCTGTACTTGAGTTTGTTGCCGCCCGCGATGAAGAAGCGCGGGCTCGAAGAAGGGCCGCTCGAACAGATCGAGCGCCTGTTCACGGATTATCTGGTTGCGGAAAAACCTGCGCCGCTCGATGATGCGGGGCGAATTCGGCTGGACGATCGCGAGCTGCGGCCCGAAGTGCAATCGGAAATCCAGGCGGAATGGCCGCTTGTGAACACGGAGAACTTGCGCACGTTGACCGACTTCGTGGGATATCAGCGGGAATTCCGGCGCCTCTTTGGATTCGAAGTCGAGGGCGTGGACTACGAGCAGCCGACCGAAATCGATTTGAGCTGGTAGCCGGCAACACAGCCGCTCGGGACGCGAGTTTGCGAGATCACGATCGCCAGGACAACATATGCCTCGGCTGGCGCGAACTATCCTCCCGAGAATCCGGAAGTCGATCACGGAACGCGGCATCGTGGCGAGCCTCTTGCGAAGCTTTCTTCTGCCGATCCACCTCTTCCGCGAACACCGGGACGCGCGGGCGGCTGCCCGGCAGCGCGAGCGCAGCGAATTCGATGCGGCGTACGGGGTGGAAACCGACGAGGACACCGGCGGCCGGACCTACCTGAGCGATCTGGAAATTTCCAGCCCGAACTGGATTTACGGCGTCGATTACATCGCGATCGAGCCGGACCGTTTTCACGCGGCGCTGTCGCAGCTCAAGATCCGCTTCGAGGATTTTGCGTTTGTTGACTTCGGCTCCGGTAAGGGCCGGGCCTTGCTGCTTGCCGCGGAATTCCCGTTCCGGAGGGTCCTGGGGATTGAATTCGCGCCGGAACTCCACGCGGTCGCGCAGCGAAACATTCAAAGCTGCTTGAACCCGAAGCAACTGTGCTCGAACATTGAGTCCATTTGCGCGGATTTCAGCGCGTGCGAACTGCCGGATGGGCCGTGCGTCCTCTACTTCTACCATCCCTGCGAAGGGCGCGTGCTCGCGAAGACGCTCGAGAACATTCGCACTTCGTTGCAGAAACAGCCTCGCACAATTTACCTCCTCTACATCGCTCCGGCGCATGAAGACGTCGTGCGCTCGGCGGACTTTCTCGTGCTCCTCGCCCACGACGCGGCCCGCAACCTCTGCATTTACACGAACGCAGCGCCCTAAGAGGCCTCTCGTTCACGAAATTAATGTGAGCTGGAAAAATGCGCGGCAGCCATTTCCGCGGCGAGCCGCCTGCTCTCCGAGTCACGCACTCAAAAGAGCGTTGAGTTTAGCGACGACCTCGAAGGCGTCGGCGACGTACAGGACGTCGGCTTTGCCGCGCGCCCAGCCGCAATTGGGGTCGAGGTTCACAGCACGGCGTTCCTGGATGAAGCGCCATCCAACGACATGGGGCTCCTCGCCATGGCAGCAGGTGGCGAGGCCTTTGGGATGACGGGGAGTGGCGCCGGTTTGGCCGATCTGGTTGAGGTGGGAGAGGAACGGGAGAACGGACTGCCCCTCGCCGCTCAAATCGACAAGCGACTTGCTACTGCCGAGAGAAGCGCGCGTGGCGGCGAGAAAACCAAGAACCAAATTGCCGGCTTCCTCAACGTGCGTTTGACCATCCTTTTGCTTCTTAGTCCAGCCGGCGCCAGCGACGAACAGGAGGTCCGCATCCGGGCGAATCGTCTGCTGCTCGGACTTCGGTGCGACGATGCCGGTAACCCGCGTGCGCAGGGGCGGCAGAGTCACGCTGACATGCTCGACTCGCGGCTCGCCCTCGTGCGGCTGATAAGGCAAGCCGGCGTCCAGCAAGAGAAACCACGGCCGTTCGCCGCGCGTGAGGACAGCTTCGATTCGCTGGCGATAAAACCAGCGCGTGGCGCGCTCGCCATCGAACGCCGTGACGTGCGAGTCGATACGGCCGTCGAGACGCTGCGCGACCCCGGGAAGCGCGCGAGTCCAACGCGAAGTGCCTGCGGCAAGCACAAGCGTCGCGCCGCTGGCGCGGCAGAGTGCTTCGGCAGCCGCAGCGTCGGATGCGTAGCGGGATTGTGCGAATTCCGCTCCTTCCACTACGTAGACGAAAGGCACACCGCGCGGCGGTTGCGCCTTTTCGCCAACAAGCCCGACAGCGAGCGAACCG
>DASPOJ010000275.1:0-9628 GCA_035626055.1 Candidatus Methylomirabilota bacterium | reverse complement strand
CTGCCAAGTCCGGCCGGCGTCGGCGGTGGAGAAGACGCGGCCGTCGGCGGAGGTGATAGTGGCGGAATTGGCGTCGCGCGCGGAGACGGAAACCCAATCCGGAGCGATGCCGTCGCGCGCCGCGGACGCGGGCGACGGAATCACCTGCCACGCGGCGCCGTCTGTAGTGCGAAGAATCGCTCCGGCGCGGCCGACGATCCAGCAGACCGTCGGCGATGGCGCGGAACCTGCGAGCAAGTCCACGCGCAGCGGACTCTTCTGCCGCGTCCAGGTTTGCTCAGCTGCCGCAGCGCCCGCGTTCGTGGTTTGCTCGATGAGGCCGCGGCGGCCGAAGCGCCACTGCGTTTGCCCATCCGGAGAAGTCGCGCTGAAGTATCCCGGCGCATTCCCTGCCGCGACCTTTTCCTCGGCGGCTGCGGCAGGGGCCTCGGAGCTCTTCTGAAACACAATGCCTTCTTCCCGCCGAACATGTGAAGAGGCAGCGCGGCCTTCGGCGGGAGCCGGCGCCGCAGGCGCGACAGTGCCGCCCGCAGCAGTTTCTCCAACAGCACCGCCCGTCCCCGCGGGAACGGCGCCGCTTTCGGCTGTGGCGCGCTCCGTTGCCTCTTCCGGTGCTGGCTCGGGAGGCGGTGGTGCCGGAGGCGGTGTGGCAGCAGGCTCTGCGCGCGGCGCGGGCGCGGCCGCTGGAGATTCGGATTCGCTGCGCAATTGTTCGCGCTCAGCCGTAATCCCGGCGGCGTATCTGCCCGCGGCGGCGGGAGGCGCGGCAGACTGTGTTTGCGAGGGTTTCTTCGTTGCCGGAGACGCCGCGCCGCGTGACTCAGCCGGCTGTGGCGGGAGGACCTGCGGCGCGGGCGCGGCGGGCTCGGTGCGATTTTCGGCGACGATCGCCGGTCGCGGCAAATTCTCATTTTGCGATTCGAGCATCTTCGCAACGCGCTGCATGTGAATCGTGACGCCGATGGCCGCGACGAGCGCTGCCGCGGCGGCCATCGGCGCGAGCGCGCGTGGATCGAGGAACCACGGCCATTTCACCTTCCGCGGCGTCATGCGCACGGGGGCTTCCCCGGCGAGCCGCGGCACGGTCGCGTCCGCGACAAGCCGACCAAGTTGCTCGACCTCTTTTTCCGTGAGCGGACGCGGGTCCGAGGCGGCGAGCGCGGCGAGCGACAACTGGCAGCGGCGGCACGTTGCGAAGTGCGCGCGCCAGTGCGACATCTCGGCGGGCTCGAGCGATCGCTCGTAGAACGCGGCGAGGATTTCCGCGTCTGGGCAAGGCCCTCCCGGCAAGACGCCGCCGGCGCCGCCAGCTTCCCCGGCCAACACGCCGGGGAGAATGCGCTCAAGCGCCTGCTCCCTGCGCGCGTTGCGAGCCCGATCGCGATCTCGTGAATCCATCGAGCTAACCTTCCTCCATCTTAGAACGTTGCGCCAGCGATTCTTTGCACGTTTCTCCGCGATTCTATCTCTTGCTCTTCTGCGAGCGCCATCATGGCGGCTCAGACTTCTGGCCGGGCTCGCCGGGCGCGGCGGGGTCAAGCGAGCGCGCCAGATCGAACGACCAGTCCTCGAGCGCGTAGTCGAAGCAGAGGTCCACTTGCGTCGGATTGAGTCCGGGCCGCGCGGCGCAGGCTTCATTAGCGGGCGCGCCGGCGAGAAGCAGCCGCTCGACGCGGGCGCGCAGTTCGCGCCGGCAGCGTTCGAGTTGGCGCGAGACGGTGGACTCATGCTCGCCCAGGCTGCGGCCGATTTCCGCGAGCGTGCGCGCCTCCACGTAGTAGGAGCGCAAGAGTGCGCGGTCGCGCGACGCAAGAAGCGTGAGGGCGTCGCTCAGGGCCGCATGAAGCAACGGAAGATACCGCGCGCGGTCGGGATCGGGCACGGAGGAACGCGGCGCCCGGAGTCCGGGGCTCTCCGCCCGCTCCAGCGAATCTTCGAGAGAAACGACGCGGCGGCCCGCGCGAATGGAATCCACGTGACGCTGGGCGAGCACGGCCCGCAACCATGTGGCGAGGCTGCTGCGGCCATGAAAGTACACGAAAAGCGGCTTCCTGCGCGCGTCTCCGGCGCCTTCGAGTCCATAGAGTTCGGCATAGAGCGAGTCGGCAAGCTCGCGGGCACGCTCGGGGTCGCGCGCGGAGCCGAGGACGGCGCGCGCCGCGGCGTAGAGGTCCTCGCGATAGTGCGCTACGAAATGTTCCCAGGCGGCTTCGAGGCCCGCGGCGCAGGCGGAAGCGAGCGCCAGGTCCTCCAGATGGAGACTCTCGAGATGGCGTTCGATCTCCGCAGGGCCCCCGGCCGCGGGACGCCCTCCCACGCCCGAAAAGAAATGTGCAACGCACGAGCGCAACGATTCATCAAATAGCCCGCGGCTGAGTCTCCAGCGGACCGCACCGGAGCGCGCGTACAGAGATGCGAGGCAGCGCTCGGGCAGAGCCGCCAGGGGATCGCGACCCGTAACAGGTTTCTCGGACATCACGAGCGAATGATAGCCCAGGGCGCGAAGGGACTTCACTTTTTTCCGCAGGCAGGGGTAGAATGGCCGCCACATGGCCGGATGATTTCCAAGGGAGCCATGTTTCGCCATCAGTCTTGCCTCGGCATCCGCAGATTCCATAGCTGTTTCTCCAGGAGGTGGGCATGCCCAAACGGGATAAGACCCACGAGCACGAATCTGAAAACTCAAAAGAGAAAAAAGCGCTGGGAAGACGAGCGTTCGTCAAGCTGATCGGCGGTACGAGCGTCGCGGTGTCCGCCGCCGGTGTGCTGGCCGGCGAGACCTTGCTTCCAAAGCAAGCCGAAGCAGCCCCCGCGGAAGGCAATCCGCGGCGCGGAAAGGTCATCGGACCGGGCGCGGTGGCGATCACGTTGCACGTGAACGGCGAAGAGAAGAAGCTAAGCGTCGAGCCGCGCGTGACCCTTCTCGACGCCCTGCGCGACCGCCTCGACTTGACCGGCGCGAAGCGAGTGTGCGACCGCGGCACCTGCGGGGCGTGCACGGTGATCGTGAACGGCAAGGCCGTCTACTCCTGCACGGTGCTTGCGGTCGACGCGGCGCAATCCGGCGCGGACATCCAGACGATCGAAGGCCTGGCGCCGGAAGGGCAACTTCACCCGCTCTCGCAAGCATTTGTGGACAACGATGGGCAGCAGTGCGGCTTCTGCACGCCGGGCTTCGTGATGGCGGCGAAGGCGTACCTCGACGGTCATCCGCATCCTACCTACGATGAGGTGAAGTCGGCGCTAGGCGGCAACCTCTGCCGCTGCGGAACCTACATGGGCGTGCGGCGCGCGGTAGTGCAAGCGGGCGGCGGTGGCCCTGTTCCCCAAGGAGGTGCGTGATGGCGGATTATCACTGGCCACCGGCGGAGAAGCGGAGCCTGATCGGCAAGCGGATTTCCCGAATTGACGGGCCATGGAAGGCCTCGGGGCGCGCGAAATACTCGTTCGACGTGAACCGGCCGGGAATGCTTTACGGGAAAATGGCGCTTTCCCCGCACCCGCACGCCAAGATCGAGGCGATCAACACGAGCGTCGCCGAGAAGATGCCGGGCGTGAGGGGTGTGCAGTTGATTCTGGAGCCGGGCAACGAAGTGATGTGGGTCGGCCAGGAAATTCTGGCCATTGCCGCGGACACCGAAGAACAGGCGCGAGACGCCGTCCGCGCGGTGAAAGTGACGTACACGCCGCTGCCGTTCTTTGCGCAGGAAGTCGAGCCGAGCAAGGCAGGACAGTTCACGAAGGTAACGGGCGAGGTCAAGGCGGGCGATCCAGACGCGGCGTTTAAAGAGGCGGACGTTGTCCACGAAGGAGTGTATGGGATCCCCGTGATCGCACACTGCTGTCTCGAATCGCACGGCCTAGCAGCGGAATGGAGCGGCGATAATTTGAGGGTCTGGGCCTCTACGCAGGGCGTGAGCACGATCGCCGGCGACCTCTCAACTGCGCTCGGCCACAATGGCATCAACGTCTCGGCGTCGAAGATCGAGGTGATTACGCCGGTGATGGGCGGCGGCTTCGGGAGCAAGTTTCAGTCCGATACCTGGGGCTTGGCGTGCGCGCAACTCTCGAAGAAAACCGGGAAAGCGGTGAAGATGCTGCTCGAACGCGACCACGAATTGATGGTCGCGGGCGCGCGGCCTTCGATGCACGCAAAAATACGCGTCGGCGCTAAGAAAGACGGAACGCTGACTGTGTGGGATTCGGAAACCTGGGGCAACAACGGCACGGTTGCGGCTTCGCCTCCACAACTGCCCTACGTGATCATTCCGCCGAACCGACGGACGGCTTACACGGCCGTGCTCATCAATATGGGCCCCACCCGAGCGTGGCGCGCGCCGAACCATCCACAGTTGTGCGCCCTCACACTTTGTGCTCTCGACGATCTGGCGGACAAGCTGGACATGGACCCGGTGGAATTCCTGAAGAAAAATCTCAACCTCACGAACGGCCGAGCGCAAGACTACGCCGCGGAACTCGACAAAGCCGCCGAATTGATGGATTGGAAATCGAAGTGGCACCCCAGGGGCGATAAGACGCCGGGCCATATCAAGCGCGGGGTGGGCGTTTCGCTCCATACCTGGGGCGGCGGGGGCGGGCCGAGCAACTGCCAGTGCGTGATTCAACCGGACGGCTCCGTAACGGTGTCGCTCGGGACGCAGGACCTGGGCGTGGGAACGCGGACCGTGGTGACGATGGTCGCGGCCGAGACGATGGGGCTTCCGCTCGAGGGCGTGACGGCAAACATCGGCGACAGCAAGTACCCGGCATCGGGACCTTCGGGCGGCTCAACCACAGTGGGCGGGGTCAGCTCCTCGACGCGGCGCGCGGCGACGAACGCTCTGAACGAGCTGCTTGCAAAGGTCGCCCCATCTCTGAACGCCACCGCCGATCAGCTGGAAGCTGTGGGCGGGAGGATCCAGGTGATAGGCGATCCCTCGCGAAGCATCGATTGGAAAGCGGCCTGCGCGAAACTCGCGGGGACGCCGATTACCGCCATGGGCCAGAAGCAGAACCCGCGGGACGATCTGCTTTCCTCCGGTGTGGGCGGCGTGCAGATGGCGGAAGTGTCCGTGGACATCGAGACAGGTATCGTGAAGGTGGAGAAGATGGTCGCCGTCCAGGACGTCGGCTTGGTGATGAACTTGAAGTTGGCTGAAAGCCAGGTGTACGGCGCCATGATTATGGGCGTCACGTACGCCCTGTACGAAGAAAAACTGATGGACTCACAGACCGGCCAGTGCCTGAATCCGAACATGGAGTTCTACAAGCTGGCGGGGATCAATGATGTCGGCGAACTGGTGGTTCACATGATGACGGGACCGGGCTACGACGAACGCGGTCCAATCGGAATCGGCGAGCCGCCGGTCATATCGCCCGGCGCGGTGCTCTCGAACGCGGTGGCGAACGCAATCGGCACGCGCGTGCCGGAATTGCCGCTCACGCCGGCGAACGTGCTAGCGGCCCTGAGCAAAGTATAGAGGGGTTTGAAGCGCGGGCCGGTGAAGATGAAGAGGAGGCCTCCGAGTCATGCAAGCATTTGAGTATGTGCATCCGGAAAGCGTGAAGGACGCGGTGGCGTTGCTCGGCCCCGGTTGGCACGATGCCGAGATTCTGGCGGGCGGCACCGATTTGCTGAGCTTGATGAAGGATTACGTGGTTCACCCGAAACGCGTGGTGAACATCAAGGGCATCGCCGCGCTGGGAGGAATTGTCGCCGGCAAGACGGAGACGAAAATCGGCGCGCTGGTAACCATGGAGGAGTTGCGGTCGGACGCTCATATCCAGAGCGATTTTGCCGCTCTCTCACAGGCTGCAGCGGGAATTACCAGCCCCCAGATCCGCAACATGGGCACGGTCGGTGGGGACCTGTGCCAGAGGCCGCGCTGTTGGTATTTTCGTGGCGGGTACGGTCTGCTGGCGCTCGGCGCGGACAAGAAGTCGCTCGTGCCCGGCGGCGACAATCGCTACCACGCAATTTTCGGCAATGCCGGGCCGGCCTATTTTGTGAGTCCGTCGAGCCTTGGGCCGGCGCTAGTGGCCCTGGGGGCGAGCGTGCATCTCACTGGCCCGTCCGCAGCGCGCGTAGTCCCGGCCGCGAGTTTCTTCAGGACGCCGAGGACAGACTCGGAACGCGAAGTTGACCTAAAGCCGAACGAAGTGCTGACTCAGATCACGATTCCCGCACTGTCGCGAGGGATGAAGACGGCCACTTACGAGATTCGCCAGCGGGAAGCGCTGGACTGGCCGCTGGCAGCGGCGTCGGTGGCGCTGAGAATGCATGGCGGCACCGTACGTTCGGCGCACATCGTCTTGGGACACGTGGCGCCGGTGCCGTGGCATGCGCCCGCAGCCGAGCGCGTTGTGGTGGGCCGCGCAATCACGGAAGATCTCGCGGCGGACGCCGGCACTGCGGCTATCGAAGACGCCAAGCCGCTGAGTGGAAACGCATATAAGGTCCAACTCGCGCGCATCGCGGTGAAGCGCGCGCTGCTGGCGGCTGTCCAGCAAGGAGCGTAACGATGCCGACGCTGCGTGTATTGATCGAAGGCGGCCAGGTTTGCAACTGCCTGCGCACAAAAACTCTGTTTCATGAGCCCGCGGAGCCGGATACTTCGCTTCCCTTTCCCGACCAGGGTCCGAAAGGGCCCTTCTGGTGCGCGATCACGCAATCCCTCCTCGGGCCGGATGGAGCGCACGCGGACGCCGATGCGTGCCGGCCCGGGCGAAGCTGCTGCGAGACGGTTTAGGCGGAATGCACGGTTTTGCAGCAGGCCCTTTGATTCCGGACGATCGCTGTGAGAAAATTTAGTTGCACCCCGCTGGAGGCGCCCATGAAATCTCTCTCCTTGTTTGGAATCCTATTGCTGGCCGGAAGCATTGCTGCGTATGCGGCTCCGCAGGCCAGCCCGCAGATTTACGGTCAATACTTGGAATCCCGTGACGCGGACGTTTACACCGGTCCGTGCTTCGCCAATTCAGAGGTCAATCTCTCAGGACATGAGGCGATCCTGGCCTGGCACATTCAACAGGGAACTTGGAACAATGTCCCGCTCGATGGGTTGAGCGTGATTGCGGTGGTTCGCGCGAGCGGCACGCTCGGCGATCCCTACGAGAATCCGTTGCCGGCGAAAGCCATTCTAATCGTGGACCAAGGGGCGAATGAAGAGCAACGCGACGCGCTCGAAGGCTTCGCGCAGGCGCAAGCGGGCGCGCTGCTTGCCGACGTTGTCGGCGTGGAAGCGCTGCCGGTCTCGTTTCAAATCGGCAGCCAGCACAGCTTCGCAACGCTGACGGCCGGCGACCAAGTGAAACTCAGCACGCGCGCGGTGGTCGAAAGCGACATGATTTGCCACAACGAAGAAGTTTTCTATCCGCCGCTCGCGTCACATCTGACGCATTCCATGCCGGTCGTTTCGTCCGAAAGCAGTTACCAGGGCGCGGCGCTCGGCATCAATTGGGATGAATCCGGGCGGCGCGGTTCGTTTGTCGGATTTTTCGCAGATTGAAATTCTCCGCCTGCTCGCGCCTCGCTCCACCGGCAAGCAGGTGGAGCCGGTCTCGAGAGTTTGAAACGGGCTGCCCTTCGCGGGTCAGCCCGTTTTTGTCGGCTATGCCCGGCGCTTGCTGGGAGCCGGGTGCTGAGACCTTTCGCATCGAATTGACGGGGAGATCGTAATTTCACAAAGGGAAGACCTTATGAGATTCGCTCGAAGACTGGTCGCCATTCTGCCTGCCGCATTGCCTCTTTTGATCCTCCTGATGATGGCGGTACGCCCTGCTGCCGCGCAAGATTACAAAGTTGCGGAGACTACTGATGCGCCGCCGGCCGGACTTTCGCCGGCTGTTCAAGCCATTCTCGGCGGCGACGTCCTCAAGGTGACCGGGGCAAATGGAGTGCTCTGCGAAGTCTGGTTGCGCAAGTCTGTCCCCGCGGCGGCCACGCCAGACACGGAACTCGGCGTGACGTTCGGACAACTCGCGACGGGAACTCTGATTGGCGTGATTCAGTTCCCCGCCGAGGCGATCGACTACCGCCAGCAGCACATCCACCCCGGCGTGTACACGCTGCGCTACGCCCTCATGCCAACGGATGGCAATCACATGGGCATGGCGCCGCAGCGCGACTTTCTTCTCGCGAGTCCAGTCTCTGTGGACACCGACACCGCCGCGCTGACATTCGACCAAACGGCCAGTCTGAGCGCTAAAACCACCGGCACAAAGCACCCTTCTGTCTGGAGTCTGGGCCCACCGGACAGCAGCGCCCTTCCGGCGATCATCCACGATCAGGACGCGGATGCCTGGGAGTTGGAGTTCGCTCTGACCATTGAGGGATCCGGTCCGACGCCGGTGGCGCTCGTCGTCGTCGGGCATACGCAGGGAACATAAAGCTGCCGGATTCGCTTTGCACCCGGCGCACAACACCTGCAACCGAGCATTCCGAAGCGATTCCCAAGAACGACGACATCCGTGTTCACCTGCCGCGAATGCGAAACTGAAATCAATGCGGCGACCGAACTCTGCCCGCACTGTGGCGCCGACCTGACGTTCGCGGCGGCGGGAGACGAAGGAGAAAAGCCGCGCGCAAGCGCAGCAAAGCGACTGGCTCACTGGGGCGTCTTGCTCGCTGTCCTGCTCGCAGCGATCTGGAGTTTTCTGTGGTTCGTGCTCTCGCCGCGTGCGGGCAACTCCCAGCTGCGCGCGGAAGAGCAGGCCATTGCGGCCATGGGCCAAGTGCGCGCGGCTCTCTTGGAATACGCTCAGGCGCAAGGGGGCGCGTATCCAACAACGCTTGAGCCGTTGGGCGAGCCAGTGCGCGCGGCGGCGCAACTCGCGCAAGGCCAGGGATATCAGCTTCAATACTCGCCCGGAGCCGCGGCCACGGACGGCACGATTCGCAGCTTCTCCCTACAGGCGCGGGCCGGCAACTACGGCTATCGGAGCTTCTATTCCGATGAATCGGGAGTCGTCCGCGCAACAAGCGAGAATCGAGCCGCCACCGCTTCCGATCCGCCGCTGCGCTAGCCGCCGAAGTTGGCCACGCTGCAGGACAGTTGACCAGGCTGCACTACAGGCCCGTAAAGGAGGATGGCCTCGGCGCGAAACCCAGTGCTATACTTGCGCGGAAGCAAGACTGCTCGCTGTTGCTGAAGTCCACGGAGAGGTGGCCGAGCGGCTGAAGGCGGCGGTTTGCTAAACCGTTGTACGCGCTAAAACGTGTACCGGGGGTTCGAATCCCCCCCTCTCCGCCACGTCAACCAAAATCTTCCAGTGTTATTGGAAAATCCTGAATCATCAGGAGCTTAGCTGTTTTGGTTTCTTCCCCTGTAGTCTCTACAGTCTCTCCATTTCCCTCCAATCGCTGCTTTTTTCGAGCTAAATTCGAGCTAAATGCTCAATGGGCTGCGACATAGGATTGGCGCTGTTGCCGTACTCGCCCGTAGTCTCTAGGAATGCCTCGCAGGGCGATCTCGTTCACGCTCTTCGTCGGAACGAGAACGCGCCGCCCTACTCGGACAGCGCGGATAGCTTTTGACGCAATGTAGTTCTCTATTGTTCGCCGAGAAACGCTCAGCAGGCGGGCGGCATCACGGACGGACACAGCCTGACGTGCAGGCTCGCCCATAGC
>DASPOJ010000274.1:0-8112 GCA_035626055.1 Candidatus Methylomirabilota bacterium | reverse complement strand
GCTCCATCAAGGAATCCGGATGGCCTCCCCCGGTGTCGCCCTCGGACTCGCCGCCGCTCTTCTTCTCACGCGTCTGATGGCGAAGATGCTGTACGGAGTGAGCGCCGTCGATCCGCTCACGTTTGTGGGCGTGGCGGCGCTGCTTTCACTTGTTGCGCTGGCCGCCTGCTACGTTCCGGCGCGACGCGCGACGCGCGTGGACCCGATGGTCGCACTGCGGTACGAATAGGAGGGTGCGATGGGGATGCTTTGGCAAGACGTCAGATTCGCGACAAGGATGTTCGGGAAAAATCTAGGCTTTACGGCCATTGCCGTTCTGGCGCTCGGACTCGGTATTGGCGCCAGCACGTCGACCTTCAGCGTGGCCGAAGCTTTTCTGATCCATCCCTTGCCCTTCCGCAATCTTGACCGCCTGGCTGTGATCCTTGAGTTGGCCCCGCATGAAACAAGGGACACCAGCGGCGTGTCGGCAGGGAACTACGCCGATTGGAAAAAGCAGGCGCATTCGTTCGAGCAATTGGCGGCGTCCCGCTGGCACAGCGTCAACCTGACCGGTGCGGGCATGGCTGTCGAGCTCACCGCATTTGACGTGGAGACGAATTTCTTCGACAGCATGGGAGTCAAGCCCGTGCTCGGACGCGACTTTGTGGCACAGGAGGGCGAGCCCGGCAACGAACAGGAGGTCCTCCTGAGCGACGGCGTGTGGCGTAGGCAATTTGGCGGCGATCCCCGCATCGTCGGCCAAATCATTCACCTCAACGACAAGCCGGTCACGGTGATTGGGGTGATGGGCACGAACGCCGTCCTCCCGCCGACCGCCGAGATGTGGATGCCTCTGGCGCTTTCCCAGAAGGAATGGACCGACCGCAGCAACCACCAGCTGACCGTCATCGGCCGGCTCAGAAATGGTGTCTCGCTGGAACAGGCGCAGGCGGAGATGCGCACGATTGCGCAACGGCTGTCTGACGCCTACCCACAAACGAACCGCGACTGGAGCGCTCGGGTGATGTCGCTGAACCGGGCCGTCGTCGGAGACTATACGAGGCAATACACGTTGATGATGATCGGCGCCGTCGGATTTGTGCTCCTGATCGCATGCGCCAATGTGGCTAACCTGCAACTTGCGCGCGCGACGGGAAGACAAAAAGAGATGGCCTTGCGTGTCGCGGTTGGTGCAACCCGGTGGCAGATCGTGCGGCAAATCCTTGTCGAGAGCGTTCTGCTCGGATTTGCGGGCGCCAGCGTTGGAGTCTTGCTGGCGGCGTGGGAAATTCATCTGATTCTGGCGGCCATGCCTCCGGAGGTCGCCAAATACGTGGGAGGGTGGGACCAAATTCGCCTGGACCCTGCAACGATATTGTTTGCCGCTGGAGCCGCCGTCGCTGCCGGAATCCTCGCAGGAATTGTTCCGGCCTTGCAGAGTTCGAGAGTCGCTCTGAATGAGACGCTGAAGGAAGGCGGGCGTGGAACAACGCCGGGGCGTGGGCGACATCACATGCGCAACGCGCTGGTCGTGGCGCAAGTAGCAATCGCACTCGTGCTGCTGATTGGCGCAGGACTCATGATCAAGGGTTTCAGCAACTTGCTCGCGCTCAACGAGAATTATCATCCGCAATCGCTCCTGACCATGCGATTGCATCTGCCCGATAGACCGGCCTACAGGGACCGGCACGTCCGCGCGCAATTCTACGAGCGCGCTCTCGCACAACTCACCCAGCTTCCTGGCGTTGAAGCAACCGGGGCGGCGAACAGCGTTCCGTTCGGCAACTTCGAGAACAGGATGCGGTTCAGCATCGAAGGGCGGCCGGTCACCGATGCAAGCTCGGCCCGCATAGCCTTGAATGTGGTTTCCAGTCCGAATTATTTTCAGATGATGGGCATCCCCGTGCTCCGCGGCCGGGGTTTCCAGAACAGTGATGGACCCGACGCTCCGGGCGTCGCGGTCATCAGCCAGCGGCTCGCAAACTTGAATTTTTCGGGCGAAGACCCCCTCGGGCGGCATATCAAACTCGGCCCGGACGATTCCCCGAATCCGTGGTTGACGATTGTCGGCGTCGTCGCTGACGCGCAATACAATTGGACGGACCGGCTGCCGGAAGCCGTTGTGTACCGCTCCGCCGCACAGGCGCCAGAGGGAGGCACCTATCTTTTGCTTCGCGCCCCTCGGGACGTCTCACGTCTGGCAGGGCCGGCTCGCACGGCGGTAGCTTCGGTGGACGCGGATACGCCGGTCTTCGAGGTTAAAACAATGGAGGCGGTCGTTCACGATTCGGTGATTGGCCTGGCCTACACGGCAGTCATGCTCGGAGTGGCAGGAATCGTGGCGCTAGTACTGGCTATGGTCGGAGTTTATGGAGTCATGGCGTATCTGGTCGGCGAGCGCGTTCATGAGATCGGCGTCCGAATGGCGCTCGGCGCGACGCGGAGCAATATTCTGGCCATGGTGCTGCGTCGCGGGCTCGCGCTCACTCTTGCGGGAATGGCCATGGGCCTCCCCGGCGCCTTCGCGCTGGCATATCTTCTGGCGAGCCTTTTCTACGGCGTTCGCGCGACGGACGCTGGAACGTTTATCGGAATCTCCTTTCTGCTCATCGCTATCGCGGGAGTGGCGTGCTATGTGCCCGCGCGGCGGGCGACGCGCGTGGACCCGATGGTCGCACTTCGCTACGAATAGCTGCCCAGGAGGACGCATGGGAAATCTGTGGCAGGACCTGAAGTACGGGGCGCGAATCCTGGCAAAGAATCCCGGATTTACGCTTGTTGTTGTCCTAACGCTCGCTCTCGGGATCGGCGCCAACACCGCCATCTTCTCTGTTGTCGATGCCGTGCTCTTGCGGCCATTGCCGTTCGAAAACCCCTCGCGGCTCATTGCCCTCCACGAGGGCATCCCCACACTTGGCTATCCGAAGATGGGCTTTTCAGCGCCGGACCTTGCCGTGTTTACGCGTGAGCAAAAATCGTTCAGCGCGATTGGCAGTTTCCAGAATGAGCATGTGGACATTTCAGGCGACGGAGAGCCAGAGCGCGTGACGGCTGCGCGCATTTCATCCTCACTTTTCCCGATGCTGGGTGCGGGGCCGATGCTCGGGCGGAACTTTGCCCCGGAAGAAGATGCGCCCGGACATGACGTGGTCCTCCTTAGCTACGGGCTTTGGCAGCGCCGTTACGGCGGCGTCCCCGGCATCATCGGACAAACAATCGACCTCGATCGACAACCATATACCGTCATCGGCGTCATGCAACAAAACTTCGAATTTCCCCTGGTCGGACCTGCGGACAACGGCTCACCGGCAGATCTTTGGACACCGATGGCCTTCACACCGGCGGAATTGCAGGACTGGGGTGGATCATATATCAACAGCGTGGTCGCGCGGCTGCGGCCTGGCATCACACTGGATCAGGCCCGCGGCGAATCCGAGTCACTCGCACGCGTAATCGTAGCCAATTATCCTCCGGCTCTCACAAACGAATTTCGTGGCACCCTGGGACTCAATGTCAGCGCGTCTTCGTTTCAGGAGGAAGTCGTTGGTTCGGTGCGCACTCTGCTAGTCGTTTTAATGGCCGCTGTGGGTTTTGTGTTGTTGATAGCCTGCGTGAACATTGCGACACTCCTTGTCTCGCGGGCCGCCACGCGGCAAAAAGAGATCGGCATCCGAACTGCGCTTGGGGCCACGCCATTGCGGCTGGTACGCCAGATGTTGACGGAAAGCCTTCTCTTGGCAGTGGGCGCGGGCACGCTCGGAATCATTCTTGCCTTCTGGGTCCGGGATTTCATCCTCGCTCTTGTCCCTTCGAGTGTCCCCCTGCCCCACCATGTATCGCTCCATGGAGGCGCATTTGCATTCGCGCTCGGCGTGTCCATCCTGGCCGCTGTCATTTTTGGACTGGCTCCGGCCTTCCAAGTGTCGGCCGCGTCGACCCGGGTCCCTTTGCAGGAGAGCGGACGGAGCGCGACGCCAGGCCGTGCGCATCACCGTCTCCAGGGATTTTTCGTGACGATCCAATTTGCCCTGGCGCTGATTCTGCTCGCCGCCGCGGGCCTCCTGATTCGGAGTTTCGCCAGGCTCCTCGAAACTAATCCGGGCTTTCGTCCCCAGAATGTTCTTTCGCTGAATGTTCCTCTTCCCCGGCAAGCCTATCCTCGGGCCGCGCAAGTGCAGGATTTTTACAAACAATTGCTCGACCGGGTTTCAAATCTGCCGGGGGTGCAAACTGCCGGACTGTCCAGCGACTTGCCTCTCAATGCCCGCGAGATGGTTTCGATGACGGTCGAAGGCGGGGACCATAATCAGGGCAAAATGCCGCAGGCTATATGCCAGTCTTGGGTGATGGGAAACTACTTCCAAGCGATGGGTATTCCCTTGCTCCAGGGCAGGCGGTTTACTCCGGCAGATCGCCTCGAATCTGAGCCTGTAACAATCGTGAGTCTGTCCACGGCGCGGGAATTCTGGCCGGGACAGAGCGCCCTCGGGAAGCGCATTCGCTGGGGGGTGAAAGACCCGTGGCATACGATCGTGGGCATTGTCGGCGATGTTCAGCAAGGGCCGTTCAACACCCCTTTGGCGCCACACGTCTATCGGCCGTATAGCCAATTGCCCGGCCCCTTCCTCGAAGAGGATCCCTTTGGCGACTGGCATGCGATGAACCTCGCTGTGCGCTCGCAGACGGACCCAACTTCGCTGACTTCCGCCGTGCTCGCCGATGTTCATTCGCTCGACCCTGATTTGGCTATCGCCAGCATTCGAACGATGACGGAGGTGATCAGTTCTTCATTCGTTGGCCCCGAATTCGATACGGTGCTGCTTGGGGTGCTTGCGGGCTTGGCGCTTTTCCTTTCCGCAATCGGAGTTTACGGAGTCCTGGCTTATGCGGTCGCTCAGCAGACGCATGAAATCGGCGTCCGCATTGCTCTGGGAGCGAAACCTCGAGATGTTCTCGGCCTCACCCTAGGCAGGGGAGCGAGGCTGGCCGGAATCGGTGCCGGATGCGGCCTTGCAGCGGCTCTGAGTCTGACGCACCTTATGAAAGGCCTGTTGTACGGCGTCGGCCCAATGGACCCCCTCACATTCGCTGGCGTCGTCATATTACTCGTCGCTGTGGGGTTGCTGGCGAGTTACTTGCCGGCGCGGCGGGCGACGCGCGTGGACCCGATGGTCGCACTTCGCTACGAATAGCTGGCCAGGAGGACGCATGGGAGATTTGTGGAAGGACCTCAAGTACGGCACGCGAATGGTGGCGAAGAATCCCGGGGTTACGCTGATCGTTGTCCTCACGATGGCGCTGGGCATGGGGGCCAACACGGCGATCTTCGGGATCGTGAATGGGACTCTGCTGCGCCCCTTGCCGGTGAAATCGCCCGATCAAGTTGTGGTTCTGGCCGGCAGGCTGCAGGGCGACACTCTGGGGGTTTACCAGTTCTCCTATTCCCAGCTCGCCGATTTTCGGAAACAGGCGGACGCGTTCACCGACCTCTTTGCTTCCGAGGCCGATCTCGGAGGTATCAGCTACGGCGGCAAGGCGGATCAATTTGTGTTCAGCCATGTGACCGGGAATTATTTCTCAGCCCTGGGCGTTAAGCCCGCACTGGGGCGGCTCTTCCTTCCGACGGAGGGGGAAGAAGGGGGCAAGGATTCGTACGTTGTGCTGGGCTATTCCTTCTGGCAAAAGAGATTTGGCGGCGATCCGGACATCGTGGGGAAGCAGGCATTGGTCAATGGGAAAGAGGCCACAATCATTGGAGTGGCACAAAAGGGATTTCAAGGCACGAATTTCGCGCTCGATTTGGACGGCTATGTCCCCCTGAACATGATGGCAGATCCGCTCAAGTTCTGGAGAGACCGCACCGACCGTGAGTTGACTGTGATGGGGAGGATGAAACCGGGCTTGGGAATGAGGCAAGCGCAAAGTTCCGTGAATCTGGTGGCGGAGCGCCTGGCCGAGCAATATCCCGCGACGGACAAAGGAGTGACAGTTCGGGTGATTCCGGAGAGACTGGCGCGCCCGCAGCCCTATGCGACCAACATCGTCCCGTTCCTCGCCGGCTTATTTTTGGCGTTGGCGGCGCTTGTGCTGCTCCTGGCGTGCGTGAACGTGACGAACATTTTGCTGGTGCGCGCGACGCTGCGGCAACGCGAGATGGCGATACGTGCGGCACTAGGAGCGAGTCGCGGGCGGCTGGTCCGGCAACTGCTAACAGAGAGCATCGTGCTGGCGCTCTTCGGCGGGGCTGGCGGGCTGCTGCTGGGAGCATGGGCCAGCGGGGCGATCGCCTTGATTCTCCCACCGTCGAAATTTCCCATCCGGCTGGATTTCAGTCTTGATTGGCGAGTGTTTGCCTACACGCTGGCTGCCGCCCTCCTGACCGGGACGCTTGTGGGCGTGTGGCCGGCGCTGCGGGCGGGAAGAACGGAAGTGAACAGCGTGCTGCATGGAGCTGGGCGAAGCGACACCGCAGGAGTGGGCCATCACCGTGTGCGCAGCGTGCTGGTGGTGACACAGGTGGCGGGCTCGCTGGTGTTGTTGATTGCCGGCGGCTTATTTCTCCGAAGCCTGATACGCGCGGAACGAGCGTCTCTGGGATTCGACCCTGATCACGTGCTGAATGTGACCCTGAACCCGAATGAAGTGGGATACGACGCGACCCGCACACAGAGTTTCTACCGGGACCTCGAAACGAGGGTCCGCGCATTGCCCGGCGTGCAAACGGCGAGCCTGGCCTTCTGTGTGCCCATGGGAAATGTGAACGACGCGAGCCAAGTTTACGTCGAAGGGCGCACGCTCGCGCCTGGCCAGCAACCTCCGATGGTCGTGTACAACCGGGTCGACGCGCCCTATTTCGACACGATGCGGGTTCCGTTGCTGCGTGGGCGCGCATTCCGGGAAGATGACAACGAGAAGGCGCCGCTCGTCGCGATCGTGGATGAGTCGATGGCGCGTCAATTCTGGCCGAACGAAGATCCGATCGGGAAGCGATTCAGTCTCGAGAGCGCGACTGGACCTTTCGTCCAAATCGTGGGTGTGGCGGGAGATGGAAAGTATGTGTTCATCGGATGGGACCGAGAACCATATTTTTTTGTGCCCCTGGCGCAGAGGTACATGCCGTACAGGACACTGCAGATTCGCTCCTCGGTGCCGCCGGAGACCCTGACCACGCTGGTGCAGAGGGAAATCCGCGCGCTCGATCCCAACATGCCGATCTCCGACGTTCAGACGATGAGACAGTCTCTTTCGGGAGGGAATGGATTCTTCATCTTCCGGATCGGCGCGATCCTGGCAGCGGCGATGGGGATGCTGGGGCTGACGCTCGCGGCGGTGGGCGTGTATGGTGTGGTTTCGTTCGCCGCGAGCCAGCGTACGCATGAGATCGGCATCCGCATGGCGCTGGGTGCGGACCGACGGGATATTCTGCGGTTGGTTCTCCGGCAGGGATTGTCGCTCGTGGTGGGGGGAGCGTTGTTCGGCGTGCTGCTTGCGTGGGCGCTGACGCGCTCGATGGCCGCTGTCTTGGTTGGCGTCAGCCCCACGGATCTGCTGACATTTGTGACGGCGACGCTGCTTCTGACGGGAATCGGGCTCTGGGCTTGCTACTCGCCCGCGCGGCGTGCCATGCGTCTAGACCCGATGGTCGCGCTGCGCTATGAGTGAAATTGGAATCCTCACATCGCCGGGCGAGTGGGATTTCGCTGGCTGTGTCGCAGGATCACGGAAAGACAGGTCACGATAATGGAGCCATTGGTCGAACTGCGAAATCTTGAGAAGGCCTACGATATGGCCGGCGGAAAATTCTTCGTGCTGCGCCGGATCAATATCGATATCGGACAAGGCGAATTCCTCACGATCATGGGGCCTTCGGGCGCGGGCAAATCCACTCTGCTCTCGATTCTCGGAATGCTGGACAGCGCCTGGTCAGGAGAGTTTCACTTCGCGGGCCAGCCGGTGCACAAGCTCAACCTGAAGCAGCGCAACGAGTTACACAAACAATACGTCGGCTTCGTCTTTCAGAGCTACCACCTGATCGACAATCTCACCGTGTTTGAGAATCTGGAGATTCCGCTCTCCTACAAGAATGTGCCGCGCGCCGAACGCGTGAGCAAGGTTTGCGACATCCTCGAC
>DASPOJ010000273.1:0-7309 GCA_035626055.1 Candidatus Methylomirabilota bacterium | reverse complement strand
GGGACGGCGGCCATGCGCGGATTCTACGCGCCGCGCGCGGCCCGGCTCTCCCCCCCAGCCGGGCCGCCAACTCTCCCAACCTCTTAGGACTCATGCACAACAACCCAGCAAGGGGGATACGATGAACCCTTCCAATTCCAGGGCGTCGCGGCGCTTGCACTGGTTCCCGCCGCCCGCACGGCTCCGCAAGGCTCCGGTTACCACATTGTTCGGAAGATTCCCGTCACCACCAACGACTTCTGGGATTACATCACCATCGATAGCGCCACACAGCGCCTGTTCATTTCGCGCGGCACGCACGTGCAAGTGCTCGACCTGAAGACCGGCCAGCTCGCCGGCCACATTCCGGACACGCAGGGCGTGCATGGAATCGCACTCGCGCCTGAATTCGGCCGCGGCTTCACCAGCAACGGCCGCACCGCCACCGTCACGATTTTCGATCTGAAGACCCTCGCCAAAATCGGTGAGGCCAAAACCGACCCCGGCCCCGACGCGATTCTCTACGACCCGGCCTCCAAACGCGTCTTCACAATGAACGGGCGCTCCGGCACGGCTACCGCCATAGACGCGGCTTCCGGCAACATCGTCGGTAGCGTGACGCTCGGCGGCAAGATCGAGTTCGCGGTCTCCGACGGCGCCGGCCACGTCTACGCGAATCTCGAAGACAAGAGCCAGCTCGCCGAGTTCGATTCACAGAAGCTCGTAGTCATGAATACCTGGCCCGTCGCGCCGTGCGAATCCCCCTCAGGCTTGGCGATCGATCGCGAGCACGACCGACTGTTCCTCGGCTGCGAGAATAAGATGATGGCCATCGTGGACGGGCAGACCGGCAGAGTCATCACCACGGTGCCCATCGGCAGTGGCGTGGACGCCAATCGCTTCGATCCCGGCACGCAGCTCGCGTTCAGCTCAAACGGCGAAGGGACCCTGACCGTCGTGCATGAGGATTCGCCCGATTCATTCACGGTCATCGGCAATGTGCCGACGCAGCCGCGCGCGCGCACGATGGAAGTGGATCTGACAAACCACCACGTTTACGTCGTGACAGCGGACTTCGGCCCCGCGCCCGCGCCAACCGCGGATATGCCGCGGCCTCGTCCGACAATCCTGCCAGATTCGTTTGTCGTGATTGAACTCGCGCCCTAAACGGGGATGGCGGACGGCGCCCGCCGTCTTGCGTCCTGCCACCGCCCTCCGCGAGCATTTCTCACGGTTGCGGCGCCTCTCGTTCGTGCGCGAAGAGCGAGAACATCACGGGCATAACCAGCAGTGTGACGAACGTCGAGAGGAGCAACCCACCGATCACCGCCAAGGCCAACGGCTTCTGCAACTCCGCGCCCGATCCCCAGCCGAGCGCCAAGGGCATGAGGCCGAACAGCGTTGCCAGCGTCGTCATCAGGATCGGCCGCAGACGAATCCGGCCCGCCGCAACCAACGCCTCGCTCAGCGACGCTCCTTGCACCTTCCATTGTTTGTCCACGTACTCGAACAGGATGATGCCGTTCTTCACCACGAGGCCAATCATCAGAATAATTCCCATGAACGACGACACATTCAAAGGCGTCCCCGTAAGATCGAGCATCGCGAATGCGCCCACAAGGGAACGCGGAAGGACTGGAAGCAGGCGTGGAAAGAGCTGCGTTCTGACCGCTCCAAAGGGCCGCGGGGCATACAAGGAGAACAATTGCTGACGCTGCGGCCCGTTTCACGCTGCACCCATCCTGATTGCCCGGACGAGATGGATTCTACCGAGGTTCCCCGCGGAGCGCACCAACAAACCGCCGCAGGCCGACGGCGCCGGTGCGACGGACATGGGAGAATGAGAATAGGATAGAGGTCGGCGATGAGCTTCTACCGCACCCTCGCTGTCGCTGTGCTGGCGCTTCACCTTGCCTGGTGCGCCTGGATCGTGTTCGGCTGGCTGTTGACACGAGGCCGCCGCCGCCTTCGATTCGCGCACATCGGCTCACTTGTCTATTCCATTTTCATCGAGACCGCGCCGGTTCCTTGCCCTCTCACCCTCGCCGAACAATGGTGCGAATCGCGCGCCGGAATCATTCCCTATCGCGAGCCGTTCCTCGTTCACTATCTCGAGGCCGCAATCTATCCGGACGTTCCCAATGCCGTGCTCGTGCCTGTCGCCGTCCTCGTTTGCCTGATTCTTCTCGGAATCTACGTGCGCCGCTTCGTCCGCCGCAATGGCGCGAACTGGTGACACGCAATTCCTCGACGAGGAAGCGTGAAGCAAGGGGGCGCATACCTCTCCACAGGCAATACTCCGTGAATCGAGAAGGGCGCCCGAGGGAAAAGGAAGGAAGACGTACGGCGGTCACCCGCTCGGAAGACAGCTCATCCGCCGCGCTCGCCACCCTCCCACGCCAGCGCCGGGAGTGCCAGGGCCTTGGTGAGCCTCTTTAGGCTGTCTCTTCTTTGCAAATTCCGGCGACAACCAATCCCAGAATCAGGAGCTGGACGAATCCCGCCGCCATCCATTTGACCGCGAGGCGATGCGGAATGTTGTAGACGTCGTACTCGGCCAGCGAATACGGAATCACCGTGAAGAGCGTAATCAGGATCGCGTAGCGGATCCCCTGCCCGACCCACGGCTTCTTTTCAGCGCCGCGCTTGTAGATGTATGCAAAAAGCGCCGTAAACAAGAACTGCCCGACCGCCATCGCCCAAAATCGGTGCGTGATCTCTGCCTGGGTCCGAAAACTCAAAGGAATCTTGTTGTAGTCCGGCATCAGCCAGATATCATGCACAAGATAGTTCGTGCCCATCAACAGGATATATCCCACAACAATTGCCAGGATCAGTTTCTTCATTGCTTCGCTCCTTCGTTCGTCTCGTCTTGGAGACGCCTGCACAGCAACGATCTGTTGGTCCCGGGCGCGAAAACTCAGAGGCGAACCCTCTTTCTGCCCGCCGCTGGCGGAGGTTAGCACTCTGGCTGCCTGGAAGCGAGCAATTTTCCGGCCGCTCCGCCTCGCGAGCCTGATCCCCCCTGAAGAGCACAACGTGCAAGGGATGGTTTTCTAGTCCTTAATTTCGGTCTTCAGCGCTGGGGGCGCACCAGTCTGCAGAATCACGTTAAATCGCAGCCTGCCGAGCAGCGCCCCGCCCGGCGTCTCGACGTTGACCCGCCACGCTCCCGGCTTGATTTCCCTTTTTACCGAATACGTGCGGTAACCGCCGCCGCGGCCGCCGTTCAAAGCCAGCTCAATCCGATTCGTGGTGATCCACCCTCGCGTATCGTCGTAGATCTGCCATTCGTGTACGATTTTCGTGCGCAGCGATGAAGGTGAGAACACAGCCGTGTAGGCGTACACCGGCGCGCCCGGGCTCCAGTGAAACTCGTCAGCAAGCCGCAAATACCCCAGCCATCCGGCGTCTTCGGATTGAACGACGAAATTCCCCTGCGCATTTCTCGAGATCGAGTGTTCAACGCCCGCGTCTTGCAGCGAAAGTGGAATCGGAGGGATAAGGTTTAGAAAATAGAGGACGTTGACCGCCAGGAAAATGCCTGCAACCAATACGAACAGCAGTTTTCGCCCATGGGAAAAGGTTTCCGGCGCTGCGAGACGCAACACACGCAGGAACACCCAGAACAGCACGAGGCTCACTGCCCCACTCAAAAGAAAAATCAGCGGCCCCATAGCGTGCACCAGGACCGGGATGATGAAAATTGCGAACGAGAATAACGATAGGAAAAAGAAACTCGCCTGAAAATTCATCCGCTCGTAATGCTTCTTCAGCCGCTCGTTCGCCACAAACGCGGCCGCCAAAATCAGAAGAAAAGGCCAGCTTGCGCGTAGACTCCCGCTTCGGAAGTAGAACACCAGGAACGTGCTCAGCAGTCCGCCGAAACAGAATTGCAGGATGTTGACAGTCCAAAACGTCCCACGCGCAGGCTGCTCCGCGGCGAAGGCCTTTCGGACCTCGCGGTTGGCCAGCACGATGCACGCGCCGGCGACGCCCAAGTGCACGAGCACCCAGAAGTTTTCCCAGGGCATGTCGATGCGCTTCAGCGTCAGCGCGTCGAACACAAAGCCCCCAAACAGCGACACGGAAGAAAACGGTCCCGCGAAACGCGCGTACCGGTTTCGCAGGTGCTCGAAAAATGTTCTGGTTAATTTTTCGGAAGGCATTCGAGTATGCGACGCGATCGCGCGATCGGATCGCCGTTCAATCCCTCATCCCTTCACTGCGCCCGGGGACCTATCCCTTCCCCCACCCCTAATCAAGGCCACTCGGTCTTTCCGTCTTAATATAGCGGCCTCGCATCTTAAACTACGCAATCGCTCCTCTCAAGGACTCTGGAAGCGGAAGACCGATCCCACGCAACTGTTAACGTGGCCTGTGCCGGCCACGAGCCTGAAGCGGCGAGTCATCCCATCACCGTCCGTGCTAGAATCACGACTCAAACTGGATAATCTTATGCTCTCTTTAATTCTCCGGTCACACGGATCCATCACAACGACCTGCATTGTCCTCTTATCATGCGCCCTTACCGCCCAAGCTCAGGATTCGCCATGCCAAAACGACGCCGTCACGCGAGCCGCAGCCGCGGTTCAGGAAACTCGACAAAGACTTCTTGCTGTCCCAATAGGGGACGACATGGATACCAATGTTTCAAACGACGCAGAGGACGCAATCATGCAGATGAAGGATCGCCTGAACTCCTTGATCACCGCGTACATGCAATGCGTGCCGACCTCTTCTCTCCCCAACGCCACTAAGATCCAAGCCGACTTGTCCACGCTGGGGCACGCGTTTAGCCTCCCGCCAAACGCGATCTATTCGAGTAACCGACCGGCGGACTTTGGCAAGTACGGCTATCAACTCAGCTTCGGGGTGCGGTTCACAGCGGATGCCCGACGCCTTGTGAGTATCACCGCCACATTCGACATCGAGTGTGGTTCCGACGCAATGCTGCTCCTTTTCTCCCCGACGGACTTGGGTTGGCAGGAAATGCTCCGCTGGCAGAGTCCGCCGTATAAAGGCATCAACGTCGCATTCGAATCCTTCGACTACGCAATCTCTCCGCCCGCTGCGGACGGACATTGGTATGTGCTTGTCAAGAGCACGACTCCATGGTGCACCTCTGCATGGCGCGGTCTTCACTACTACGTCCTACGGCCGTCACAAGACAGCCCAAGTCCGATAGTTCTCTTTTCGGGTTCTCATTCCACTTACATTGGCTGGGACGATTCGGGAACGTTGACTGCGAGCGCGACCGACTTTGAGATTCGATTCCACGCAGAAAGCATCGATCCCATGAACGTCCTCGATCGCCTCTTCATATACCACTTCAGAATGACCGAGCGCGGCTTGACACGCATCCAGCCGGTCGCGAACAATCCTCGCGACTTCGTGGACGAGTGGATTGTTTCGCCCTGGGCCGAAGCCTCCAAGTGGACCTCTCCCGCCGAACGGCAACAACTCAGCAACACCCACGCGGAACTTCAAGCTTTACTAAAGGCTGAGACCACCTCGAACAGCAACTTGTACGAATTCCGTTCTGCCTTGCGCTGTTCTGATTCAGCGGACCACTACCAAATCGGCCTTGCTGATCCAAATGGCCAGCTTTGGTATTTTCAAGTTGAGGCGGACGGCATAGACACAATGAGGGCAATTGGGTACTCAACAGACTCACGTTGTGGCGGGCAGGATTTGTTGCAGGAAATGGGATTCGTGGTGAGTCCCACTCATCTGCTTCAAGGCAATGTCATGGAGGCTGGGGAAAATTGGTGCCGGAGGAGGGAGTCGAACCCACACGGCCTTGCGGCCAACGGATTTTGAGTCCGCCGCGTCTGCCATTCCGCCACTCCGGCTCTGCCTCACCAAGCTAACATGCCTGCCCACTTCCCTCAAGCCGTCCCGCCACGTGATGAGTCGAGCGCTCCCGATGCGCCGAGCACGCGGCCTCTCCTTCCGGGAGAAGATCTTCCCAAGGGCCGCGGGAAGGAATCCTGAAACGTGGGAATGAAGAACAGCAAAAGGTATTTTACGAACGATCTATCTGCAATCGCGATCAGAGGACCAATCGAGCACCGGGTGAATCCGAAGCTTGAACCGTAGCCTGTTGGATGGGCCCGTCACCCCCCAGATGCGCCGAAAATGAATATTGGGAAATGTGAAAATGATTTCCTCATAAGCGCAGATAACTGGTTCATCTGCGTGAAAATAACCCAAGTTTCAAAAGAGATTGACTCTATCTAATTGAATCTATGGACGATACAGTTTCCTGGTTTTCCTAACGGTGGATGCATACATGCATCTATTATTTATTATCTCCCACTCCCGTGAGTGGCTGCGCCCTATTTTTGTGAACGGCTGAAGAAAAGGAAGGCGGCTGCGCGGTAAAATTCATGAACGGCAATTCTAAGATCCTGTTCATCCTCTCCGCGCCGACCTGCATGTGCCTGTGCGCAGGACCATCGAGTTTCGCAGTGAGGAACTCCGTACATTCTGTAACATTGACTCCGGCGCCCGTAACGCAGGAACTTTCAAACTCGCTCGGTAGTGTGCGCTTGACCGCCGCAGCTTCCGGCACTTCGACTCAGAGACGGATAGTTCTGTCGAGCAGCAATACCCGTGCTGCAACTGTTCCAATCGGCGTAACTATCGCGAGTGGCGCCACCTGCGTCGGCACTGGAGGCTTCGAATTCTGAAAACGGGACTGGCGATTGATCGAGACGCGAGCAGGGGTATCCCGCCCCCGGATCGCGAAGTCAAAATGGGAATTCCGGTGTACTCGCAATGGCGACACCTTTACCAGTCGCATATCTGCAGTTTGGGGAACCCATCCGTTTAGCCTCGGAGGCATAGTATGATGGCACGTATGATGAGAATCGGTGCACTCTTCGCGATTTGCCTCTTGGCGGCGGGGGCCATGCTGCTGATGGGAAAACAGGCGCCTGGGCTTCGGCACGAACGCGTCCCGATGGTCCAGGATTGGACTCATCGGCACATGGTCTTTTCTAAGCCCAGATCAATCATCCGGAATTCGCAACTCGAACGGCAGCCCCGGTATGCCCAACAGGTCCTCGGCCGACGATTTACTCCTCCGTTTCCGATTGGGCGGCGGCCGATTCCTGTTCCGATAGGGTTTCGACCGAAAAAGTTTGTTAGCGATCTGCATCGCGACTGGCAAGTGCTGATGCCCGGCGGCAACTTTTCCGTGGGGGACGGAGTTTTCCCGGCGAAATATCAGTTTGATGTCGACGCCGCCCCCGATTGCACACATGACTTCATCGTCTTCACCACCAGCCAGGGCGGCGGCAGCTCCACGGATATCTATGGCCTG
>DASPOJ010000272.1:0-2590 GCA_035626055.1 Candidatus Methylomirabilota bacterium | reverse complement strand
ATCGAGGATTTTCGCGGCCGCGCCGTTCGCAACGTCGTGGACTGGGGCGACCTCGATTTAAATTACAAAATCGTCGCCGAGATCGATTCGGAGCTGTGCATCGGCTGCCAACTCTGCTACGTCGCGTGTGAAGACGGCGCGCACCAGTGCATCGAGCCGTACGCCGTGGCGGGCAACAGCAAGAAGAACCCGCGCGGCATGGGCGTACACGTGCCGCGGATTCGCGTGGACGAATGCGTCGGCTGCAATTTGTGCGCGCTGGTCTGCCCGGTGGAACATTGCATCACCATGAAGCGGGTGGAGCATGGCCTGCCGTTCCAGAGTTGGAAAGATCGCATCCGCGCGGGTGGGAATTCCGCCGAATGCGCGCCGCCCACTACGGACTGAGAGTTCAGCGGCGAGTGCCTGTTCCCGAAGCGTGCCATGCGGGTCTCACCATGAAGCACATCATCGTTGTGGGTGTGCGGGCTTCGGCGGCATGCAAGCAGCCACGGAATTGGATCTCCTTTTTCGCCGCCGCGCCAGTGCTCCCAACAACGGCGACGCGGAAACTGAGATGGGTTCCGCTGCGAGCAAATGAAACTCGAAGAGGGATTCCTCGGCTCCGAGGCAACTCGTCCGTCCGGCGTAGCGGACGGAGAAGGGGAGAAAGGAATCGCCTCTCCGCTCGGAATGACTCCGCACCTATTGGCTCCGGGGTTCATGCGGGGTCGGCTTCGGTTTCGGGATGCGAAATGTTTTCCGGATCGGGGCGGAGGCGCATCAGCGCGTAATACGCAGCGAAGCTGACGCCAAAGCCGACGAACCAGGCGTAATTGTAGAGAATCGCCACCGCGGGAACCACTTTCCCAACCAGCGCGACGCCGCAGCCGAGGGCCAACGCCGCGACCGCGCGCCCGTTCACGCCGCGGGAGAATTCGTAAAAGCCCCCGCGGCGATACAAATCTTCCACGAGAATGACCTTTCTCCGGATGACGAAGTAATCGCAGATCATTACGCCCGCGATCGGTCCGAGAAAGCCGGAATAGCCCACGAGCCAGTTGAAAATGTAATTGCCATAGCTCGCCATGATCCGCCACGGCTGCATCGCAATGCCGAGGAAACACGTGATCAATCCGCCGGCGCGGAAACTGATGCGGCGCGGATAGAGATTTGAGAAATCGTTGGCAGGCGAGACGACGTTGGCCGCGACGTTGACGTTCAACGTGGCAACCAGCAACGCAATCATCGCGACGATCACCGCCAGAGGATTGCCCAAGCGAGAAAGAACGGCGACAGGGTCCCAGAGTGCCTGGCCGAAGATGACCGCCGTTGCGGAAGTGACGGCAATTCCGATGAAGGAATAGAAAGTCATCGTAGCAGGCAGGCCGAGCGCCTGGCCGAGGGCTTGCGCGCGCTGGCTTTTGGCGTAACGCGTGAAATCGGGAATGTTCAGCGCGACAGTCGCCCAGAAGCCGACGACTCCCGTGAGTGATGGAACGAAGAAGCGGAAGAAGGAACGGAAGTCCTGAAATTTCGAGGGCGCCGAGAGCATCGAGCCGAAACCGCCGGCGCGCGAACGGGCCCAGGCGAGCAGGACGAGTCCGAGAACGAGCAGGCACGGCGCGGAAACGCCTTGCAGGAAGCGAATCGTTTCGATGCCGCGCGCGATGACGATCACGTTGAGAAGCCAGAACGCGATGAAGCAGATGGCCACGCCCCATCGAAAATTGTTCCATGCGGGAGCGAGCGCGACGAGCATCGCGTTGATCGCTTCACCGCCGATCCACGCTTGAATGCCGAACCAGCCGCAGGCGACCAGCGCGCGGAGAATCGCGGCGATGTTCGCGCCGAGGACTCCGAACGACGCGCGCGCGAACACCGGGAAGGGAATTCCGTAGCGCGCACCGGCGTGGGCGTTGAGCAGCATGGGAATCAAAACCAAAACGTTGCCGAGGAAAACCGTGCCGAGCGCCTGCCGCCAATTCATCCCGCCGGCGATCATGCCGCTGGCGAGCATGTAGGTGGGGATGTTGACGCTCATGGCGATCCAGAGCGCAGCGTAGTTGTAAGTGCCCCAGTGGCGTGCGGCACCGGGGACGGGGGCGAGGTCCTTGTTGTAGAGCCAGCTCGAGCGAATGGTTTGCGCGTCGAGGGGGCTGGAGGACCCGTTGTCCAGGGGCGTATCGGTCAACGATAGTCTCCCAAGAATCCCGCCATGATGGGGTGCAAGACCCTTGAGGTCAAGGACGGATGGCGCGAGATACCGAGAGTGATCGCCAGCCGGGGTAGGGTGTTAACCCGCTTGGTACCCCCTCCCCCCTTGTTTTTTTGTAAGTGTTGAATCCAAAGGACTTGCGATGAAAAAACACGTAACTGTTGATTATAAAGGACTTGACAACCTTTTATTTTCAATAAGATACGGGAATTGGAGCATGGGCTCGTAACTGCTGATTCTAAAGGGTTTATGGGAGCGCTAACTCCTTTGCTGTGTATCAGTTTTGAGCTGCACAAGAATGGTGCAGTTCTGGGGATTCTCAAGAGTGCGCCGTAGCGCGGCTGGACGGAGTGGGGCGAGGACAATTCGAAAAGTTGTCTTGAGCTCACACAA
>DASPOJ010000271.1:0-2649 GCA_035626055.1 Candidatus Methylomirabilota bacterium | reverse complement strand
ACCATCGTCGTGCGCAGTGAGAAGAACCTGCAAGCGGCATTCGACGAGATCTCCGAAGAGCTGCGCAGCCAGTACACGCTAGGCTACTACCCCACGAACGCGAAACACGACGGGTCATACCGCAAGATCAAAGTGGAAGTGACCCGGCCGGACACAAACGTCCTCACGCGCAAAGGTTACTACGCCCCGACGGAATAGGCGGTTCTCTGCGCAACGGGCCGCGCAGGAGATGTGCTGGCGGGTCACGTACCCGCCGAGGCAGAGAGATCCCTCGAAGTTCGCCGCCCGCCGCGGTTCACCACGAGCGTTCTCCGCGAGTGGCGGGCAAGCAGCAGACTCCTCGAGATGATAATGAGAGTCGTACTCACTCGCACAAAGGAGAAGCGGGTGCTTCTAGCGGGTGGGGGGAGCGGAGGCTGGCGGCGGGGCGGGCAGTGGCGCTGTCGCCGGCGACGGAGTGGGAGGCACGACTACGTTGCCTTTGCGCAAGGCGGGCGGAGCGCCGTAGTAACCGGCGCGGGCTCGGACGATTAGGTCCTTTTGGTCCACTTGAATCTTAATCGTGTGGTATTTGCCGTCGGCTTCGCGTCCGTAGGGAGCCCAAGCGATCGAGTACTGGCTGCGAAGTTCGTCGCCGATATCGAGGAACGACTGGTTTAGATCGTCCAGGCGATAGGGGAAGAAGGCGCGGCCACCGGCGGCCTCTGCGATATATTTCAAGGTCAAGTCGCCGGGATCCATGTGGTATTTGCGATTCGTGTTCTTGGTCGGATCCGAACTTTCCTCCGGCGTGAGCCATTCCGTGCTGGTGCTGATCGTGTAGATGACCACGCCCGCGCGCTGCGCCGTCTCGAGGGCCTGGCTGCGCGACTTCTGGCTAAGGTTATCCTCGCCATCGCTGATGATGACCAGGACGCGCCGGATGACGGGCTCGTTGGCGGGGATGGGCGCGTGGAGCAGTTTATCGGCGCACGCCTGATAGACGGCGTCGTAAAGGGCTGTGGCGCCGCCGGCCCGCTGCTTGCGGATGGACTGCTGGAGCTGTTCCAGGCTGTCGGTGAAGTCCTGCACGACTTCAGGTTGATCGTCGAAAGTCATCACAAACGCTTGATCTCGGCCTCGGTGGACGACGTTGTAGAGAAAATCCACGGCGGCATCCTGCTCGAACTGCAAGCGCTCGCGGATGCTGTTGGAGGTGTCCAGCAATAAGCCGATGCGCAGCGGGAGGTCCGTCTGGCGGCTGAAGGATTGGATGGCTTGCGCGACGCCGTCGTCAAAAACGCGAAAGTTTTCCTTTTGCAAATCGGTGACCAATTTCTGGCGGCGATTGAGCACCGAGAACTGCACGTCAACGAGGTTGACGTTGCGAAGAATGGTCGTGGGCGATTGGCCGTTTTGCGGCGGAGTCTCCTCAGGCGCCTGCGCAGGCGGCGCTGGCGGATTCGTCGAGGGCGAGGCTTGAGTCGGAGTGGGAGTGGGAGCCGGAGCCGGCGTTTGCGCGGCGGGGGACGGCGCAGTGCCGGAAGGCTGCGTCGGAGGAATCGCCTGGGACCTGGCGGCCTCTTGCGCTGAAAAAGAAAGCCCCGCGGCAACGACACAAACGAGAAGGCTGAGACTTCGCTGTCTGAGCATGGCTCGATCCAGGGAGATTATAGGTACGGCCGAATGGCAGCGTCAATCACGCTTGGTTTGATGCAAGATGCGGCTGCGAGGTGAGCCAGGTACTCAGCGAGATCCCGCGGGAATGGCGCGCGGAACTCGACCGGGAGGCCCGTGGAAGGATGCGTGAACCCGAGGCGCGCGGCGTGGAGGAACGGGCGTCCCAACGGAGGAGGCGGCGCGGGGGCGCGCGGCTGCCTTCGAGCAACCGGGCGAGAAGGCGCACCGTTCACGGAGAGCGTTCTCGGCGAACCGTAGAGCGTGTCTCCGGCCAAGGGGTGACCGAGCGCGGAAAAATGAGCGCGAATCTGGTGAGTGCGGCCGGTGTGCAATTCGATTTCGACCAGCGTGAACCCCGGCAGGCGCTCCAGGACGCGCCAATCCGTGCGGGCCTGCCGGCCTGCAGGCATGGCGGAACGGCCCGGAAAGGCGGCACGCGCGGACATGCGAATGCGGCGATGGGGATCACGCGCGATGGGGAGATCAATCGTTCCGGAATCGCGCGAAAGTCTGCCGTGAACGAGGGCGAGATAGATTTTTTTCACTGTGCGCGCGCGAAATTGCCCGGCGAGCGAACGATGCGCCGAGTCGGTTCGCGCGACGACCAGGACGCCTGACGTCCCGCAGTCGAGGCGATGGACGATGCCGGGACGCAGCGGGCCTCCCGCGGACGAGAGCCCGCCGAGCCGGTGAAGCAGCGCATTGACAAGCGTGCTACGCGCGTGACCCGCGCCTGCGTGCACCACCATTCCGGCGGGTTTGTTCACGACCACCAAGTCTCTATCTTCATAGAGCAGATCGAGCGGAATCTCCTCCGGTGCGGCTTCGAGCGCAGGGCGCGGCACGACCTCGATTTCGATTGTTTCGCCCGGCTCGACGCGGTACGACGGCCGTAGGCGACGCGGCGCCGCTGCAGGCGCGGCACTGGGCGCAACATCTGCCACGCTGAAGCGAACGAGGCCATCGCGAATCAATTCCTGAATGCGCGTG
>DASPOJ010000270.1:0-8285 GCA_035626055.1 Candidatus Methylomirabilota bacterium | reverse complement strand
GAACGCCAACATTCAGTCCATCCGCGAACTCGTGCAAAAGAGCGAGAACGAAATGCTGAAAACGAAGAACTTCGGCCGCAAGTCGCTGAACGAGATCAAGGAGATCCTGCAGAAAATGGGCTTGAGCCTCGGCATGAAGTTCGACGAGCACGGCCGCATCATTTGGCCGCCGCTGCCGAGCCAGACAGCGCCACCCAGCTCGGAGGAGACGGCGGGCCTGTGATCCCGCTTCGCCCCTGACATGCGACACCGCAACGCTGGCTCAAAACTCGGACGGAACCCCGCGCACCGGCGGGCGACGCTTCGCAACCTCGTGACCAACGTCATCGAGCACGAGCGCATCACTACGACGATCACGCGCGCCAAGGCTGCGCGGCCGCTCGTCGAGCAACTCATTACGCTCGGCAAGCGCGATTCGCTGCATGCCCGGCGGCAGGCGGCATCCTATTTGCTGACGCCCACAGCGACGAAAAAACTCTTTGCCGATATCGCCCCGCGGTTCTCCGACCGCGCCGGCGGTTACACGCGCATCATCCATGCGGGGTTCCGCCTCGGTGATGGGGCAAATCTCGCCATCCTGGAATTGCTCGGCTCTAAACTCCGCAAAAAAGAGAAGAAGGAGAAGTCGGGCAAGGCCGCGGTGAAACCGGAAGAAGCCGAAAACGAAACGGCGGAAGCCAAAGCGTAGATACCATCCACGGAAACCCTTGGCATCCCACGGCCGTCCCGACTCACCGGGACGGCCGTTCTCATTGGATGGTCCGGGGGTTCCGCCACCGAGCGAACGAATAGACGGTGACCTGCGCGAGCGCGGCGCCGGTCACGTCAATCATGACGTCCCAGGGAGATGCGTGCCGCCCGGGAACGAAGAGCTGATGGAATTCATCCGAGGAAGCGTAGAGCGCCGCGATCCCGAGCGCGATCAGCGCCCATCGCAATCGCCATTCTCTGCGCCCCGCCCGTATTCCGTGGAGGAGCAGCAGGCTGAAAACGAAATATTCGGTCACATGCGCTGATTTGCGGATGAGCTCGTGCAGCAGCATAAGCGTGTCGTGCGACGCGAAGGGCAAGAGCCAGAGCAGCACCGGATAAATGAAGTTCAGTGTGCGGGCGGAGGAGAATTCACTTGTGGACATCATGAAGATGAAGCCCGCCCACAAAATCGTCGGCAGCCAGGCGATCCATCTCTGTTGGTGTGGAGGGCTCACTCGATTTGATAATTCGGCGCTTCGCGCGTGATGATGACGTCGTGCACGTGACTCTCGCGCAGCCCGGCCGCGGAGATTCGAATGAAGCGTCCTTTCTCCTGCAGATCGGCCAGCGTCGCGGCGCCGGAATATCCCATGCCGCTGCGCAGTCCGCCGATCAATTGCTCCACCAAGCCGGAGACGGGGCCCTTGTACGGCACCCGGCCTTCAACTCCTTCCGGCACAGACTTCCCGGCCGGGGCGCGCTCTTGCGCGTAGCGGTCCGCTGAGCCGGCTTCCATCGCGCCGAGAGAGCCCATGCCGCGGTAGGACTTGAATGTGCGTCCCTGATAAAGAATCGTCTCTCCGGGCGATTCTTCCGTTCCCGCAAGCAGGCCGCCCACCATCGCCACGGAAGCGCCCGCCGCGATCGCCTTCGTGATGTCGCCGGAGTACTTGATGCCTCCGTCCGCGATAATCGGGACGCCCGCATCCTTGGCCGCGCGCGAGGATTCGAGAATCGCCGTAATCTGCGGCACGCCCGCGCCGGTCACCACGCGCGTCGTGCAGATGGAGCCGGGACCGATGCCCACCTTCAAGCCATCGATACCCAGGGCGATGAGATCGCGAGCGCCTTCTTGTGTCGCGACGTTTCCAGCAACGAGCTGCACATCCGGCAGGCGCCGCTTGATGGCGCGGATCGCCTCCATCACCCGCTCCGAATGCCCGTGCGCAGTGTCCACGGCCAGCACGTCCGCCTTGACTCGCGCCATCTCCACGGCGCGTTCCAGGTAATCGCCGGTGGCTCCGATCGCCGCGCCCACCCGCAGCCGGCCGTGCTCGTCGGAAGCGGCGCGCGGGTAATCCAATTTTTTCTGGATGTCTTTGACGGTGATCAGTCCCTTGAGATGATATTCCTTGTCAACCACAAGCAGTTTTTCAATGCGATGCTTCTGCAGGATGCGTTCGGCCTCTCCGAGCGTCGTCCCGACCGGCACCGTGACCAGATTTTCTTTCGTCATGATGTTGCTCACGGGCTGGTCGAGGTTCCTTTCGAATCGCAGATCGCGATTCGTCAGAATGCCGACGAGCACGGGACCACGCGTCACCGGCAGGCCAGAAACGTGATAGTTGTTCATGATTTCTAGCGCGCTGCGCACCGTCTGTTCCGGCGCGATCGTCACCGGATCGACGATCATCCCGCTCTCGGAGCGCTTCACGCGGTCCACCTCTTCGGTCTGGCGCTCGATGGGCATATTGCGGTGGATGAACCCGAGCCCGCCTTGTCGCGCGAGCGCGATCGCCAGGCGCGATTCCGTCACCGTATCCATCGCCGCCGAAACAAGCGGAATATTCAGCGGTATCTTTCGCGTCAACCGCGTTCGTGTATCCACTTCGGTCGGCAGCACGGCCGATTTGCCTGGCAGGAGCAGCACATCGTCAAATGTGAGGGCCTCGGCTATCGTTGCTTGCATTCGGGCTCCTTCCCTGCGGAGAAACACCGCTTACAAACGGCACAGCCCAGCGGCACATCGCTGGGCTGCAAAAGAATTCCCGTTGGACACAATGGATGTTTATCGTGCATAGGGAATTTTATGCGTCGCAACGAGTCTGGTCAAGCTGCACCAAGGCGCAAATCTTTCGCTCGCGTCGAGTATGATAGGCGCGCCGGCATATGCGTCCCTTCGAGCCTCATCCCCTGCTTCGCAACGCCCACGCGATGACCATCGCTGCCGGGCTCATGCGGCGCCGATTTCCAGCTCTCCCGCCCGCGCAGGCGCGGCTGTTTGAGGTTGAGTCCGCCTCCGCGGATCGGCCCGGCACCCGGCTGCAAGGGGAGGCACACTGGCGATCCGATCGCCTCAAGCATCCGGTGCTCGTTCTCGTCCATGGCCTGGAAGGTTCAAGCGAGTCCAGCTACATGTTGGGCATCGCGGAAAAGGCATTTCGCGCGGGCTTCAATGTGATCCGCATGAACCAGCGCAATTGTGGCGACACCGAGAACTTGACTCCGACGCTTTACAACTCCGGCCTGTCCGGGGACTACGCTGCGATTCTGCGGGAATTGATCGAACACGACGGGTTCGCCGAAGTCTGCTTCTGCGGATACTCGATGGGCGGAAATCTAATCCTGAAGATGGCGGGTGAACTCGGCGACAGTGCGCCGCCGCAGTTGAAGGCGGTGGGAGTTGTTTGCCCCGCGCTCGATCTTGCGGCCGGCGCGGACGCAATCTCCGAGCCAAGGAATTTTCTCTACCAGTGGCGCTTCGTCAGCAGCCTCAAAGCCCGCGCCCGCCGCAAAGCCGCGCTCTTCCCGGGCGCGATTCAACTGGATGGATTACAGAAGGTGCGCACGATCCGCGCGTTCGACGACCGCATCACCGCCCCACACTTCGGCTTCCGCGACGCCGCCGACTACTACTTCCGCGCCAGCGCGTTGCACTGCGTGCGCCGCGTCAGCGTCCCAGCCCTCTTGCTCGCCGCGAAAGACGACCCAATCGTGCCGTACGCTTCTCTTTGCGTTCCGGCGGTGGTCGAGAATCCGCGAATCACCATGGAGCTGACGGAACACGGCGGCCACTGCGGTTATGTCGCGCGTTGGGCTGGCCGGGAGCGCTTCTGGGCCGAAGCGCGCCTGGTGGAGTTCTTCCGCGCACAATCCAATCTATGCGCGGCCGGTCAGATTGGCCCCGCATCCGGCCACCAATAAGCGTTCGATAAGCCGCTGGCGAACTCAACAAAAGGCCCAATAAAAGTGGCGGGGATGGAGCCCATTGGCTCCATCCCCGCCATGATTACGCGCTCGCAGCCTTCGCGGCCGCGAGAAAAGTTAGAACGCTACTTGCAGTTTCAGTTGGACCAGCCGCGGAGAAGCGTCCGCACCGAGCACCGAGCCGTACATCGTCGTTGGCGGCGACACCGTCCTCTCGGTTAGGCCGAATTTCGGGTCGGAAGTGTTCATAATCGGGGAGTCAAAATTCGGGTGGTTGAACACGTTGAAGAACTGCACCCCGAAATTGAGTTCTGCTCTCTCCCAGATCTGGACACGCTTCATTAGGGCGAAGTCGGTGTCCCAGTAGGCGGGCCCGCGGAATGAGTTGCGCTGGACGTTGCCCCACGTGCCGCTTGAGGTTGTGAAGTCCGAAGCTTTGAAGCATATGTCCGTGTTCGGCTCGTCCGCGTGGAGACTCGCGCAATTCACGCTGGTCCCACCTGTTCCATGGTTCCCGAAAACGGTTGCGTAGTAACTGCTGCTGCTATTCAACCCAGTGGAGGTGGCTAAATCTGTCGCAGTGAGTGGGAAACCGCTGCGCAAGAACATCGCGCCCTCCACGGTCCAGCCCTTCAGCAGCCGATCCGGGCCATGCCCAAACGTGATAAAGCGCTTAATGGGCAATTCCCAGACGTAGTTGAGATTCAGAGTGTGCCGAACGTCGTCGTCGGAGCTCGCGTAATTGTACTTCGCCGGGTTCGCTGGGTCCTCGGGATTAAGGATGCTTCCATTAGTAGCTCCGAAACCCGTGGAGGCGTACGGGAGGATGCCGCTATTGGAAACGTCGTCGAGTGCGTGGCTGTACGTGTAATTCACCTGCACCTGCCCGCTCCCATAGCGGTGCGTAAAGGAAGCCGTCAAGCCGTTATAACTCGAGACGCCTCCGTTTTGGTTATAGATCACCTCCCCGAAGTTGGGGTTGACCGAGTTCTTCGTGGTTTCATTGCAGTCCGGCAGCGTCCCAAAGCCGCAGCCGTTAATCCCCGGGTTCTGGAAGAGGATGTGGATTCCATGATTCCCCACATACTGCAGGTCAAAGGAGGTGTTCGTCCCAAACTGGTGTTCCACTTGCAAGCTCCATTTCTGGACCTGCATGACCTTGGGGCTATTTACGGAGACCGTCAGCGATGGCCCCACGAAAAAGGGGTTCGCCGCGGACATCGTGTCATAAGTGCCGCCAGACTTGAACATTGATTGAAACGTGGCATTGGCGGCGGCCGCCGTGGCAAGCAGACTGTTCGAGTCCGATGCCGGAGCTATTTCGCTGAAGGCCACGACGAATAGGGGATCATTCGTTCCATTCTCGGAAGTCCCGTCGAGCGCGAGCCCGGGGTAATTGTCATAGAACAGGCCGACTCCTCCGCGCACAACCGTGTTCCGCATAACTTGCCAAGCGAAGCCCAAGCGCGGCTGAGGCTCGAATGCCGTGAGATCCGGGAGCAAGCGTCTTTGCCCCACGTTCAGCAGCGTATTATATGCCGTGTCCGGAGATGCACTCAGGGAAGGGAATTCGGTCGAGGCCAGGACGAAGCAATTTGTAAAGCAGATGGGATTTGACGCATGATCCAAGCGGAAACCAAGCGTCAATGTCAGCTTTCGAGTCGGCTTCCAGTCGTCCTCGATGTACCCGCCTGTATGGTAGAGGGCGAAACGCGCCTCAGAGAATTGGGGAAACGTCTGATACGCCTCCGCAAAATTAGGCATACACAGCGCCGCCGGACCCGGCGGAGTCCCGTAAGACGGCGGGCAGCCAATGCCGTATGGGTAGCTCGGATCGACACTGCCCGAGTAAAGCCCGTCCAACGTAATCGGAATTTCCCAACCGTTCTCCAAGATTCCATAGTCGGCATTCGTGACCCAGTACCTGAGATACGTATAGCCGAACTTCAGCGTGTGTGACCCAAACTCCTTCGAGAAATCGTCCGAGGCTTGGAACTGAGTGACATTGCGGCCCTCTGGCCAGTTGAGATCGATGCCGCCCAGATTGCTAAGCTGGCCGCTGGCCATCTGCAAAGTCGTGGGGAAAGCGGAGAGCGTGGCGGAAGGGCTCGCGTTGTTGAAAATCGCGCTATACCACTGGCTGGCAATCACAAGCTGGTTGACAGCGCCGCTGCCAAATGTGTGCACCTCTTGCAACTGGGCTTGCTTTTCTGGCTGCACACTTTGTGCGTTGAAGACCGCGTTGATAGGGTCCGTGAACGTGGCCTGGAGGCCGAGCTCGTGCTGGACTCGGACAAAGAGACGATCGTTGTTCGTGATGTTCCAATCCACTCGTCCCGCTTGGATGTTGTCATGAGTCTTGTTGCCTGCGGTTGAACGGAAGCTCAGCGCACACGGGACGTCTGCTCCGAAAGGGTTCAGCGTTGCGTCGTGGGCACCAAAACCGCCCGTGGATTCGCCCTCACTCTCGGTATCAATATTCTGATTGATGAAATATTCGCTGCCATCGCAGCCGTCGTCGGGCAGATTATTCACTGCATGGCTGGCGCCGGGAGCCGCGTTATATAGCTTAAAGATTGTCTTGTAGAACGCTTCCTGGGCGGTGTCGCCCAACGAGGCGATGTTGGCCGTGACCGCGCTCTCGAACTGCGAGCTCGGGACAATCGCAAGCGCGCTCGTCGGGATCAGCAGGTAAAGCCCTTCCGCGTCGAAATAGAAGAACAGCTTGTTCTTGACGACGGGGCCGCCAATTTCGCCGCCGTACTGGTTCGCATTGACGAACGAGCGCGGCGTGCCAGTCGCGTTATTGAACCAACTATTCGCGTTCAGCGCCCGGCCGTTCCAGAACCAAGTCGCGCGCCCATGGAAATCGTTCGTGCCACCTTTCGTGACGTAATTGATGTTCGCGCCCGACAACCCTCCGTATTCGGCGGAATACCCGTTGGCCACCACCGAGACTTCCTGAATCTCGTTCTGCCCCAGCATCTGGTTCGTGGCGCCGGAATTGTTCAGGTTCAAGAACGGATCGTTGTCAACCATCCCGTTCAGCGTAAAGAGATTGGAAACGGGAGAAAGCCCGTTCACGGAGAAATTGCCGTAGCCACCGCCCCCCGTGTTCATTGTCGCGCCTGGGGCAATCTGGGCAATATAAGTGATGTCGTTGCCGGGATTCGGAATGTTTTGCGCCTGGCTCTCATTGAGCGAGGTGGTTACGTTTCCGGTGTCCGTCTGCAGCAGCGGGGTTTGCGCAGTGATTTCAATCGCGGCCGTCGCGCGGGCCAGCTTCAGCGAAAAGTCGCCCCCGCTCACCTGCGAAACTACCACGGACAGTTGCCGCGTCTGGCTTTGGAACCCAGCCATCACGACCGTAACGGAGTAATTCCCCGGGAGGACCAGGTCGAAGCGGTAGAAACCGTCCTTGTTCGTAGTAGTGTCCTGGCTCGAGCCCCTTCCCAAATCCTTTAGCGTGATAGCTGCGTTCGGCACGACAGCCCCGTTTTGGTCGGTCACCACACCGACAACGCTGCCAGTGGTTGTTGTTTGGCTATGCAGTACGGGCAAAGAGATCGCTAGGCATAGGAATGATAATACAAATGCCACAGACCACTTCTTCATCATGTGAAGTGCTCCTTCTCGGCGGATTACCACCTTACTTTGTTGTTCAACCCACCACGGAACTGGGGCTAGGGCGAGCCCCTGCGCGCTCCACCACCCAGGGGAGCGCTAGACGGTGAAAGTTACAGCACAGACGATGCCAAATTGGACGGCTTAAAATGCAGATGTAAGAGTTTTATTTTCAGCGAGTTAATGCAACTTCCAAAGCCTGGCCACACGCAGCTTCCAAAATGTTATATAAACCCAGGCCGAGATTCTGTTTTCTGTATATCATAATCCTAGTTGACTCTGCCCTTCGCACGTCGATTATCGGTGGTGGCCGGCGCGGTCCGCTTGCCCACGCCATAGATTCCAGGTGTGGTGCCGCATCAAAGAGAGGCGGACCTCAGCATACAATCCTCTCGCGACCCATCCGGACGATCTCGCACCTCGAGTCGACTTGCATGCACTCCAGTTGAACCTTTGAGCGCTGGATTGGCTCTGCTCCGGTCAGGATCGACTCTTGCTCTGTGCTCTCAAGGTCGATTGCAGTGCGCTTTGCGCGCCACACACGCGGCAAGGTACAATATCGAATTGATGCGCTTTCCGCTCCACTTGTACGCGCGCGCCGCAGGAATTGCTCCAGCTCCAATGGGGCGCGGGACACTTTTCGTGCCGGCTCGCGAAGGCACCTCTGCGGGCACTTGATGCAAATCCAAGACTGGTTTAACAAGATCCTTGCTCGTTTTATCGGAACCAAGGACGAGCGCGACATCAAGAAAATCCAGCCG
>DASPOJ010000269.1:0-9377 GCA_035626055.1 Candidatus Methylomirabilota bacterium | reverse complement strand
GGACCGCAAGGAGCGCAGGCGAAGAACCGGAGGAAAAATGAATCGGCTGCGCCAATTCCTAACCGTACCCGCTTCGGAATCGAACATGGCAATCGCGCTCTCCCTCTCGGCCGTGGTGATGAGCCTGATGCTCTGGGCCATCCTGTGGCAAACGGCCGTGATCGAGCACCAGCGGGATTTGATTCGGGTGCTCTGGAGCGGCACTACCGGCAGTTGATTTCGCCGCAGTTCCCCAGCCGTCCGGACGGGGCTGCGTGAGGACGCAGAAGGCGTTCGCCCAGTAGTGAAAATCGCATGGTGCAAGGCAGTTTCCTGCGCGATTCCGCAAGCAACCCGGTGAATTCTCAACAAGCCCAGCATCCCTGCAAGCAGGAAAAAGATCGTGCGGAAATTGTTCTTGGCTGCGACCTTCCTGAGATCTACTTTGGGCGCGACGCGCCCTGCAAGCGCGGCCCCAGCAAACTCACCGAGCGCACATTCGGCCTACCGGCATCAGCATCGCCGGCACCGCCACCCACGCCCCGCCTTCTGACCATCTCCCTCATACGCGCCACGGGGGTGAACGTCCCCGCCCCCGCGTTTTCGCGCAGAATCACACTGCGACGAATCCGCCTCGAGCTGTGGGGGATAGCTACTTGATGAACAGGCCTTCGCGGATCTGATCGCGTCCCACAAACGATTTCGAAGAGTGGAAGCGGCCGAAGAGATTCAGAATCTCCCGGTTTTGATAGACGTGCAGGTGAGGGAACTCCCCGTGCGTCGACAACACCTCAAGACTGTGGCCGTCGAGAACGCGGTAACGCCTGAAACCTTCGGGCGTGCGACTGTGAAACATGGCCAGAACCACACCGCCTTCGCGCACGAGCAAAAGCAGCCGCGCGACGATGCGCTCTACTAGCGCGGGGTCCAGGTAATCCAGCAGGTCCCACAGCAAGACGGCGTCCAGAGTCCCTGCCGGCTGGCGAAGAGCCGTTTCCATGAAGCGCTCGGCGCGGGCTGGAGGCCGCCTATCCAAATCGCTATCACCCTGAGGGTCTGCGCGGCACTTTTCAGTCTCCTGTTCGAGAAACTCCTTCCATTCCCCCAAGAGATCCTCGCTGTAAACCTTGAAGCCGCGGTCCACAAAGAAGCCGACTGTTTGCTGCCATACGGGCCCGAGATCCAATAGGCATCCACGCCCGACGCCGTCCAAATACCACAGGAATTCTTTCAAACCGTTCGAAATCCGGCTGCTGTGTAACGCGTCGGATGCCGGCTGCACGGGCACGCGCATCGGCGGAGCCATTGGAATGCCAGGCGCCGCAGTTGCGTTTGCCGGCTGAATCGCACGCGGCACGTGCGCGGCCGAATGCCGCACACCAGCCACTCGCAATCTTTCGAAAAAGCTCATGCGACTCCGCTACGCTCCCGAGGTTTCAACCGTCACCGGCTGTGAATTCTCCGTGCCCATCGCCCGAACCACGCGCGGCTGCACGAGCTCGGCGGGGCGCTGCACTTCAATTAGTCCGTGAACCACCGCGCCGTCTTCGATCATCAGGCGTCTCGAAATAACATCTCCGTGGACCTGTCCGGTTGGGCCGATCTCGACGCGCTCCTGGGCGTGAAGGCTGCCCTTGACGTTGCCGCGGACCAGAATCTCTTTCGCTTCGATGTCGGCGGAAATGCGACCGTGGGGACCTACTGTCACTTTGGCCTCGAGGATGCGGATCTTCCCCTGCACCTCGCCGTCAATGTAGAGATCCTCGCGGCCCGTGATTTCACCTTTGATGAGCAGCGAAGAAGTCAAAACGCCGCCGGCAGGAGGATGTGCAGTGGAAACTCCAGGCGAAACGGCGACGCCCGGCGGGCGATTCGGTTCGAGACGCAAAGCAGGCGTGGTTTCAGGCAAAGGCGAAGAAACCTTTGGCTCTTCGGGCTTGCGCCACATGCAGACCTCCTCAGCCTTTTGCTCCGGAGCCGCGACGCTGAGCAGCCAAGTGGACAGCTCGGAGAGGGACACTAGCCGGGGAATATATTACAGACTCTGGGGAGAGTAAACTGAAAAAACTTGCACATTTAGTGTAAGCCCGTTTCGGCTTAGCCAACATTCTTGCCGATTTCCTCTCGCGTGGAGGACGGGCAAAACAGCTCTTACCTATTTAGAATCAATAGCTTATGGGCAAATGTGGCCAACGTGGCCGGGGCAGGACGGCTCCGCAGCTCCCACCAAGCCAGAACGTAGCCGACCGTCTCGTGAAAAAACAACTTGATGCCAAGCCTGTGTTCCCACCAAGCCGTGGGATCATAGTCGGAATCACGGGCCGCTGCCAGACGGACTGTTACATCGGAAGGCATTACGCGATTGAAAATAAAGCGTGATCGCCGCGTGTGGTAGTTTGAAGTGACGACGAGAATGCGGCGCCAGCCGCGTTGCGAGACGAGCGTACGCAGTGCTTCCGCTTCTTCGCGAGTATTGTCCGCGCGATGCGGAAACAACACAATCGCGGAAGCTGGGACGCCATCCGATTCCAAATCGTGCTGGATCAGCTCAGCGATCCCCGCGTAGGGACGCAACATCTTTCCGCTCGCCACAATGCGTGGCGCCAAACCCATCCGGTAGAGTTCCGCCGCGCGGGCAGCGCGGTCGCCGGAATAGTTGTCATCGCTCAGTATGATGATGACGTCCGACGGAGCGAGCGAATCTTCCACGACCCAGAACTCTCCGGCCGCTCGCAGGATGGGATGCCTCAACGCGTAGAGCGCCGCCACCAGACAAACCAGCACCAGGATCGTCAGAAGTCTTGAAAGGATGCCGCCGTGTTCGTTGTGATTCATGGGAGTGCGCTCAGGGATTCGGATCGGTCTGCCGGAGTTGCTCCGCCGCCTGCTCCGGAAGAAGCTGGTTGAAGTAAACCTCTTTGATGCTGTAGGACTTGCTGACCTTCTCGAGGATGGGAAGAATCTCGATATGCCAGTGATAGTCATCCGCAATGGTCTTCCAGAAGGGCTGCATATCGCCGGTGCGCTCGATCGTGTTCGGAGCCGTGTGTAGGACCATGTGGTAGTTGCCGGTGATTCGACCGATTCGCCGGAGCGTGCGTCCCAGGAGAACCGCGAGTTCACGGCGGTTCGATTTCTGGCGCATCTGCTCGAACAAGTGGTTGTGCCGCCGGCTCATCAGCCAAATCTCAAACGGCACGCGCGAGGCATAGGGACAAAGAGCGAGATAATCGCCCTGCGCGTCCACCAAACGCGTTCCCCGGCGTTCGTCCTGGCGGACGATGTCGCAGAACACGCAGCGTTCCTTTTCTTCAAACCAGCCGCGGGCCGCCCGCAATTCATACAGAATCCGCCGCGGAACAAATGCCGAAGCAGTCACTTCCGAATGCGGATGGGTGAGCTCTTCTCCCGCAGGCAGACCGCGATTGCGGAAAACAGTGACGTACTTGAATCGACGGTCCTGCTTGAGATCGAGGATGCGCAGGCGGTAGGCCTCGAGCACGGTGGCGATTTGATCGTCACTCAGGTTCGCCAGGGTGCCTTCGTGGTTGGGAGTCTCCGCGATCCATTCGTGTGCTCCGACTGGAAGCATTTTGTCGTAGATGCCTTCGGCCTGGCGGCCCATGTCACCCTCGATGCGATAGAGGGGGTTGCTGTGGGGACGCACGCATACGCGCCAGGGTCCGTCACTTGGTAATCGCAGGATCGGAGGGGGGCCAACGGTACTCGGGCACAACGGGCACTGATCGCGTTCTACAGGCAAGACTTCGCGATGCCCGACCAGAACCCAGCTTCGAGTGATGGGATCTTTGCGGAGTTCCATGCTGCCCTAGGCCTACCGCGTGTAGCGGGCGGGCGTCGGGCCTTCTTCCAAACGATGACGGTCCCAGACGGCGCCCTCACGACTGTAATTGGCCATCTCGAAATCCTGGGTCAGCTCCAGGCAGTCGGTGGGACAGGCGTCTTCACATAACCCGCAAAACATGCAGCGTGAAGTGTCGTAGGTGAAGTGCGTCAGCACCTTGCGGCGCGTGGCGTCGTCGCGATGCCAGCTAACCACAATCAGGTTCTCCGGGCATGCCAGCGCGCAAAGATTGCAGGCGATGCAAAGGGTTTCGCCGGTATCCGGATTGATGTTCAGCCGGGGTGCGCCGCGGTAACGCTCCGCAACCAGCGGCCGCTCGAGCGGATACTGCTCAGTGTAAATCTTCCTGGGATTCTGCGAGCGGAAGGTCAGCACGAGCCCCTTCCAGAAGTCCGCCATGGTCAGGCGCTGCAAGAGTTCCGTCATGATTTTGCTAGTTTGTGGGGCGGGAAGTGGAAAGTCAAGGAACTCGCGCGCGCCGTCGGGGCGAGTTTCGTCCGGCCTTCCATTCGACATGGCCACGAAAGAAATCCAGCATGGTAGAATCAAAAGATGGCCTCCCCTGTGAGCGGACCCCGGCTTGCCGTGCGTCCCGCCCGTGCGGACGACGCCGCCGCGTTGCGCGAAATCTACAATGAAGCGGTGGCGGACAAGCTCACAACATTCGAAAGTGCTCCGCGAACGATCGAAGAACAGCGCGAGCGAATTGCAGCCGCTGAGCTGGATCCTAAACATCCCGTCCTGGTCGCGGACGTCCGGGGTTGGGTTGCGGGCTGGGCTGCAATCGAAGCTTTCGATCGGCACCCTTCACTCGAAGACATCGGGGAGGTAGTCATCTTCGTGCGGCGGACGTTCCGGAGCTACGGAGTGGGCCGGCAACTCATGCGCTCAGCCCAGGCGGAAGCGTCCCGCCAGGGATACCGCAAACTGGTCGGGCACGTGTTGGCTGAAAATCGCGACAGCCTGCGGCTCTGCCAGGCCACGGGCTGGCGGGAAGTCGGGAAATATCTTGCCCACGCGCGCCACCGAGATGATTTGCGCGACGTTGTCGTCGTGGAGTACCAGGTTCCTCCCGCGGCGCCCGAATAGTCCGCGCCGACCGCTCAACCCCTTGTCGGCGCTTCCACCATCGCAAGGAAGGCACGTCGCTCCATGTCTATACTCCTTGCCGGATGCTGCGTGGTGAGCGTCGCATGGCGGAGGGAAGAGTTGGATGGCCAAGTACTTAGCGGGACGGCAATGAACTTGCTGGCTCTCAGCAGATGAAGAGATGCGGTCTTGTTTCACATTGGAACAGTTTTGTGAATATTCTTTAATGTGAGCGGTGCAGGAGAAGAAAGAGTAGAAAAGAGTTGGTTTGCATTCAAATAATCCTGTTGACAGCGAAATTGCTCGTGGGTAGTCTCTCGTTGAGGTCGGTACTTTATAGTGGTGAGTATTGGGAATGTAGTTAGTACTTTTTACGGACCGCACATGGACCGGCCAGATCCATGGACGAACATGGCTTTCGATTCGGGACACAAAACGGCCAACTGGTTGAGCGACGTGCAGCTATTAGCACCTGAGGCTTAACCCTTTTGAGGACGCCGCCATCATTGATGCTTGGAAGGCGAAAGCGTAGCCGGCATGTATCGTATATTATGGTATCAGACGGACGAAGTCGTTGGGCGTACCTCTCGTACTTGCGCCCTGCGAAGTCCATCAGAGCATTTCGCGGATGTGGCTTGGAGTTCGGTCGCATCGGCGGAATCGAAGTGAACTTATCCAGCGTGGTCGAAGCTCAGCAAAACAAGTAACGTCTGCCCCTTTCCAGAAAGAAGCGCGATGAGTGAAGGTGCAAGCGTTTATCCGCGGATTAGTGTATTTCTACTTGCCACGAACCGGCTTCTCCGTGAGGCCCTAGGCCGCGTCCTCTGCAAGAGAGCGAACATGGTGATTGCAGGGGAAACTGCGGATTGTTCGAACATTGTCGGGGCGGTATTGCAGTCGGAAGCGGATGTGGTGCTGATAGAAGGGGCCGCTCTGCCCTTGCGGAATCTCCGCTTTCTGAGTTCCGTGCGCAGCACGAGACCCAAAGTTCAAGCGCTAATGGTGGGGATGGACGAAAATGAGGCGCATTTTCATGAGGCGGTCAGCGCAGGAGTGGCGGGATACTTGCTGAAAGATGCTTCCGCCGCCGACGTCATCGCGGCGATCCGCGCGGTCGCACAAGGCGAAGCAGTTTGTCCGCCGCGGCTCTGCATGGCGCTCTTCCGGATGGTCGCACGCCAGGAAACGCCCGTTCTGACGTTCGGGCTGAAGGTGGACAGCGGCCTGACTCGCCGGGAGCGGGAGTTGATTCCCTTGATCGCGCGCGGCTTCACGAATAAGGAAATCGCCAACCATTTCAACCTTTCGGAACAGACAGTCAAAAACCATGTCCACCGAATGTTGCGCAAGGTGGGAGCCAGTGATCGGCTGCAAGTTGTGGAGCGAGTCCAAATTCCCGGCGCGTACGCACAGGCTGACTGAAGCCATCCTCTCGGATAGGTCCCTAGTTCGGCCCGATTTGGAGTACCTGGGCCGTACTGGAAGTGCTTATCTGAGCCCTCATAATTAGAAGTCCTTAAGCAGTCGCGGCCCGCCAAGATTCCATCCGCATGAAACTGTTGAAAAAGTGCTCCGGGCACGCCTCTTGGTGGTGATTGGGTTCTCAAGTTTCTGATTCCAGATTCATGGATTGGCGTTCTCGACGATCCAAAGGAGTTTTTCAGCGGTCTCACACGCTTCTGGCATGCCCACTCGCGCGGAAGTCATGGACCGATAACGATTTTGCGTTGTCGAGAGACTTGTGGTTTGTGTTTCACGGGTAATTCACGAAGGCTTAACTTGACCGGCCTTGGTCCGAAGAGTACAACGCGGGAGGAGAGCATAAGGCATGCGACCGATCCACACTTTCAGTGTAGTGCCCTCTTTGCCACCGGCAATCGAGGGATTGCGCAAGGTTGCCCACGATCTCCGATGGTGCTGGAGCCATGAATCTGTGGAATTGTTCAGGCGTCTGGACCCAGACCTGTGGGAAAAAGCAGGACACAATCCCGTGCTCCTGCTCGGCACGATCGAACAGGCGAAGCTGGAACAGGCCGCCAACGACGACGCGTTCCTGGCGCACCTTCGCCGAGTTGAGTCGCATCTGGAAAGTTATCTTGCCGGGGAATCGACCTGGTTTCGAAGGACCTACGCAAAATCCGTCGATGTCCCGCTCATCGCCTATTTTTCCGCCGAGTTTGGGCTAACGGAATGTCTCTCGATTTTCGCGGGGGGCCTCGGAATCCTCGCTGGCGATCACTTGAAGTCAGCGAGCGACCTAGGAGTGCCGCTGGTGGGCGTCGGATTGCTCTACCAGCAAGGTTACTTCCGCCAGTATCTCAACCAATCGGGGTGGCAGCAGGAATCATACGTAGACAACGACTTTCACAATCTGCCGGTTAGCTTGGTCTATCACCCGGACGGCAGCTCCGTTACGATCACGGTGAACCTTGCCGGCCAGCAGGTGCACGCGCAAGTTTGGAGAGTGCGTGTCGGACGTGTGTCTCTATATCTGCTCGATACGAACGTACCCTCCAATGCGCGTTCCGAAGACCGAGATTTGACCGACCAGCTGTACGGCGGCGACCGCGAGATGCGAATTCGACAGGAGATCCTGCTTGGAATCGGCGGCTACCGTGCGTTGCAAGCGATTGGCCTGCAGCCCACGGTGTACCACATGAATGAAGGCCACTCCGCTTTTCTTGCGCTCGAACACGTGGGGCACCTGATGAAAACTCACGGCCTCAGTCTGACGGAAGCACGAGAGTTGGCTTCAGCCAGCCTGGTTTTCACAACCCACACCCCAGTCGAAGCGGGTCACGATTACTTTCATGCCGATCTGATCGGCCGGTACCTTGGCGAGACCGGGGGACAGCTTGGACTCTCACAGGCGGAAATCCTGGAGCTTGGGCGCGCGCAAGGCAACGCGGAGTTCTGCATGACGGTGCTAGCGTTGCGCTCAGCATCACGCGCGAATGGCGTCAGCAAGCTGCACGGCGAAGTCAGCCGGAAAATGTGGCAGTCACTTTGGCCCGGTGTTCCGGTGGAGGAGATTCCCATCGGTCATGTCACCAACGGGGTTCACTTCCGAAGTTGGATTTCAGCGGAGTTCAATCAGCTCTACGACCGTTACCTCGGGCCCAACTGGCGCGAGGAACCGGCGAGCATCGAGGTCTGGAGCCGCGTCAAATCGATCCCAGCCGAGGAGCTGTGGCGAACTCACGAGCGCCGCCGTGAACGGCTTATCGCATGGGCCCGTCATCGCGTGCGCGAGCAACGCATGCGCCGCAGCGCGCCCCAAGCGGAGATCGAGGCGGCTACGGAAGTACTCGACCCAGATGCGCTTACGATCGGTTTCGCCCGCCGATTCGCAACCTACAAGCGGGCCACCCTGATCTTGCGAGACATTGATCGCTTGCGCCGGATTCTGACCGACCAGGCGCGTCCCGTGCAACTGATCTTCTCCGGCAAAGCCCACCCGCAGGATGACGCCGGCAAAGAACTCATACGCAGAATCACCGAGGTCAGCCGAGATCCAGTGCTCGGCCGGCATGTCGTGTTCCTCGAAGACTATGACATGGCGGTCGCGCGATCGATGGTGCAGGGTGCGGATGTGTGGTTGAGCACGCCGCTTCGCCCGAATGAAGCTTCCGGCACCAGTGGAATGAAGGCGGTCGCAAACGCCGTGTTGAACATCAGCGTGCCGGACGGCTGGTGGGATGAAGTCTGGAATGATCCCAACAACTCCGGGAAGATGGGTTGGGTCATCGGAAAGGGCGAGTCCTATTCCGACCCAAACTACCAAGACCAGGTGGAAGCGGATGCTCTTTACGCTCTCCTGGAGCGCGATGTGGTTCCGACCTTCTATGATCGCGGTGTTGATCGAATTCCCCAAAAGTGGGTCGAGCGCATGAAGGACTGCGTAAATTCCCTGTGTCACTTTGTCAACACGCATCGCATGGTGCGCGACTATGCCGAAGGTTATTACGCCAAGGCGCACGCTCAGTTTCGCGCCCTGGAGGCGAACAACGCTCTTCGGGCACGCGAACTCTCTGCGTGGACGGAGCGCATCCGCAAGGAGTGGCAGAAAGTTTGGATTGCCAGGGCTGAGGGCGGACCAGCCAACGCGATCCCGGTAGGTTCAGCCATGCCGGTCCGGGCCCAGGTACATCTTGGCAGTTTGAGCCCGCAGGACGTGGTAGTAGAGCTTTATATTGGTCGCGTCACAATGCGAGGAGAGCTGTACGAAGGCATCTCGGTCCCGATGGAGGCAGCCGGACTGGATTCCGAGGGCAATTACAACTACGCCGTTGAAACCTCAATTGCCCGCAGCGGTCTGCACGGTTTCACGGTGCGAGTACGCCCCAGCCATCCGGACATGTCGGCGGCTTTCATCCCCGGCCTGATCTGCTGGGCCGACGAGTCTCGCGTCGGAACAGTAACCGCAAAATAGGCCGGTCAGACG
>DASPOJ010000268.1:0-15592 GCA_035626055.1 Candidatus Methylomirabilota bacterium | reverse complement strand
GCCTGGCTGTATCGCGTCTCGGCGAATCATTGCTGGGATTCCTTGCGGCGGCGGCGTGTGCGGCAGGACCTCGAGACCGAAAGCTCGGACAGCCTGCCCCTCGAGCACCCCGATCCGGGTCAACTCGAGCAATTGATCGCGCAGCGCAGCGGCGATCAGGTGCGGAAGGCCCTTGCGAAGTTGCCGGAGCGCGCGCGAATGGCGCTCGTGCTGCGCTATTACGCGGATATGGAATACAGCGAAATTGCCGAGGCGCTGGGCGTGCGGCGCACGTTCGTGGGAGTCGTCCTCCTGCGTGCGCGGCACCATTTGCGCGATGCCCTGCAACGCGTGGGCGCGGCGGCGGAAGTCAAGCCCTTGGGATCAGCTCAAGGCAAGGGGGCTTCATGATTCATTTCGACGAGATGACCTGTCTGCTTTACCTCGAAGGTGAACTGGCGCCGGAGCGCGCGGCGGGGTTGGAATCGCACGTGAAGGAGTGCGCGGCGTGCGGCGCGATGCTGCACGCTCTTCGTGGGGAGTCGCTGCTGCTCATCGCGTCGCTGCGCGAGGCGGACGAGGCGCTGCCGGCGCGGCTGGCTGTGCGGCAGGAGTCCAACGTGGCGCGCTGGGCGTGGCTGCTGGGATTCGGGCTGGCGGGCGCGGCTGCGTACATGGTGTGGACGGGATTGATTGTTCCGTGGCAAGAGAGCGCGAGCCAATCGGGTATGGGAGTGGGGAGTCTGCTGACCATGCTTTTTTTCAGCGGCGCTCTCTGGAAAGGGTGGAGTTCCATGATGGATACGGTGCAAGCGGCGGTTTTGGTAACTCTGGGAGTAGGCGCGTTGGCTTTGCTGCGCGGACGGTGGCGGCGCCATACGACGTTTGCGGCGGTGCTGGCTGCGCTGGCGCTGCTCGTGGCCATGCCGCAACCGGCGGCTGCCGCGGAAGTTCACCATGGCGCGACATACGATTTGCCGCAGGGGCAGGAAGTGCACGACGATCTGATCGTGACCGGCAACTCCATTCACATCGACGGCACGGTGGACGGCGACGTCATCGCCTTCGGCGGAACGATCACGGTCAACGGGCATGTCACGGGTGACGTGATTGCGTTTGCTCAGTTCCTTCGCGTCGGCGGGATCGTGGATGGAAACATCCGCGGGTTCGTCAATACGCTTACGCTGGACGGCAGCGTGGCAAAGAATATGTCCATCTTCGCGCAGACGTCTGAGTTGGATTCGGGCAGCAAGATCAGCGGAAGCCTGATTTCGTTCGCGCAGGAGTGTGCGCTCGACGGGAAGTTGGGCGGAAGCATTCTGGCGTTTGATACGCGCACGGACATCGAGGGCATGGTGGGCGGACCTGTGCAAATCTACGGCAAGCAACTTTCGATTGCGTCGGCTGCTCAACTGAATGGCCCGGTCAAATTCACGGGCGAACAGGCGCCGGACGTTGCCCAAGGTGCGCGGCTGGCAAGTCCAGTGCAGTTTGTGCAGGCAGAGCGGCACCAGAAGCAGCGCGAAGCGGCCGGCCGATCGTTCGTGCGGGAAGTCTTGCGCTACGGCGCGGCCGTGCTGATAGGGCTGCTGCTGATGTCGGTGCTTCCGGGGCTGTATCTGGATGGAGTACGGTCGGCGCGGCGTTTTGGCTTGGCGATGGGCGTGGGCTCACTGTCACTTATATCTTTTGTCGTCCTGGTCATCCTCGGACTCGTGTTGTTGTTCGCAGGAGTGAGTGCAGGCCTTGCGATCGCGCTGGCGTACATGCCGATGATGTACCTGGCACAGATTTTCGTCGGCGCCTGGCTCGGAGAAATGATCCTAGGGGACAAGGCGGGAATCGGGCCGCAACTGGGACGGCTGGCGCTTGGACTTCTGATCCTGCATGCCGTCATGCAAGTGCCGTTTCTGGGAGTTCTGACCTTGACTATCGTGATGGCTTGGGGAGTGGGTGCATTGCTGCTCGCGGTCTACCAGAGGTCGCGCTCGATTGCGGTTGTTCCCACGACAGTTTGAGGTCCAAAATCGTCAGCGCAAGAGAGAAGGCGGCATGCGAATAATCTTCCCTGTGATCGGCCTGCTGGTGCTTTCAGCCGGCCTCACAGCGGCGCAAGAGCCGGCGGAAAATCGAAGCGACCCTCTGTTTCATGGGCCGGAAGTCGCCGAAGCGGGCGATCTGGCAAATAGCACGTTCGTCGGGGGCTTGGGAATTGTCGTTTTGGAGCCGGTGATCGGCGAGGAAGGAAGTGTCGAGTCCGTGAAATTGATCCGCAGCACGCCCGGACTCGAGTCTTGGGCCGTCAGCGCCGTGAAAGCGTGGAAATTCCGGCCTGCTATGATCAACGGCAAGCCGTCGCGGTCGAGAACGACGGTCGTTGCCGTTTTCAACCGGGGCTATAACGTGCCGCCCGCGATTTCACTCCCTCCACTCGCGGAGCATCAGGGAGACGAGGACCGACAGAAAAATGAAGACGATGCCAATCTCCCGGATTTCTCTCCCGCTTTGCCGACGGACGTCGTGATTCCGGAATACCCCATCATGAGCGTACTGACCACAACTGTGGTCCTGCGCGTGGAACTCGAATCCACTGGCGAAATTCATTCCGTGAGCCCGCTGCGCGACGTCGCCGCGTTTTCGCCGAGAGCTGTTGCCGCCGTGAAAGAGTGGGAGTTTTCTCCTGCGACCTCCAAAGGGCAGCCGGCGCCTTCGAAACTGACCGTGGCAGTCTTCTTCGCGCCCGCCCCTTCAAACTTGGATTGATGGAGTCCCGTGCTGGGATCAGTGCGTCACGACTTTTGAGGCGATCAATGTGGGCAGGCCGTTGCCGGCGACCGAGAACAACTGCCCGCGCACGGACAGGCTGGCATGAGTCGGGATCGCACTGCATGCGTTTGCCGTGCCCGCGAATTCGGTGAGACCGTTGGAAGCTGTACTGGACGTCAGGATCGAGATTTGCGCCGTCCCCGCGGCGCTGATAAATGATGGTAACGACGAAATCGTCAAACTGGGGCAGGCGGGTGGCACCGTCAAAGTTGTCGCGATGCGAGATGCTCGCAGGAGAACGCGATCGGCAGTGAGTGAAGTCCCCGACGACAATGTGGAATCTCGCAGCACGGAAACTTCCTGACCCACCATCAAGTCGGAAACCCCGCTGAATAGATAGCCCGTCGTATCCATTCCCATGTCGTCCGCGGTGAACGTCGCGCCGGTGGTGCTGACCGTCGCGGCGCTGCCGATGGGCAAGCCGGACACCGTGGGCGCCGATTCATCCAGCACGACCATACTGAATTGTTGGTCTGGGACGTCAATTGAAGTAATCACGCCTTCGACTTCAGGTTCACTGGAAGTTGCATCCTTGAAATAGAGATGCGTCGCGATGAGCGCCGCCGTCGATTGCAAGGCCAAATTTGCCGAAAGGATCTGGCCGGCGCTGACGCAGGTGGCCAGCGTGGATTTGCAACTCGACGGGAAATCGTGGAACGCAGTGCTCGCGTTCACGGTCGCAATAGAGGTGCCCAAAGAATTCTGAATTGTAATCGTCGAATGCGTCGTGTCGACGGCGGTCACTTCGGCCACGACGTCCTCGAACGACGGCAGCGTCTGCCCAAGCGTCGGCGAAATAATCGTCACGCTCGATCCGGCGGCGAAATCGGCCGAAAGCGTGGCTGAAAAGAGATTCGCCAGATTTAGATCCACGTCCAGAGTATCGGACGAGCCGTTCGTCACCGCGATTGTGCTCGGCAACGTGATCGTGGTCGTGAGATTCGCCGCTGCGGGCGCGACCGTGCAGACGGCGGCCTTGGCGCACACCGTGCCGTTGACCGTCATCGCGCTGCCTGTATTGTTCTCAAACGTCAGCGAGGGATTGGCGAACTTCAATGTCAAGCTCGTGTAGTTGCCCAGCGCGACGGTATCGGAGGAGAGAAAACCAGTTTCGGTCTGAAGCCGCGTCACTTCAATGGGCGTGGTTGGCGTTGGGATGCTGACCTGCGTGCTGCCGGTATTAAGCATCGCGCTCGTCACTGTCACCGTGAACGAAAGAGGCGTCACGCCTGTGGGCGGCGTGTCGGTCATGACCATGTTGATCGTCCCCGTCTGTGTCGGGGCCGTGCCCAATGTAATGTGAGAGCCGGTCGCGCAGCCGACGAGAGCCAGGGACGCCGCCACGAGAGGCAGGATGTATCGTGAGATGCGCATGGGATGCCTGTCCCAAATTAACACATTCACTTGGATGCGGCTGGCGAATACGTCGAAGCAGTGAGCAAAGAGTCTCCTCTCGCGCAGTGGCACCCTCTTGAGGACCGCACATTCCCGCAGCGGCCAGCAAGGATGCAATTGGCACCTCAAAGGATAAGGCTTTTAATTTCAACAAGATAAGTGAAGAAAGGAGCCGGCTTGCCTCAATTCGGGGTGCCAAGACTCAACGCATTTCGGGAATAGCGACACAGCGATGCCCCTTGGGGCGTCAGGCGGCGAGAATGCCCAGGCTGCGGCCCACCTCGGAGAGAACCTCACACGCGCGCACGAGATCGGCTCGCTTGTGCGTGGCCGTGACGATCGCGCGCAGGCGAGCTTTGCCTTCAGGCACGGTGGGATACCCGACGGCCGATATGTAGACGCCCGCTTCGTAGAGGCTGCGCGAAAATTCGTGCGCCTTGGCGGCCTCGCCGACGTGGATTGGCGTGATCGGCGTCCGTGTTTTTCCGGTGGAAAACCCGAGCTTGCGAAGCCGGCGCTGAAAGAATTTCGTGTTCGACCAAAGTTTCTTGATCAAACGCTCTCCGCCGGGCGAGTCGAGCAAAGTGAACGCCGCTTGGCACGTCGCGACAACCGACGGCGGGTGGCCCGTGGAGAACAAGAACGGCCGCGCGCGATGATAGAGGAAATCAATCAGCTCGGCCGAACCGCACACGTAGCCTCCCATCGCGCCGATGGCCTTGCTGAGCGTGCCGACCTGGATGTCCACGCGGCCGTGGCAGCCGAAATGATCCACGGTGCCGCGTCCCCCGCGGCCGAGCACGCCGGAAGCGTGGGCGTCGTCCACCATCATGATGCAGTTGTACTTCTCGGCGAGATCGCAAAGCTGCGGGAGCGGCGCAATGTCGCCGTCCATGGAAAAGACGCCGTCGGTAATGAGGAGTTTCTTCCCGGGCCACCCGGCGGACTCCTGGCAGATGCGCTCGCAATCGGCGGCGTCGGCGTGCTTGTACACACGGATCGTTGCGCGCGACAACCGGCAGCCGTCGATGATGGAGGCGTGATTCAGCTCGTCGGAAATAATGAGATCGTCCTTGCCGAGGATTGCGGCGACTGTGCCGGCATTGGCCGTGAAGCCCGATTGAAAGACGACGCACGATTCGGTGCCCTTGAATCGCGCGATCTGCTCTTCCAGATCCATGTGCGGGCGCATCGTGCCCGCGATGGTGCGGACCGCGCCCGCCCCGACGCCCCACTCGCGAACGGCGGCGAGCGCGGCGCGGCGAAGCAATTTGTGTGTGGTCAGGCCGAGGTAATTGTTCGAACTGAGATTGATGACATCCTTGCCATCGAAGTTTGCGACGGGCAGTTGCTCGCCCTGGAGCACGCGCAACCGGAAGTGCAAACCCTTGGCCTTCAGTTCTTCGAGTGCATCGTGAAGGTAGCCGAGTTGCGGGCGGCCGGAAGCCGTCATCGAAACGCCTCCTGCGGCGCCGCTGATTCAGTGCGGCGCGCCATTCGGATCGAAAAGAATTTTCCCCGCTAAGCCGCCCTGAAGAAGCGCAAACGCATCAGCGAAGCGGTCGAGCGGCATGCGTTCGCGGAATAGGGCGGAAAGATTCAGGCGGCCGGCCTTGAGCATTTCGGTCATCTGCACCCAAGTCTGATACATCAGCCGGCCGTAAATTCCCTGGATCGTGATTCCTTTGGTGACGACGTCGGCTGCGAGATCGAGCGTCACCGCATCGGGGAAAATTCCCAGAAGCGACGCTCGGCCGCCTGGCCGGAGCATCTGCAGGCCCTGGCGCAGCGCGTTCGCATTGCCGCTCATTTCCAGCAGGACGTCCGTGCCTGTCCCCGATGTCACGGAGCGCACGGCCGCGACGCTGTCCCCGGCAGCGGGATCGAGCACGACGTCAGCGCCCATCTGGCGCGCGAGTTCGCGGCGATGGTCGTTCACCTCGGTGGCGAAGATCGTCGCGCAGCCGCACGCTTTCGCCACGGCGATGGCCATCAGTCCGATCGGGCCGCAACCCGTGACGGTGACGGTTTGCATCGCTATTTCCCCCGCGAGCACGGAATGCACGGCGTTACCGAGCGGATCGAGGATCGCAGCATAGTGTTCGGGGATGGCGGGATCGATTTTCCAGATGTTGCGTGCTGGAATGCGCACGAACTCCGCGAAGCATCCGTCGCGGTCCACTCCGAGAATATTTAGGTTCTGGCAAACGTGTGGCTGCCCGACGCGGCATTGCCGGCATTGCCCGCAAACAACGTGCATCTCCGCACTGACGAAATCGCCCGGCGCGATTCCCACAACTTCCTCGCCGACGCGTTCAACTGTGCCGCAAAACTCGTGGCCGAACGTCATCGGCGGTTTGATGCGAGAGGCGGACCACCGATCCCACGTGTAGATGTGCAGGTCCGTGCCGCAAATGGACGCGGCGCGAACGCGAACCAGCACGTCGGCATGGCCGATCGCAGGGACTGCGATTGTCTCCAGCGCCGCGCCGCTTCCTGCGCGCGTTTTCCGAAGTGCCTTCATCGTGGCAAATGTCATCGGAGGGAGCCTGCCGGCCTCAAACAGCGGCGAAAGCATGGTAGCACAGCCGCTCCACGAGGCGGCGTGGCGGCAAGAGCGGTGTTTCGTTACAATCGCGCCGCCGGCGCCGCGGAGGATCGGCCCGGCCGGGAGAACTGCGTGAGCTCAGGAGAGCGGCTGCGAGAGATCCGCGTGGGGTTCGCGCCCGCGTTCTGGGTGGCGAATCTCACCGAACTATTCGAGCGGCAAGCGTACTACAGCGTGCAGGCCGTGCTGGCGATCTACCTGCACGAGATCTTGCATTTCAGCGACGCGCAGACCGGCGATCTGATCGGCTATTTCGGCTGGATCGTCTGGTTTCTTCCCATCATCGGCGGGGCGCTGGCGGACCTGTTCGGTTTTCGCCGCTCTCTTTCCTTCGCCTATCTGGCGCTATCGGCCGGTTACTTTCTGCTTGGCTCGCTGGGCGCGACGTGGATGGCGCCACTGGCCCACACCATGCCCCTTGGGCGATTGGTGGTGCTGATTCTGGTCGTGCCCGCGCTGGGACCGGCCATCGTGAAGCCGTGCGTCGTGGGCACGACTGCGCGCGCCTCGGCGGAGAACGTCCGGTCCATCGGCTATTCAATCTACTACACGTTGGTCAACGTCGGAGGGGCGCTGGGGCCGCTGTCCGCTTCGCTGATTCACAAACATTTCGGCGTGACGCCAGTGTTTCGCGTCGCGGCGGCCGCGATGTTCCTTACAATGCTGGCCGTCATCGTGTTTTTCAGGGAGCCGCGGCGCGTGTCCGAGGAGCAGACCGCCAGCCTCGGCGAGTCCTTCCGGAATTTTTATGCCGTCGTCACCAACGTGCGTTTCGTCACGTTCCTCGTGATTGTCGCAGGCTTCTACGTTGTCTTCTGGCAGCAATACGTCGCCCTGCCGCTGTATCTGCATCCGTATGTGAATCCTCACGCGGACGTTGAGCGCATCCTGGTCACCGACGGCGCCGCGGTGATCTTCCTCCAGATCCCAATCAGCTACCTCACGCGGCGCATTCCAGCGTTTACCGCGATGGCGCTGGGCATTCTCGTTTCGGGTGCCGCGTGGCTGATTCTTGCGACGTGGCCAAGCGTGCTCGGCGCCGTGCTCTCGCTCATCGGTGTTGCGCTTGGGGAGTCGCTGCTTTCGGCGCGCCTGTACGAATACATTTCGCGCCTTGCGCCCTCCGGCCAGCAAGGAACCTATATGGGCTTCGCGTTTCTGCCCGTTGCGATCGGATTCGTGATTGCCGGAGCGATGGGCGGGCGGCTCGTGCACCATTTCGGCGAGGTCGTGCATCATCCGCAAGGAGTCTGGTGGGTAATCGCGGGAGTCGGGTTCGCAACGGCGCTTCTTTTGTGGCTCTACGATCGGATGGTCCGGCCCGCAGCGACGCCTACGTCCAAGGATCTCAGGTAAACAAGCAAACGGCCAGAGTTGGCCAGCGGGGGCCGATTAGCCGGTTGGCCCCAACGTTACACCGTGCCGCAAGGGGTCGCTTCCGTACTTGTTCGGACCGTCAGTGCCCCGCACAAACCCCAACATGACGAATACTATCGGCATAGCGATAATTGTGAAGTTCCAGAGCACGGCCAGCCCGGAGTGGTTCATGTCGTGCCAGCGTTTCACCTGGATCGCAAGGCTTATCCAGACCGCAAAGACCATCCACGCCAGATAAATAAGGGCCGCAAGGACGGCTAGGGGAGCCAAACTTTCTGCCGCCTCCTCGAGAGCGCCGCCTACAAGGGCGACCACAATTCCGATCCCCCACAGCAACAACATTCTAGCCCAGAAAGAACCACGCCCGATGCGGCCTTGAAAGGACCAGACGCTCTTTTCCTCGATCTCCGGTGCCGTTGGAGATGGTTCGAGGTTCTCAAGTTTCTCAGGCCGAATCCCCAGGACTCGCTCGATGTCTTCCTCCATGGAGGTCACTTATCCCTTCTTCTGCTTTGCAGACAGAGCGATCAGAAACGCCACTTCAGTGGGAATCTCCATGTCCCGCTTCTTCAATACGCGAAACCGTATAACGGGCTTTTTTTGCTGTCAAGGTCGGACCAGGATCGCCTCTTTGCCCCGTAATAAATGACAGGCTGATGCCTGCGAGTATAGAATTCCCGAGTTCACGGGCTGGCGCCGCTCGGCTCGCTCTGGGAGGCAGTGATGGGACAGTGGCTCAAGGTTCTCGTAGCAGGCGGGATGATCGCACTGGTGGCGCTGGACGCCTTCGTCTGGGCCTCGCCGCGCGAGTCGCAAATCGTCGAGTACAAGAGCGGCAACGATATGGTTCGAGCCTACCTCGTTATTCCCGATTCGCCGGGCCCGCATCCTGCTATCGTCGTGATCCACGAGTATTGGGGATTGAATGATTGGGTAAAGGAGCAGGCGCATAAGCTGGCCGCGGAGGGTTACGTCGCGCTGGCCATCGATCTCTACCGCGGCGCTGTCGCCACCGATCCTGCCGACGCCGGCGAGTTGATGCGCACGCTGCCGCGCGACCGGGCCGTGCGCGATCTCGAAGCCGCCTACGATTATCTTGCCGCGCGCCCGGAAGTGAACAAGTCCAGAATTGGCTCGATCGGTTGGTGCATGGGCGGCGGCTACTCGCTGCAATTCGCGATTCACGAGCCGAAACTGGCCGCCTGCGTCGTGAACTATGGCGCCATGCCGACCGATCCGGCGGACATTGCAAAAATCCAAGCGCCCATCCTCGGGAATTTCGGCGCCGACGACAGGGGCATCACGCCAGATGCGGTCCACGCCTTCGAGAGCGCGATGAGGACGGCAGGGAAATCGGTGGACCTCAAGATTTACGACGGCGCGGGCCACGCGTTCGAAAATCCCAACAATACCGCCGGCTATCGGCCCGAGGCCGCGGCGGACGCCTGGAACCGCATTGTGGCTTTCTTCGCGAAGACATTGAAAAAGTAGCGATCGTTGAGGAATTTCGTGATCCGGCTCGCACCACGGGCAGCGCAAGTCGCCATCGTGTGCTTCTTGTGCGGGGCTCTCTTGCTTGCCGCGGCGCCTCCTAGAACCGAAATCGTCGAGTATCCAAGCGGCTCGGAGATGGTGCGAGGGTTTCTCGCGCCTCCCGGCATGCCCGGGCGTCACGCCGCAATCCTCGTCATCCATGGCGATGCTGGGCTGAATGAATGGGTCCGGGAGCAAGCGCGAAAATTCGCCGCGCAGGGTTATGTCGCGCTGGCCGTGGATCTCTACCGCGGCAGAGTCGCCGCGGATGACCAGGAAGCGCACGAGTTGGCGCGAGGCCTCCCGGATGACCGCGCGCTCCGCGATGTCGAAGCTGCATTTGCTTACCTGTCCGCGCGCAAGGATGTTTCTTCCGCGCGTATCGGAGTGATTGGCCGGCAGTTGGGCGGCTGGTTCGCGCTCCAGCTCGCGATTCATGAGCCAAGACTCGCCGCTTGCGCCGTCAGCGACGCGGCGCTGCCGACCGATTTCGGCGGTTTGGCGCGAATCCGCGCGCAGATTCTCGGCAACTTTGGCGCCGATCAACGTGGGATCTCCGCAAACCAGATTGAGGCGTTCAAGGGTGCGCTGCACACCCAGGGCGTTCAGGCGGACGTGAAAGTCTATCCCGGCGCCGGCGGCGATTTTGAAAATCCCGCAAACACGCACCGCTACCGGCAGGAGGCCGCAGCCGATGCATGGGCGCGCGACCTCGCCTTCTTCTCAAGAAATTTGGGTAAGTAGCTGGGCGTCAGCCGGAACGCGAGGCCGAAACCTCGAGTTGCTCAAGCGCCTGGTTCGTGGTCACCAGACGCGCCCCGGCGGCGCGAAGCTCATCGAGCGTTCGCCGGCCATCCTCGGCCTTTATCGTTTCGATGGCATCGGTGACGATCGCCACGCGCCGGCCGCGTTCGAGCAATCCCTTCGCTGCCGCTTTCACGCAAAACTCGGTAACCACGCCGAAGACGACAAACTCCGCCTGGGGATCGGCGAATTCTCGAATGCGCGCGAGCACTGTGTCCGTGTTCGGATTATCGAAAACATCGAGCGTCTGCTTCTCGAGGATGACTTGCTGATAGCTTCGGATTTCGGCAGGCAGCGGCGCGCCGGGCCGGTTGGGCACGACAAGAAATCGGTTCGTCATGGTTTCCGGCAGGATTGCGGCCCCGGGCGTGCCGCGCATGCAGTGCGGCGGCCAATCGCGCAACTCGAGGTCTTCGGGAGTGTGCGAATCGCCGCTCGAAACGAGGAACGCGCGGCCTGTTCGCGCAGCCTCCGTAAGCCGGTTCAAATTCGGCAGAAGTTTTTCCGCTCCCGAAACGTAAAGCTTTCCGCCGGGCAGCATAAAATCCGCCTGCGTATCCACGCCCCAGAGAATCGTTTTGGAAGAAACCATGATTGTGTCACCTGGCCGCCCGCCGCACCCCCACTCGCCCCGTAAGATTAGATGCGCGCGGCCTTGTCCACTCTTCGGCGAACTTCGCTCAGGAGTTCTTCGAGCCGCTCGCTGTGTTGCACGGCATATGCGGGAGCCTGCGCCAGCCGCCGCAACCCCTCGGGAAGGCCGGCAACCTGAAGGAGGCATCGGGCCTGCGCTTCCGTGAGGTGGGGCGACGGCGCGGTTCTCCCGCCAGCTTTCATCACCGATTCGAGCAGCGGCAGAGCGCCCGCAATGTGTTCGTCTTCGAGGGCGATGATGTCTTCGACGAAGCGGCCCCGTGAATCCAGCCTGCGGAAGACCTGCTTGCGGCCGGGATACGTAATCTTGGCCTTACTGAACTTTGCGGAATTCCGCACGGTCCCGTCAGCCGCCACCTCGACGAGTTTGTAGATGACTCCCAGCGCCGGTGCATCCAGCGAAGTCGAGAGCGCCGTGCCCACGCCGAAGGCGTCAATCTTCGCGCCGGATGCGACGAGCGATTCGATGCGATCCTCGTCGAGATCGCCGGAGGCGAAGATCTGCACGTCGCTCCACCCGACTTCGTCCAGGCGCCGGCGAATCCATTTGCTGTCCGCGGCGAGGTCGCCGCTATCTAGTCGTACGCCGTGGGGTTTGCGCCGTATCGCGATGATTTTTTCCACGGCTGCGCGCACTTCATACGTGTCGAGCAGCAGCACGCTGTTATCGGGGAAAATATCGAGAAATTGGCGGAAGGCCTCCTCCTCATCCTCGTGCGCCATGATCCAGGAATGGGCCTGCGTGCCGAACGTCGGAATCCCGAACCGGTAGCCCGCGGCGACGTTGGACGTGCCCCGGCATCCCCCGATAAAGGCCGCCCGCGCCGCCAGGACGCCGGATTCAGGGCCATGCGCGCGACGAGTCCCGAATTCCATTACCCCGCGTCCCTGGGCCGCCAGCGTGGCACGCGCCGCCTTGCTGGCGATCAGCGTCTGGAAGCTCATGCTGGAGAGCAGATAAGTTTCGACGATCTGCGCTTCGATGATCGGCGCTGTGATCCGCAGCAGAGGCTCGTCTGGAAAACAGATCGTGCCTTCGGGCATGGCCCAGACATCACCACTGAAACGAAAGCGTGCCAGATAATCGAAAAACGCATCGTCGAGGCCCCAAAAATCGCGGTGCCCGCGCAAATAGCGAATGTCGTCATCCGTGAATTGAATGTGCTCCAGGTATTCGACGCACTGCTCGAGGCCCGCCGCGACCAGGAAATTGCGGCGCTTCGGCAAGCTCCGCGCGAACAACTCGAATGTCGCCTTGCCCTGAAAGTCGGCCTCGAAGTAGCCGGCCGCCATCGTTAATTCGTAAAGGTCGGTGAGCAGGCCGGAATAGGGCGAGCCAGGTTTCATGGGAAGCGGTTGGATCTCCCAAAAAGGATTATGCCATCCGCAAGGATAAGGGCGCTAGCGCCGCGGCTCTTATTCCCGATTTGCTGGATGACTCCGGTCGAAGGATGGCACTCATTCCTCGGCCAGTTCTCGATCCGGCTGGCAACGTACTCTGGCAGGAAAAGAAAACCCCCAGGCGCGCTATGCGTCTGAGGGTTTTCCCCAAATCAAAAATGCATTGGCGGGACGGCGCTTGAGAAACTTCTCCCCATCCAGCGCGAACAGGCAGAGTTTCATCCGCGCCTAACAGCAAAGGCGTGCCGAACTTCGCAGCCCTTTAACCTAGGACCGCGTCCTTGAAAGCCTTGGCCGCGCGCAAACGCACGACGGTCTTGGCCTTGATTTTGATTGCTTCGCCGGTTTGCGGGTTCCGTCCGATGCGCGCCTTGCGGTGTGCTTTCACTGCGCGCCCGATGTTCGGAATTACAAATTTCCCCGCTCCGCCTTTGCATTCTTTGACGGCCAGTTTGAACAGCTCGTCAAAAAATGCGGCGACGGTTTTGCGCGGCGTGCCCACTTTCTCGGCCAGGTGTCCTAGGATCTTCGACTTGCTTAGCGGCTTTGCGGCCATTTAATCTCGGTCTCCTTCTGTGGTGTGGGTGACTTAGAAGCAGTTCCCGGCTTCTCGGCCGGTCAATTTGCCGCCTGAACTATAGCGGCCCCTTGCGACGAAGGCAAGCGAAAACCGCAAAAATGCCTGAAAAAATGCGCATTCTCGTGAACTGCCTTCCGCTGCTTTTTCTCCGTCGCAAGAAAAAAGATATACTGGCGCCGCTACTTTGGGGGGAGATGGATGCCAAATTGGGATTCGCTCGAGACGGAATTCACTGCGCTGTTGCAACTCAAGCGCCCGCCGGTCGCGGTCAGTTTCCTGGGAAAAGCGCCCGAGGGCGTGGAACGTTTCGTCGGTTCCTCTCCGGCGGGATGCAGCTTCTGGCGGTTGGCGTCTGAGGGCCGGGTGTTTTACACGGTTGCCTCGGATCACTACAACTGCGCGATCGGAAGCCACACCCACAATTTCCCGCTCCCGCCAGAACTCGCAAAGGGCGCCGAGCAAACTCTCAGCATGATGTTTCAGCTGGAGTACGTTCGCCCCGAAGAACTTCCGCAGATTCCGCAGCTTGCGCGCACACCCGCTGCGGTGCTCTACGCGCCGCTCGGCCGGACGCCCGTGGCGCCCAGCGTGGTCCTGTTTCTATGTTCTGCGGCCTCCGCGATGTTCTTGCACGAAGCGGCGACGCACGCCGGTTCCGGCGGAGTTCTCCCAATTCTCGGGCGTCCGACGTGCATGGCCTTGCCGGCCGCGCTGCAGAAGGGCGCGGTCGCAAGCCTGGGCTGCATCGGGAATCGCGTCTATACGGGGATAAACGACGACGAATTGTATTTCGCGGTGCCGGGCGCGGATCTGGAGCGCGTGGCGCAATCCCTGCGCGTTGTGACCGCCGCGAATGCCGCGCTTTCGCAGTACGCACATGGGCGTCTCGTCCAGCTCTCCGCGAGCTGAACGAACCTACGCCGACCGTGCGCGGGAGGATACCACGGCGTTCGGAGCGCCCAGAAACTCGTAGAAGTACGCGATAGCTTTGATTCCGCCGAAGTAGTTATCCAGGGCGATGTGCTCATCGGGCGCGTGAGCGTTTTCATCTGGCAGACCAAATCCAAGCAAGAGGCACGGAATGCGAAATGTGTCGCTCATCTGTGTCACAAACGGGATTGAGCCGCCCTCCCGAATGAAGACCGCGCGTTTGCCGAACCCTTTTTCCAGCGCCTGCCGCGCCAGCTCGAAGAACGGGTGATGGTACCGTGCCACCCACGCCTTTCCCGTGCTCAGCACATCGAATTTGAGGCGGACCGTTTTGGGCAGCAGCTTTCGAATCTGCTTCTCCACGAGTCTGCTGATTTCGCCGGGATCCTGGTTCGGCACGAGCCGCGTCGAGAATTTCGCATATGCTTTCGCGGGAATCACGGTCTTCGAGCCTTCGCCGGTATATCCGCCCCAAATGCCATTCAGCTCCAGGGTCGGCCGGCACCACACCCGTTCGGGGATCGTGAAGCCTTTTTCCCCGCACAGGCCGGGCGCGCCGACGGTCCTCCGAAACTGCTTTTCTTCCCACGGCAGTGACTTTAGAGCCTTGCGTTCCGTCTTGGAAAGCCGCGCCACGTCCTTGTAGAAGCCCGGAACCGCGACGCGGAAATCCTTGTCGTGCAGTTTCGCGAATAGTTCCGTCAGGATGGTGAGTGGATTCGGCGCCGCTCCGCCGAAGACTCCGGAATGCAGGTCCTGCTGGGGGCCGCTGATCTCGACTTGGTAGTAATTCAGGCCGCGCAATCCATACGTGATCGACGGCGCGCCCGGAGCCAGCATCGAAGTGTCCGAAACCAGCAGCGCATCCGACTTCAGCCGCTTCTTGTTTGCCTGCACGAAATCCCAAAGATTCTCGCTGCCGACTTCTTCTTCTCCTTCGACGAGCATCTTTAAATTGAAGGGAAGCTCGCCAGTCAAATTTCGGATCGCGTCCAGCGCGCGAAAGTGGATGTGGACCTGCCCTTTGTCGTCGGCTGTGCCTCGGCCGTAGAGGTTCCCATCGCGAACGGTCGGCTCGAACGGCGGAGAGGTCCAGAGCCCCAGAGGCTCCGGCGGCTGCACGTCGTAATGTCCGTACAGAAGAATCGTCGGCTTGCCCGGCGCGTGCAGCGATTCGCCATAAACCAGGGGATGCATTTTCGTTGGAATGATTTCAACCGAATCGAGGCCCACGCGGCGCATTCGATCCGCCACCCATTGCGCGGCGCGTTCGATGTCGGGCTTGTGCTGGCTCTGCGTGCTGATGCTCGGGATGCGAAGGAACTCGAAAAGATCGTTCAAGTGTTCGTCGCGCTTGAGATCCACGTATTCGGAGAGATTCATCCACGCTCCTCTATGCCACAGGCGCTTTATATCACGTCCCGATGCGCTCGCTTCGCCAGGTTTTCCACATGCATGACGGATCCATCAGCCGGATGCACATCACCGCCTGCCTGGCCGCCTCC
>DASPOJ010000267.1:0-7540 GCA_035626055.1 Candidatus Methylomirabilota bacterium | reverse complement strand
CTTGTCAACGCCGCCTTTATTCTCTTTTCGATGGGTTTTGTATGGCACAAGTTCGGCCATCCGGCAAAGGCGCTGGCCGCCGGAGTGGTCGTGGGCGCGATCCTGCAATTCCTGATCATGCTCCCTCAACTCGTGCGCAAGGGGATGCGATTCGATTTCGGGCTCTCTCTCGGGGATCCCGGCGTGCGGCGCGTCGCGCGTCTGATGCTCCCGGCGTTCTTCGGGGTTGGGATTTTGCACGTAAACGTGCTGGTGGGTACTCTGTTTGCCACCGACCGGCGCATGCCGGTCGGCAGCCTGACCTCCCTTTACGTGGGCGACCGCATCATGCAGCTTGTCTTGGGGGCTTACGCGATCGCGGTAGCCACGGCCATCCTTCCGGGGATGGCCCGGCAGGTTGCCGCGGGAGACATTCCGGGCCTGAAAACTACGCTCGCGTTTTCCATGCGAATCGTCTCGTTCATCACCATTCCTGCGGCTGTTGGCCTGATTGTGATGCGAAAGCCCATCGTGCAGGTCCTGTTTGAGCACGGCCGTTTTGGCGCGGAATCGGTGATGCTGACCAGCCGCGCCTTGTTCTGCTATTCGCTGGGACTGCCTGCCTTCGCGGCGGCCAAGTTGATCGTGCCCGCCTTCTATTCCACTCATGATACAAAGACCCCAATGCACGCTGCGGCCGTCGCCTTGGTTGCGAACGTTGTCTTCAACATGCTGCTTCTAACTTTCTGTTTCCGTATCTTCCAAAATGGCATCCCCGCGCTGGCTGCTGTTCTCTCGGCCTATCTGAATTCTGGAATGCTCTTCGCCATCCTGCGGCACCGAATCGGCGCGCTCGAAGAGACAGCCCTTTTCCGCTCAATGGCGAAGGTGGGGCTTGCCTCGGCGATCATGGGGGCGGCTTGCCTGGCCGGGATTCGCGTATCGCACTTTTATGCCATCGAAGGCTTTGCCCCGCAGTTGGGCGTGTTTCTTGCGTTGCTTGGCGGCGCCACTGCGGTATATTTTGGCGTTGCCAGACTGTTCCAATGCGAAGAGCTGGGTGAGCTTTATCTGATTGTCGCGCGCGGGCAACACACGGAACCAATGGATGTTGGTCTGACGGGATAAGCGAGCATGGACGCGTTGACGACGGCTTTCTTAAACTATCTGCGTGTGGAAAAGGGCCTTTCGGACAACACCATCGGCGCTTACGGCCGCGATCTCAAGCGATTCTCTGCTTATGTCGAGAAGCGAGGGCTCAAAATCAAAGCTCTGCAGCGGGACGACATCGTCCAGTATCTCACGCACCTCTACCATCAGAAGTTGGATAGCCGCTCCGTGGCGCGCCACCTCGTTACTCTCCGTGGATTGTACAAGTTTCTGCTTATTGAAGACTCGATCAAGATTGACCCGACGCTGACTCTGGAATCGCCGAAGTTTCGTCGCACGCTCCCGTCCTTCCTCCGCTTGGATGAGGTGGATAAACTGCTTCAGCAACCCGACTTGAGCACGGCTCGCGGCTTGCGCGATCGCGCGATTCTGGAACTGTTGTATTCCAGTGGCTTGCGCGCTTCCGAACTTACGAGCCTGCGCGTGAGCGACATCGATACCCGCATGGGCACTGTCCGTTGCATCGGCAAGGGAGACAAGGAGCGCCTCGTGCCGATCGGGCGCAGAGCCCTCTCTGCCGTCGAGCAATATCTCCAGCGCGCGCGGCCCTCGATGATGCGGGCGCGCGGGGATGCCCCGCCGGTGCCGTTTCTCTTTGTCAATCGTATGGGCGGCCATCTGAGCCGGATGACAGTCTGGAAGACGTTATCGTTTTACGGACGGAAGGCGGGCCTGCGCCTGAAACTCACGCCCCACAAGATGCGCCACAGTTTTGCTACTCACTTGCTGGAAGGCGGCGCGGACCTGCGTTCCGTCCAGCTGATGCTGGGCCATGCCGACATCTCCACGACCCAAATCTATACGCACGTCGTGGAGGCGCGGTTGAAACAGGTTTACAAAGCGCACCATCCGCGCGCGTGAAGCGGGACAATCGTTTGAACCGCGCGGAGATTTTGGCACCATCTGAGGAAGGCTGCGGCGGCCGCGATCGCATCGTGCCGCCGCAAATTGAGGACGTTAAAGCGTATGCCTGACTACATGTACATGCTGGAAAGCCGTCTCTCCACCGAGCAGCGGGCTGCGGTGTTGAGGTTGCAGGAACTCGCCATCACGCTGGAGGCGAATCTCTATTTGGTCGGAGGAGCCGTCCGGGACTTGATATCCGGAATGCCCATCCGCGACCTCGATTTCGTCGTCGAGGGCAATCCTTCGCGCCTGGCCCACGAGATGGAAAAGGGCGGGGCTCGCATTCTGCTCGAGGACGAAAAGCTGCGCCGTGTCGAGCTCATCCTGGCCGGTGATGTGGACGCCAGCATCTCCGCAGCGCGCGACGACTTTTATGTTCGCCCGGGCACGCGTCCCGAGATCCGTTGGTCCACCGTCATGGAGGATTTGCGGCGCCGCGATTTTTCCCTCAATGCCATCGCCATATCTCTGAATCCTGCTTCCCGGGGCCTGCTGCTCGACCCGACCAATGGCTTGGCTGACCTGGAACGCCGCGAAGTCCGCGCGCTGACCATCCATAGCTTTACGAATCAACCGATTCGCCTGTTGCGCGCGCTTCGTTACGCCGCGCGGATGGGATTCAAGATGGAGTCGCGCACGGCGGAATGGTTCGCCCTGGCCATCGAACGGGAACTGCATCACACGATTTACCCGGAGGATGCCGGACAGGAACTGCGTGACGTTGCCCGGGAAGAAAAGCCCATCCCGATTTTGAAAGCCTGGGAAGCCCACGATTTAGTCGCTGCGATTTATCCCCAGTTGGCCAAGCGGCATCCGCACTACGATGCCATCGCCCGAATCATCAAAGTTCGCGACGACATAGCATCCGCCGGCCTTCGCCCCAGGCTTTCCGTCCCCATGACGCGCGCGATTCTTGGCCGCCTAAAATCCAGAGAACGCGCCGCCGCGCTTAGTCGGGCCGGATTCCGCGCCGCGGAAGCGGATGCGATCAACTCGCTGGAAGCCGAATCTCTGAAACTCGTCAAATTGCTCGCGGGACGTAAGACCGCGGCGCCGAGTGACGCCTATGCTTTGCTTGAGAAGACTCCGCTCGATTTGGTTGCTTACGCGCTCGCCGAATCTTCCAATGGTAAGGCGCTCGGCAAGATCAAGAATTACTTGTACAAGTGGCGGCCGCTGCGCCAAGCGCTGCCCTCCGTCGAAGTCGAGCTCGAACAGATCGGCCTGCCCCGCGGACCGAAGTTCGACAAGGTCATGGAGCAGTTCTTCCGCGCGCAACTGGAAGGGAAGGGACGCAAGCCGGAAGAGCATACGAGGTTGCTGCGGAAGCTCTCGGGGATAAAGGAACCGCCGAAGAAAAAAACCAAAGATGAAAAGAAGCCGAAATCTGCCGGAAAGACGGAGAAGAAAGGCGAGCCTTCCGGACACGTCGCCGTCGAAAAGACGGCTGCGGCCCCTCCCTCCAAGCACTCCGGCTTTGCGACGAAGCTGAAAGCTGCTGCAGCCGCCAAGAAGAAAGCGTCCACGGCGAGCAAGCCGAAAGGCAAAGCCAAGTCGCCCAAGAAGAGAAGGAAATAAGGCTCGAATCAGGAGCCGATTGCTTTGCCGTGAGGATATGACCTTGGGCCGCGGTTGCGTGTTCAGCCCCCGCGGCCAAATCGTTGGCCCGCGGAGTTTCTTCCATGGCCGAATTGGACCCGCGCCACATCCACAGACTCGAACGATTCATCCGCGCAGGATTCGCGATTGTGGCATTTCCGATGTACGCCTCTGCGGTCGGGGTGCGCAAAGGGAATTGCGCGGCCCTGCTCGATCCTCTGCCGGACGGCACTCTTGGTCTGCTAGGCTCGCCGTGTTACTTGGTCGAAGGCAATTTGAGCGTGCGGATTCGTGACGCCCAAGGTGAATGGTTCGTGTGGAAAAGCCGGCGAGTGCACGCCACCGAAGACCGGTTGGCAGAATTGGCTGGCCTGACCGAAGAGATTCTCATCTTGCTGGGCCCCGCCTGAAGCGGCAAGGAGCACAGGTTGTCGGCGAAAGGAGCCGTCAGCAGGCTGACGGCTCACGCTGCTATTTCCGCAGCATGCGCAGTGTCCGCGCGGGATAAAGGGCGAAAAGCTGGCCTGATGCGGGCGAAAACGTCCTCAGGTCCAGGCAGGCAATCCCCGCGCGCTTCAGTTCGGTGACCTGCGATTGCGCACGCAGGATGTGTCCGATGACCTGGTGCAGGTGGGGCTCGTGGCCAAAGCACAACACCTGGCGTGCGCGGAGTTTCGCAAGTTCGCGGAGCAATTCGCCGGGCGGACTTGCGATTTTGAGCGCGTCGGTCTGCTGGATCTTCGGCACGGGGAAGCGGAGGACGTCGGCAAAAATCTCGGCGGTCTGCACGGCACGGATGAGCGGGCTCGAAAGCAGCGCATCGGGTTCCACGCCCAGTGCACGCAAGCCTTCCGCCGACGCGCGCGTGCGTCGCCGCCCCCGTGGCGTCAGAGGCCGCTCGGGATCGGGCGGGCATTTCGGCTCCGCGCGATCGATGGCGATTCCGTGCCGGATTAAATAGAGGCGCATCATGATCCTGGCCTCCCGTTTTCAAATGAGATTGGTCCACGCGGAGCGAACAGAGATTGCGCGATGTCCGTGACTATGCCTTCGCGGACTCCTACGCCGGGCACGATGAATTTCCTTGCGCCCAGCCAAGCTCCGACCGACAAGAGTACGATCGCCGCAACCCCCATCACCTCGGCGCGATCCCGCCGCACTTTGAACCACCGCTTCCGGTGCTCGGTGTCGAGCCGCAGGATCGTCCACAGCTGTTCGCGCAGGTACATCATGCTCAGCGCCGGATAACCGTTTCGCCCGGCGCCCGCCGCGATCCGGGCCAGTGTTTCGGCATTCCCTCCGCACCCTACCACGTAGCCTGCCGACCGCGGAGATTTTCTTCCGAGGGCGCTTGTGATGATGTGCTCAACGTGCTGCTGGATCTCAAGCGCGCGATGCTCCGGGATAGGCCCTGCGGCGCCGTACGTCTCCATTAGACGGACAGCGCCCAGCGGCAGCGAGGCCACTCGGCGAATGTCGTTCCCGCGCAGCCAGTTCAACTCCAGGCTCCCGCCCCCCAGGTCGAGGATCACTCCGGGGTATGGCCCGTGACGCAATGCATGCAGCACAGCCGTGCGGACCAGCCGCGCCTCCTCGTCGCCGCGGATGATTTCGAGTTCCAGGCCCGAGCGCCGCCGGACCAACTCCACCAACTTCGAACCGTTGCGCGATTCTCTCGTGGCGCTGGTCGCCACCGCGCGGTAAAGCTGAACGCCCCCTCGCTTCATGTGTTCGCGAAATTCGCGAAAGCCGTCGACTGCTTCGCGAATCGTGTGCTCGGTCATACTTCCGCCAGTGAAAGCGTGATGGCCGAGCCGGATCTGCAAGCGCAGGGTTTCCACCTGTTCCCATTCCGTCGGGGAGTAAACGTCGGCGACAATCAGCCGGATTGCGTTGGAGCCAGCGTCTATAGCGCCGATGCGCAGCGGTTTGCCGAGTCTCAGTGCCACAAGTGGGCTAAGGCCGATGAGGGTGTGTAGCGCGTGCGGGGGATTCCGAGCAACGCCGCGATACGTTTTCGCAGCTCCCCATTGACCTCCCGAACGCTTTGTTCGCCGTTTACTTCGATGAACTTGTGCCGAGCGGAGAGCGCCTCGAATTCCTTTCGAATCCGCGCTTGATAGCGGATGAACGACTGAAACAAATCGTTCGAGAGAGACATATCGCGCCCCGATTCCCAGTAGCTGATGGCATGCGACTTCCGGAACTCACGCTCGAATGCGGCCTCGGGGCCGACGTTCAGCCAGAACGTCAGGTGCGGCCGTAAGGCCATCTCATAGAGGCCGCGCAGGTACCCGCGCTCGATCCCCCGCACCGCGGCGCGCGCAATCAGCGTGTAGAAATAACGGTCCGAAAGCACGATAAAGTCCGACCGCAGGGCCGGGATAATGCGGTGCTCGAGCTGGTCGAAGAAATCCGTCGCATACATCAGCGTTAGCGTCATCCGTGTGATCGTGTTCTCGGCCAGCAGCGTGTCGATGTCCTTCGCAACGAGAAACGACCGGCGCAGACCCATCGTCTGCACCGCGAAGCCCTGTGATTCAAGCCATTCGGTCAACAGCGAAATTTGCGTCGAGCGCCCTGAACCGTCCGTGCCTTCGAGCACGATCAGCGTGCCGCCCATGCCCTCCGCCTTTACGCCGGGCAGTGGAGCTCCGTAGAACCGGCCAGGCGCCGGGCCTGCTTTGTTGATCTCCTTCTTGACCGCGGCTTGCGTCGGCGCCGCAGGGCGATTGGCGCCATTGCGTGATGAGGTTTCGCGCTTCATTCCTGCACCTCGGCGTGCCGCTTCGACGAGAAGGGAGCAAGATTCACGCGTTTCTGCAGAATATCCCGCATTTGCCGCTGCAGCTTGTTCACCGGCAACGTTCCGTCCATGACCACGAATCCGTCCGATTCCACCATCGAGTCATACTGCTCCTGGATTCGCGCCTGAAACATCCGGAAACTCTCTGCGCGGTCGAGCGAAAGATTCAAATCCATGCCGGCCTCGTAGTATTTCAGGCGCGGGCGTCCCGCGATGATCCGGTCGACGGCGACGTCGAGCGGCGCTCGGAAGTAAAACGTGAGGTTCGGGATGGGGGCGAAACGATAGAGATTTCGCAGCCAAGCGGACGAGCAGCCGCGGGCGACGTCCCGTGCGAATGCGGTGTAGATGTACCGGTCGGCCAGCACAAGATAGCCGCCGTGAAGCAGCGGCAGAATCTGGCGCTCGCAGCGGTCGGCGAAGTCGGCGGCGTGGATCAACGAAAACGTTGTCGGCGTCAGCAGCCGGCGCTGCTTTCCTCGCTTGGTCGCGGATTTCACCAGCGGCGATGAGTTCCACTCCGTGAAGTGAATGCGGTAGCCGCCGATCTCGAGCCAGCGCTTGAGCAGATAGAGCTGCGTGCTCTTTCCCGAGCCGTCGATCCCCTCCACCACAACCAGTGCGCCTGGAAACTCAGTGCGGCCACCCAGGAAGAGGCCTTCACCGCGCGCAGGGGGCCGAGAACCTCGTATTGGGGAGTTAGCGTTCAATGCATCTGCCGTTTGGCGCGCGAGCGTATCTCCAGACTATGAACAAGCCGTTACAACCGTGTAACACATTCGTGAAAGCCGGTCCAGGCCGGCATTGCCGGGATTCCGGCGCTTCCCAAGCCAAGTTGCAAACAAACAAACCGCAAGGCAAACTAGTTTCGTGAGCGGACGCTACGACATCATCTGCATCGGCGCGGGCCCCACCGGACTTGCCACCGCGATTGAAGCTGTCCGGGCCGGGCTGCGGACCTTGGTGATCGACAAAGGCTCGCTTTGCAACTCGATTTACCATTATCCGGCGAATATGGTTTTTTTCACTACGCCGGAGCTACTTGAGATCGGCGACCTGCCCCTGACGACGTCGTCGGAG
>DASPOJ010000266.1:0-2499 GCA_035626055.1 Candidatus Methylomirabilota bacterium | reverse complement strand
CCGTGGGCGGAGAACAATCGCGTCGTCGCGCGCTTTTTCCCCGCGCGCACGAGCGGCGCCGCCGTCGTCGTTCTCGCCAATTGGAACGCGAAGTGGAACGGGCAAGTCAATCTCTGCCGCTGGCTGAATCGTCTGGGCTTGACAGCGTTGAAGATGTCCATGCCGTATCACGATCGCCGCGCGATACCGGGCCACGAGCGCGCCGATTACCTGGTCGGTCCGAACATCGGACTGACGCTTCAGGCCAATCGCCAAGCTGTCACCGACGCGCGCCGCTGCCTGCGCTGGCTGGAATCGCAAGGCTACTCGCGGCTCGGCCTGCTGGGCACGAGCATCGGCTCTTCTGTGGGTTTCATCACGATGGTTCACGATCGCGCGGTGCGGGCGGGCGCATTTCTGCACGTCTCGCGGAATTTCGGGGACGTGGTGCGCACCGGCATCACGACCGCGCACGTCTGGGAAGGGCTGCGCGGGAATGTGAGCGAATCGGAGATCGCAAATTTCTGGGAACCAATCAGCCCGCATCCGTATCTGGATCGTTTTGCGGGCTCGACGCAGAAAATGCTTGTCGTCACTGCCCGATACGATCCCTCGATGTGGCCGGAACTCTCCGAGCGAATGATCGCAGAGATGCGCGAGAAGAGAATCGACTTCAATCTGCTGCGGTTGCCGTGCGGCCACTATTCGCTTGAACTGCCGCCGTTCAGTTGGGTGGCGGGGAGCCGCTTAGGCCGGTTTCTGTTCGAGAACCTCGCCTAGCGTTCCTGCACGAGAAACTGAGAGAATTCGCCGGTCGCGATGAGCGCAGCGACGGCTTCAATGTCCGGCGCGAGCGAACGGTCGGCATCGAGCCGCGCCGCGCGCGATCGCACAAGCGCCTTGGCTCTTTCCGCTTCGGCGCCGGTTGTCAGCGGCGCGAGCAGTTCAATTCCCTGGCACGCGCACAAGAGTTCGATCGCGAGAATCCGCCGCAGATTCTCGATCATGGGCTTCAGCCGCCGCGCGGCCGCCATGCCCATTGAAACATAGTCTTCCTGATCGCCGGAAGTCGGAATGGAATCCACGGAGTGCGGCGTCGCAAAGACTTTGTTTTCGCCTGCCAGGGCCGCCGCCGTGACTTGCGCCAGCATGAAGCCGGAATTGAGCCCCGGGTCCGCGGTGAGAAACGCCGGCAGCAGGCTCGTCTGCGGGTTCGTCATGTGGGCAATGCGCCGCTCGGCGATCCCGCCCAATGTGGCGAGCGCCACGGCCATCTGATCGGACGCCATTGCCAGCGGCTGGCCGTGGAAGTTACCGCCGCTGACTACGACGCTTGCGCCTGCCGCGCCGCCTGTTTCGGCAAAGACGAGCGGATTGTCCGTCGCGCTGTTGAGCTCGATCTCGGCCGTCCGGCGAACCTGCGCGAGCGCGTCGCGCACCGCGCCGTGAACTTGTGGCGTGCAACGCAGGCTGTATGCATCCTGCACGCGCGGATCGTGCATTGCCGAGCGGTGCGATTCGCGAATCCGGCTGCCACGATTCAGGTGCATCAAATTCCTCGCAACGAGCGCATGCCCCGGATGCGGACGCGCCGCCGCGATGCGCGCATCGAACGCCGCCGGGCTCCCGCGTAGCGCGTCCATCGAAAGCGCTGCGGCGACGTCAGCGGCGTCGGCGAGGAGTTGCGCTTCGCCGATCGCGAGCGCCAGCAGCGCCAGCATACCTTGCGTGCCGTTCAGAAGGGAGAGACCTTCTTTCGCTTCGAGCGCGAGGGGCGCGATTCCGGCTCCTTCCAGTGCGTCGCGGCCCGGCATCCGCGCGCCGCGAAACACGGCCTCGCCCTCGCCGATCACGACCTGCGCGAGATGCGCCAGCGGCGCCAAATCGCCCGAAGCCCCGACCGAACCTTGAGAAGGAATCACAGGATGCACCCCGCGATTCAGCATCGCGCACAGCACCTCGACGATGACCGGGCGCACGCCGCTGAGGCCCTTCGCAAGGGCATTGGCGCGCAAAAGCAACACCGCGCGCGTCTCGGCCTTGCTGAGCGGCGCGCCGACGCCGCAGGCGTGGCTGCGAATCAAATTGAGCTGAAGCTTGCGAATCTGGTCCGAGGAGATGCGCACCTCGGCGAGTTCTCCAAAACCCGTGTTGACGCCGTAGGCGGTCTTTTCCGATTCAACGACGCGCTCAATCACGGCTCGCGAACGTAACATCGCAGCGCGCGCGCCGGGAGCAAGTTCGCACTCTTCACCGCGGAGAGCTACGCTCTCGACATGTTCGAGCGTGAGATCGTTTCCGGTCAGCGCGATGTTCATTTTGATTCGGCCGGGGCCGAGGCCGGACCGGCTCCAGGCTCAAAGTATCTGCGGTATTTCTCGGGCAGAAGTTTCGGCCGGCCGAGGTGGTCGCAGAAAACGTGATAGGTTTCACCTCGGGTGAGCAATTCTCCGTTTGCATCGTTGAAGACTTCATAACTGATGCGCGCGGTACGGCGGTTGGCTTCGGTGATGCGCGTGC
>DASPOJ010000265.1:0-14295 GCA_035626055.1 Candidatus Methylomirabilota bacterium | reverse complement strand
ACGAACGCTACCGTACACAGCAATTTGATGAGCACGTGCAGCGAAGGGCCGGCGGTGTCTTTGAACGGATCGCCGACGGTATCGCCCACGACGGAGGCTTTGTGCGCATCCGAGCCTTTGCCGCCCAATTGGCCGGTCTCGATGAATTTCTTGGCGTTGTCCCAGGCGCCGCCGCCGTTGTTCATGAGCGTGGCGAGCAGGACTCCGCCGATCGTGCCGACCATCAAGACGGCGGCAACCGATTCCGCGCCGATGGTGGGATCGGCGGCGGTGGCGAAGAAACGAAAGACGAAGCCCACACCCACCGGCACGCCAACGGCCAACAGGCCGGGCAGCACCATCGCCTTGAGCGCACCCTTGGTCACGATGTCCACGCAGGTGCCGTAATCGGGTTTGGAAGTTCCCGCCATGATGCCCGGATTCTCGCGGAACTGCCGGCGGACTTCCTCAATCACGGAGTAAGCAGCCTTTCCGACGGCCCTGATGGCGAACCCGCTGAAAAGAAAGACGAGTGCGGCGGCGATCAGCGCAGCGATGAACACGGGCACCTTGCTGATGTCCACGTGTTCGAAGCGGAAACTCATGTTGCCCGTTTTTTTCTGCACGAGTTCGGTGATCTCATCGAGATACGCGGAGAAGAGCAGAAACGCGGCGAGGGCCGCCGAGCCGATTGCGTAGCCCTTGGTGAGCGCCTTCGTCGTGTTGCCGACGGAATCGAGCCGATCGGTGCGCTTGCGGACCTCCTCGGGCACGCCGGACATCTCGATGATGCCGCCGGCGTTGTCGCTGATGGGGCCGAAGGTGTCCATCGCAAGGATGTAAGCGGCAGTGGAGAGCATGCCCATTGTTGCGATCGCGGTGCCGTAAAGTCCTGCGCCGGACACACTGGGAAGGGCGTGCAAGCCACAATAATACGAGCCGAGGATCGCCGCGGAAATGGCGATCACGGGCGCCGCCGTGCATTCCATGGCGACGGACAGGCCGGTGATAATGTTCGTCGCGGGGCCGGTGAGCGAGGCCTTGACAATCGAACGCACGGGCTTGTACCGGTATTCGGTGTAGTACTGGGTGATCCAGACAAAGACGTAGCTGTTGACGATCCCGATCACGCCCGCCGCAAAAAACCAGAGATTGCCCTGAAGCAGGTAGCGCACGGCCACGTAGAAGCCGATCATCGCCAGAATCGACGTGATCATGTAACCGCGGTTGAGCGCCGCCATCGGATCTTCGTCCTCGTTCTTCAGTCGGACGGTCCAGATGCCGATGATGGAGGCGATCAAACCGAAAGCGCGTGCGACCAGCGGAAAGAAGATGCCGAGCACGCCGAATCTCCCGAACAGAGCGACACCGAGAATCATGGCGCCGATATTCTCCGCAGCGGTGGATTCAAAAAGGTCCGCGCCGCGGCCCGCGCAATCTCCCACGTTGTCGCCGACCAGATCGGCTATGACCGCGGGATTGCGCGGGTCGTCCTCGGGAATGCCCACTTCGACTTTGCCGACGAGATCGGCGCCGACGTCGGCGGCCTTGGTGTAAATACCTCCGCCGAGTTGCGCGAACAGCGCGACGAAGCTCGCGCCGAATCCGAATCCGACGATCTCGTAGGGAACGCTCTTGGGATTATGAAGCCCGCCAAAACTCAAGAAAATGATTCCGACGCCCAGCAGCGAGAGCGCCACGACCGACAATCCGGTGACCGCGCCACCGCGCAGCGCCAGTTGGAGCGCGCGATTCAAGCTCGTGCGCGCGGCGCTTGCGGCGCGCAGGTTGGCCCGGATCGAGACGAACATCCCCGAAAATCCCGCCAATCCAGAGCAGACGGCCCCAGCGAAGAACGAAGTCACAGTTTCCCATGCCAAGTGGCTGCCCTTGGTGGCGGCATAGAATGCGAATATCAGAATTCCCAAAACAACGCTCAATCCATAGATAGTGGTGTACTGGCGCTTGAGGAATGCCTCCGCCCCTTCCTTGATCGCTCCCGCAATCTCCTGCATGGCCTTTGTGCCCGTATCGGCTGCCAGAACGCCGCGCGCGAAGATCCAGGCCACGCCGAGCGCGATGACGCTCACAACCATGAAAAACCAAACCCACAGTCCTACCGTCATGAATCCTCCACTCTCGAATTCTTGTCGGAATTACCTCAGGTGAGGCGCGGACAATGAAGGAGCCCTGAGCGCTTCTTATACCAAGAGGAGCGGGTGAAAGCAAGACCCAAGCGGCTGTTTCAAATTTCGACATTCACAATTGTGCATTGTGCGGATGGAACCCGCCGTAAGAGCCGCGCGAGCCGGCGGGACCGGCCTCGCACTTTCGGGATCTGCGCGGAACGCGCTCTTGCGCAAGCCGTTTTTAATCGAGCCGGCTCTGATAGAATCCGAAGCCTTTGCGGAGCGAGGCGCGACCATGCAGGCGGCAGAACCATCGAAAGTGCATTTGCCTCACTGGTTAGGGGCGACGGTCGCGGCAAGCGGCGGACTGGGCCTGTTGTTATTGTCGTTTCTCGATTCGTCCTTCCTTCCGTTTCCGACGCTCAACGATTTCCTGCTGATGACCCTTTCGGTGCGCTCGCCGATGCGCATGCCGTATTACGCGGCAATGGCCACTCTCGGCGCGATGCTGGGCGGCTTGGTGCTTTACGGCGTCGCACGAACAGGAGAGGAAGCGCTGCTCCGCAAACGCGCGAGCCCGAAGGCCGAGCGAGCGCACGCGTGGGTGCGGCGGAATGGTTTTGTCACCGTGCTACTGGCGGCGCTCTTGCCGCCGCCATTTCCGTTCAAGGTCATCATTTTTGCCGCTGGCGCGCTCGAGATGCCGTTGAGCGTCTTCATTCCCGCGATGTTGTTGGCACGGCTGCTGCGATTTTTCGGCGAGGGCATTCTAGCGGTGAAGTACGGTCCGGCCGCGCTTCCATTCCTTCTGGCCCACAAACTTGCAACGAGCGCGGGCAGCCTCTTGATCGCGCTGGCGTTCTACCTCGCAGTGCACTTTGCATTCCGTCCGGCGAAAAGCAAGCAAGACTGAATCCGGTTATTTCACTGCTTCGCCGGAGCCGAAACGCAATTCTTCTCGAACCACCTGGTTTTTGTCGTCCACCGTGATCACGGCGACGATTCCGTTCTCCGCGCCTTGCTCTCGATCGAAGCGCAAATCCCGCAACGTGATTTGGTAGCCGCCGGACTCGCGCTGCACGCGGGCCAGGGGGAATCGCGCGAACTCAAGGAACGCGATGCCGGTGTCGCTGCGGCGCGCCATCTCGAGCGCCTCGGACGCCTCGGGCTTGTAGAAGATGCGCGCGGACTCGGGATCGAAGTTGACGCCGGGTGAGAGCGAGACCTCGAGCTCATCGAAGGTGTTGTCGGTCTCGACCACGCCCGTCCAGAAGAGCGGCGAGATGGATTGCGGGAACGCCGCGACTTGGATCGGCACCTCCCCGCGATACTGCCGTGAGTCGAGCTCCGCCGTCGCGCGCTGCTGCAGCACGAAGCGGCCTGCGAAATAGAGGCCGACCAGCGCTAGCGCGAACACGGCGCCGCGATCCACGGCGCGCCGCTTGGACTTCGCGCCAATCTCCTCGGTGACGAGCCGGAACAACGCGGGCAGGAGCAATCCTGCGAGGAGTATCAGTACGATCCAGGGATCGAATGGGGTGGCCAGATCGAGAGCGAACCATTTGCCGCTGAACGGCCACAGGAGTTTCACGCCGTAACTGTTGGTGAGGTCAAGCAGGAGATGCAGCCCAGCGCCGGCCAGACACGCGAGAAAGGCCGGGAGAAAGAGAATAGGCCGCTGGAAGCGCTTTCCGATGGGGATGAATGCGGCCGCGACGATTGCGGCGATAACTACGGTCCCGATCAGCGAATGCGTGGCCGTGTGGTGAGCCGCGAGAAACGCGCGCGGTCCCGCAAGGCCCGCGAGCCAATCGAGATCGGCCGCGAGGCCCGCGGTCACGATCATCGGCAACGCGAGCCGCGTCGTCTTGCCGAAGCCGCAACGGGCCAGCGCTAGCGACGCGACCGCGTGTGTGATTGGCTCCATGGAGGTGTCGAATCTATGCTGAGCCCGCAAGGGACTTCAGGGGTTAGAACCCCTGAAGTCGCAGCTTTTTACGGCACGACTGAAGTCGTGCCCTCCTAAAGAAAACAGCCTGCGAGAGGCCCCCGTCTCCGGCTGATAGACGGGCGCGGGGCCTCTCCGGTTGTCGCCGATGCGATGGCGGCCGACTGCGCCCCGGCGGGCCGTGCGGCGCTATAATAGCGCGCCATTGCAAGAGGAGCGAGCGAGGAATCAGTGCAGACAAAGGCGCAAGCGCGGAAGCGTGCCGAGGTACTACGGGAGTCGCTGCGCCACCACGAGTATCGCTACTACGTTCTCGACGATCCGGAGATTTCCGACGCCGCCTTCGATCGCATGATGGCGGAACTGAAAGCGATCGAGACGGAGTATCCCGATCTGCAGACGGCCGATTCGCCGACGCAGCGCGTGGGCGGAGCGCCGCGCAAGGGCTTCGAGACGCGGACGCACACGCCCGCGATGTTGAGCCTGGACAACACGTACTCCTACGATGATTTGCGCGAGTTCGACCGGCGCGTGCACGAGCTTTCGGGGCGCGAACGCGTGGACTATGTCGCGGAACACAAATTCGACGGGCTGAGCATTTCGCTGCAATACGAAGATGGAGTGCTCGCGCGCGCGGTGACGCGCGGAGACGGCGTGACGGGCGAAGACGTCACGCCGAACGTGCGGACGATTCGCTCCGTTCCGCTGCGCGTGGACGCGAAGACAGTGCGCGCGCGCGAGTTGCGACGGCAATTCGAGGTGCGCGGCGAGATCGTGATGTCGCACAAGGCGTTTGAAGATTTGAATCGCCAGCAGGAGGAGCAGGGCGGCAAGCGGTTTGCGAACCCGCGCAACGCGGCCGCGGGAGCGGTGCGCATGCTCGATCCCTCGATCACAGCGTCGCGGAAACTGGATTTTTACGCGTATTACCTGTTGGCGGGCGGGCGCGTGCCGTTTCGTCTGCACTCGGAATCGCTCGAAGCGCTGAAAAAGATGCAATTCCGCAGCTCGCCCGATTGGAAAATCTGCCATTCGTTCGAAGAATTGACGCGCTATTGCGACGTCTGGGACACCAAGCGCGAGACGCTGCCTTACGAAATTGACGGAATCGTCGTGAAGGTGAATGAGGTTCCGCTGCAGGAGGAATTGGGATTTACCGCGAAGGCGCCGCGATGGGCCGTGGCGTACAAATATCCCGCGCGGCAGGAAACGACCGTCGTGCAGGACGTGATTTTTCAGGTCGGCCGGACCGGCGCAATCACGCCCGTGGCGGTGCTCGAACCGGTGATATTGGGCGGCGCGACCGTCAGCCGCTCGACGCTGCACAACATGGATGAGGTCGAGCGGCTCGGCTTGCACATCGGCGACACGGTTATCGTCGAACGCGCGGGCGAAGTGATTCCGCACGTCGTGAAAGTCGTCAAGGAAGGGAAGGAGCGGCGGGCGGTGCGCGTGCCGGAGAAATGCCCAGAATGCGGCAGCCGCATTCACAAAGATCCGGAGGAGGTCGCATATCGCTGCGTGAACGCGGCGTGCCCCGCAAAACGCAAGGAATCTCTGCTGCATTTCGCCGGGCGACACGCGATGAATATTGACGGGCTGGGCGAGAAAATCGTGGACCAGCTCGTTGAGAGGGGCATGGTCAAGGACGTGGCCGATCTCTATCACCTGGAACCAAAGCCACTAGCCGCGCTGGAAAGGATGGCTGAGAAGTCGGCGCAAAATTTGGTGGATGAAATTGAAGCGAGCAAGAAAAACAGTTTGGCGCGGCTGGTTTACGCGCTGGGGATTCGGTTCGTCGGCGAGCGCACGGGGCAGTTGCTAGCGGAGCATTTCAGCTCGCTCGAGAAGATCGCCGAGGCCAGCGAAGAGGAATTGACGGCCGTGCACGAGGTGGGGCCGAAAGTTGCGGCGAGCATCGCGGAATTCTTCTCCGAGCCCGCGAATCGCAAACTCGTCGAGCGGCTGCGCAAGGCCGGTCTGACGCTCACCGAAAAGCGCGCTGCGCCAAAGAGCGCGCGCCTGGCGGGGAAGACGTTCGTATTCACGGGCGGGCTCGCGCGCCGCTCGCGCGAAGAGGCGGGCGAGATGGTGAAACAGCACGGCGGCACGGTCACGTCGTCGGTGAGCAAGAAGACGGATTACGTTGTCGTTGGCAGCGATCCAGGCTCGAAATACGAAAAGGCCAGGGAATTGGGCGTGACGATTTTGAATGAACAGGAGTTTGAGAAGTTGATTGGCGTAAAGTAGCTCTACAACCAATGTACTGTTGGCTAGCCATCAAATACACGTTAGCGTTAACCCGGTAGCCATTGAAAGACGAACTCACCCCCCTGGACACCAGCCATTTCAGCGACTCCTAGCTCTTGTTCGCAGTATTCTGCCCGCGGAGCTTGCAAATCGGGCCGTGCGCGCCTAGGATGCGGCGCACGGGCCGGCCCCGGGGCCGGTGAACCCGCGCGGGGAATGGGGCGCGAAGACGTAGTTGACTTTGTTCGCGAGCACACCTGAGCGGATGAGGAGGGACATTGATCTGTCAAAAATGTGGAATGCACTTGCCGGAGGACGTGGGATTCTGCCCGTCTTGTGGGGCTTCCGTTCAGCGAGGTCAGCCTGCTCCGCCACCCGTTTATCAGGCGCCTCCGCCGCAGCAAGTAAGACAGGCGCCGAACGCGGCGCAGTACGCGGCAGCCTCTCCGGGGTATCCCGGCTTCGTGTGTCCGTTCTGCCGGTATCAAGGCCCTCCGTCTATTCAGAAAGAAGTTTCCAGCGGCGGCTGGGTTCTGTTTGTTGTTCTTCTTCTGTTTTGCATCCCACTCTGCTGGCTTCCATTCGTCTTGGATGGCTGCAAAGACGACATCCGGAAATGTCCGTCATGTGGCGCCAAGCTAGGGTGACGCTCGAGAGCGGCGTGCTGGGCAACTCCCCTTTGTGGGCGCGAGCATCCTTCGCGGCGTATCTGGGCTGGAACTTGACGTGGTTGGCATCGGGAAAAATCCCGCCGAGCGTGCTTCGCGCGCTCCTTGGCCTGCCTTGTCCCACAACGGGCTGCACGCGGAGCGCCGTAGCTCTTCTTCACGGAAACTTGCACGCTTCGCTGTCGTGGAACCCGTTTACAGTCCCCATCCTCATCCTTCTGGCGGTGTCATTGCAGATGCTATTTCTAGCCGCCCTGCGGAAGAAGGAACTCATCCTCCCGAAGTGGATGGGAGCGGTGTGGGGTAGCGTTCTGGTCATGGCTTGGCTCTCGAAGTTCCTGCTTGGCCGGACCTACTGGTAGGCGACAAGAAGACCCCGGCCTGGTGACTTCATTTCATTATTTATTTATTATTGTTGAGCATACCTGTGCCGATAGGCCCCGGCTGCCACGCGGAGCTTGCAAATCGCGGGCCGCGCGGCTAGGATGCGGGGCCACGGTTTCGCCCGAGGATACTGAACCGGTTCGACAAAGGGCGATCGGCGTTCGAACGCAGGACGATTTGCGCGCGACGCGGCCGCATTTGAGGAGGCGTTATGTTCTGTGGCAGATGTGGAACAGGGATGCCGGATGACGCGGGATTCTGTCCGGCTTGCGGTTCGCCGGTAATGCGAAATCAGCCCGCACCGCCGCCACCCATTTACCAGGGGCCGCCGCCACCCCCACCACAGCCCCCGCAGGCATATCAGCCGCCACCGCCTCCACCGCCCCCGCCGGCTCCCGTGTATCAAACGCCGCCACCACCGCCGTTGCCGCCGCAGAATTGGCCTCCGCCTCATCAGCAAATGCAGCCAGGCAGGGGAGTGCCTCCGCCTCAAGTTCAACCTCCGCAGGCGTGGCCGCCGCCTCAAGGTGCAGTGGCGCCTCAGCTGCCGTACGCTGATTTCGGGAAGCGTCTGCTCGCGTATCTGATCGACAGCGTGATTGTTAGCGCAGCCTTCATGATCCTTTTCGTGATAGTGCTGTTGATGGTGGGAGGCGGAGCGCTCTTCTCCGGCAATGAAAACATCGGAGACTTCGCCGCTGCGCTGGCGGGATTTGGCATCTTCCTGTTCGTGCTGCTGTTTATCGGGACTATTGTCGGCGTGTGGCTTTACTTCGCGAAGATGGAAAGTTCCCCAAGCCAGGCCACGATCGGGAAGAGGACGATGGGCATTTACGTCACCGATCTTCAGGGCCAACGGCTATCGTTTGGCCGTGCCACGGGACGCTACTTCAGCAAGATCATTACCAACATGATCCCGCTTTTTATTGGCTGGATCATGGCGGCGTTCACCGAAAAGAAGCAGGCCCTGCACGATATGATCGCGGGCACCCTGGTCCTGCGGCGGGGATAGGCCGCGAGGACGTGGCCGGCCGCGTTCTCACGCACACTCTAAGGGGCTCGCGCCGTCTGAACCGCCCTACTTCATACATACGCGACTCATCTAAATGAGGGATTACTCCGTATAAGAAAATCTGTGCGGACCACATTTGGACCGCAGCGCACATCCGAGCAAGCTGCCAGGCCATAGTGTAGAAGTATGCAGGCGCACCCCTCGCTTTGGCGCGCCCGAATGTCTGCTTGGGAGAAGCCGGCCCAAGCCGAATGTTGTATCGTCCCTCGCCGCGAATCGCTTCAGGACTGTGAGGCGCCGCTTGCCTTCACCAGTGACCTGATGTTCTTGGCGATGTCGACAATGACGATCGCTGCTTCAGCCAGGAAGTAAAACAGGATCAGAACGCCGAATGCCGCGAGAACAGAGACAATCAGGAAGAAGAGACCAAGGAGAAACGTGTTCTCAGTGGGTATCTCCAAGGGGGGCATGAACGGACTGACCAGTTGGTCAGGGCTTAGGCCCGAGCTCCACGTAAACACGCAGCCGGCGATGCCGGCGGTCGCAAGGAGCGTGGCATAAATCTCGCCGGTTCCGCGGAAGAGGATGGAGAGAATCGGGATTACAGTGAATGGTGATTCGCAGAGCCGACTGACGCTGGCCGCGCGATAGAGCAGTATCTGGCAGATCGCAAAGAATGCCGCGCCAAGCAGGATCGCCGCCAGAATGCTTCCAATTGTTCCCGTGGTTGGGAGACTGAATCCCAACTTGAGAGTTTGGACCACAACGTAAACGCCGATGAGCAAGGCGAACACGCTCTCGATGCGCAGCAGGAGCGTCACTATCACGCGAATGATTTTTCCCGCCTCGAGCGCCGAGAGCGCGCTGCGAAACGGCGATACCACGAAGAGGGCTTTGGGAGGCGGTGTGCCCGCTGGACCGCTGTAGTTCGGAGGCGCCTGCGGGGGAGGAGCTGCGGGGTATTCGCTCGGCGCGACCGCGAATAGTTGTCCGCAGTACATGCAAGAAGGGGAATTATCTGGTATCTGCTTTCCGCAAGTTGGACAGATCATGGTTCCTCGCTTTCACAAGTCTCCGCACGCTGCGGGATTTGATCTTTCGACGGAGCTGGGCCCGAGAGTCAGAGAACCCGACGCCATGCTTTGCTTGCAAGGACGAGAGAATTCGAACCACAGGGATGGACGCGAACCCGCATCAAAGTGCCGGCAGGACCCTCCACCCGCGCCTCTCGCCTGCGACCTTCGGGCTGGCCTCTAATAACTGAAAATACAGGCTTCGTCAACTATCTGAGAATCGAAACACCTGGTAAGCGCGGGCAAATTGCTGGTGCGCTGGGGGAAGGCAGCAAGTGTAATTCCGGCTTTTCTAGCCAAGTACCGGAGACGTTCGTGCATCGTTCAATCTGTTTCCCGTCCATTCCGGATTCACAATGATAGGTGGAACGGCACAAGGCTACTTTCGGGCCGCGCCGGACATCCAATTAGAAAAGAAAGCCGTATATACTATGAAGTCGCGCCCCGCACATGGGCGCGTCCGTACGTTTGGTTGCCGGAGGCGGCTCATGCTCATCAAACGATCCTCGGATTTGAATTATTCGGATGTGACGCCGAAGAGCGTCTACGTGAACCGGCGGAAATTCCTCGCCCAGGCGGCGATCGGAGGCGGGGCGCTGCTGGCGGGCAAGGCGCTTTGGGAGCTGCTTGCGCCTTCGACGCGCGTCGCGGCGGCGACGCAACTGAATCCCGCAATCAAGTCGCCCTTCAGCACGACCGAGCCGCAGACCTCCTACAACGACGTGACGCACTACAACAACTTCTACGAGTTTGGAACGGACAAGTCCGATCCGGCGAGGAATGCGACGAACTTCCGCACTTCCCCGTGGTCGGTCAAGGTGGACGGCGAAGTCGTGAAGCCACGGAAATTCAGCATGGATGAGATCTTGCAGCTCGCTCCGCTGGAGGAGCGAATTTACCGCCATCGCTGCGTGGAGGGATGGTCCATTGTTGTGCCGTGGATCGGATATTCGTTCTCCGTGCTGGCCAATCTCGTTCAGCCGAAGCCCACGGCGAATTTCGTGGCGTTTCAGAGTTACTACGACATCGGACAGATGCCGATGGGGCAATCCGCGGGCATCCAGCTGCCTTATGTCGAGGGGCTGCGCCTGGACGAAGCCATGAATCCGCTGGCGCTATTGTGCGTCGGGATGTATGGCGGGACGCTGCCGAACCAGGACGGCGCGCCCGTGCGCATGGTGCTGCCCTGGAAGTACGGATTCAAGAGCATCAAGTCGCTGGTGCACGTCAAATTCGTGAAGGACATGCCGCAGACGACGTGGAACCTCGAAAACCCGCACGAGTACGGCTTCTATTCCAATGTGAATCCCAACGTGGATCATCCGCGCTGGAGCCAGGCGAAGGAACGACGCCTCGGAGAATTTTTCAAGCGGCCCACGCTGATGTTCAACGGCTACAGCGATCAAGTCGCCAGCATGTACGCGGGCATGGATCTGCGAAAATACTTCTGACGCGGAGCGGGCGCTTGAACGCGATACTCACGAGCAAGTGGACGAAGGTCGTCGTATTTCTTCTGGCGTTTGCGCCGGCGGGGATTTTGACGTGGCGTCTCTTCACGAGCAACCTTGGCCCTGATCCGGTACAGACTTTGCAGCACGGGACCGGCGATTGGACCATACGTTTCATCGTCATCACGCTGTGCATCACGCCCTTTCGCAGGATGCTGAAGCTTCCGCAATTGATTCGATTCCGCCGCATGCTGGGACTGTTCGCATTTCTCTACGTGTGCCTTCACTTCCTCACGTACCTGGGGCCCGACCAATCGTTTGATTTTGCGGGGATGCTGAAGGACGTCGCCAAGCGGCCGTTCATCACCGTCGGGTTCCTGGCATTTCTGTTTCTGATTCCGCTGGCGATCACGTCAACGGCGGGGATGATTCGACGGTTGGGCGGACGGCGCTGGAGGATTCTGCATCGCTTGATTTATGTCACGGCGATTCTGGGGGTGATTCACTACTACTGGCTCGTGAAGTCCGACGTCCGCAAACCTGTCGAGTACGGCGCGATGGTTGGCGTGCTTCTGCTATTGCGCGTGGGCATGTGGCTCGTGGACCGGGGCAGGAGGCGGGTTGCCGGAAGCGCCGCCGCGGAGCCTCCCACCGCCAAAACCCCACAGCAGGAAGAACGCGGGTACCAATATAAATGTCAGCAGCAGACTCTTCCCGCCGGGTTCCCGGAATAGACCGGGGCGCTTGGCAGCGGATCTTACGTTTTGCACGGGGATTCTCATATTGTGCTTGATCAGCCAGCAACGAATGCTTCAGGCGCTTTCGGGAATGACGTTTGCATATAGGACCGTGTCGCCGGTGCGGATCAGGCCGATCCCGCCGGGCACCAGCCGCTTGAGTTCAACATGCGGTCGGTGGCGCACATGGATCCCGCGCAAGGCCTGGGCGAAGGCGTCGCGGATCTTGCCCGAGTTGTGTTTCAAAAATTCCCGGGCCATCCAGACCTTGCTGATCTGGAAGTTGGGGCGGATCGCCGCCAGCACCTGCAACACCGTCGGCACATCGTCCACCAGCGAGATGTCCACCGTTTCAATCATCGGCCAGTAGGAAAACCCGCGATCCGCAATGACCAGTGTGTTGTTGCACCTGACCCGGCTTAACAGTGAATTGATTTGAGGATTGAGAACTCCGGTTTTCAACATATCACGGGTCCTCCCATTAGAATCCGCGGAGCTCGGTGCTGGTGCGTTGGGGCAGACCGGGGGCCGGAATGCGTTTAAGGACGACATACCCAATGCCCAGTTTTTGGCAGTACTCGCGTTTGCCGCCCCGGTCGCCGTCTTCATTCACGACGTAGATGTCCGGCTTCAACGCCCGGATTTCCGGATCGGCGTCCAGCCAGCCGTCCCCGGTGGAAATTGAGGCCTGTTTCACGTATTTGATCGAGCCGAGGACGTAACGCCGCTCGGCCTCCGGCAACAACGGATGGCCCTCGCCTTTCAGCAGACGGATGTTGGCATCGTGGCCGGCCACAACATACAGGTCGCCGTATCCGCTGGCTTCCTCCAGAAACCGGATGTGTCCGGAGTGAAGCCAGTCATAGCTGCCGGTGACAATGACCTTTTTTCCCCCGGGCGTGGACGAGGTCGGGGGAGGTTCGGGAAAAACCTTCAATTCATCGGTTTTGAAAACCCGATAGGAAATCGCATGCGCGCGGCAGAAGTTTCCACGTGCTGGATTTGCCCAAGGCCCCACGTCGGCCCAGATTGTCGGGTGCAGGCCGGGAATTCCCGGCAAAGAATCAGGTCCGGCGGACCCAAGCAGTTGGACGACGCGGTTGACGTAACGCACCGCCTTCAAGAAATAAAGCCTCTCCACCAACGGGAATTTCGGAGCCGTGCCGGTAACATGTTGGATCACATTGTCCGGCCATACCAACGCGGTCAGCACGCCAAGCCTGGCAGCCTCTTCCAGAAAACGAAGATCGCCGGACCGGATATTATCAAACGCGCCGGACACGACGACCTGTTCTGAATCATTCATTTGCAACAATCCCGGACATTCACGCGCAAAGCGCCGGGCACGGTCTTTTCAGAAACCACGATCAGGTAACCCCCGCCGCAGCCGGAATACATTGCGCCGGGGTACTGCCGCTGGTATGCCCTGAGCAACGGGATCAACTCCACACGCAAGAGGGGATGCCGGACGACGTGCGGCAGCAAGGTCTCCCAGCATTTCATATTTGAATTCAACGCCGCACCTAGTCCCTTGACGTCGCGGTTGACGATGGCGTCGTAACAATCGCGCCCTGATCGGCCGAGCCGGGCGACCCATCGCGGGTCCAGGTTCTTGACGCCTAGCGGGCTGTAACCATCCGGTCGCGGTTCGACCGGAATCAGGTGCAGTACTTTCTCCAGCCACCGCGATACCCCCGGGCTGTTGCACGACTCGATGTGCGATGGGAAAACTCCGCCTTCGACGTTGTAGTCGTAATCCAGCCGGTTCACGCCCGGATAAACCAAGCCGATCATGTCCTGCGAGCCACTCGGTTCGGCCTTGCCTTTATTCTCAGCTTCGTAAAGTTCGCGGACCAAATCCGCCGGCGGCCGGTCAGGCAGCTTGCCCTTCCACAATTTCATCGCCACGGCGCGGGTGCCGCTGGCGATGCCGGAGCGATCCATCGGGCGGAAATTCGGTTCGATCTGCACTACCACCATCGAGCCCGGCGGCCGCGGATTGAGCCGCGAAATGAACGGCTGGTCAATCCAGCCGCCCGCGAGTTGCAGGCGGTTGGGAATGGGGCCAAGCAGCCTGGCAAGGGGGGAGAGTTGGTTTCCCATCAGCCGACACCGACCCGCTGGCCGGCCTTGCGCTTGTGATATTGTTCCGCGATCCACTTGTAGGTGATGGTCAGGCCTTTGTGCAAGGGCGTCTTGGGTTCCCAGCCCAACACCTTTTTGATGAACGTGTTGTCCGAGTTGCGACCGGCCACGCCGCGGGGCGCATCCAGGTCGTACTTGCGGTTCATCTTCACGCCAGCGATTTTCTCAATCTTGGTCAGCAGTCCGTTGATGGAAACCAGTTCACTGGAGCCGAGGTTGATTGGCGTCGCAATCAGCTCGTCACAATGCATGATCAGGTCAACGCCTTTGACGCAGTCGCCAATGTACATGAAGCTGCGCGTCTGGTGTCCGTCGCCCCAGATGGTGATGTCCTTCCGGCCGCTGTCAATGGCTTCGATGACCTTGCGACAGAGCGCGGCTGGCGCTTTTTCACGCCCGCCGTCCCAGGTGCCGTGTGGGCCATAGACGTTGTGGAAACGGGCGATGGCGGTCTTCAGGCCGCGTTCGGCCCAGTATTCCTGGCACAACATTTCGCTCATCAATTTCTCCCACCCGTAGCCG
>DASPOJ010000264.1:0-11787 GCA_035626055.1 Candidatus Methylomirabilota bacterium | reverse complement strand
AATCGCAGGTCCAGACGAAACAAATCGCGCCGTTTCGACGTACTAGATATGGGAACAACCTCTGTGGGTTAGGTGCGTCTAAGGAATTAGAAAAGGGTCTAGTTCGATGAAAACATGGAAGAAAGTAGCCATAGGAGTGGGTGGCGTTGCCGTACTCGCGGTCATCGTCCTCGTCAGCATCCAGCAGGCCAACAAGGACGTTGTCACGGTCCAGACGGGCACCGTGAAGCCGGAAGACCTCAGCTCGATCGTAACCGCATCGGGCGAGGTTCGCCCGCTGAACTATACCAACGTGCTGGGTCAGGGATTCGGCCTAATTACGGACATCGTGGTGAAGGAAGGCGACCATGTCAAAAAAGGGGCTTTGCTCGTCACCGTAGACAACGTCCAGCCAAAGGCTGATGTGGACGCGCAAAGCGCAAATTTGCAGGCGGCATCGGCCGGAATCGCCGCCGCGGAAGCAAATGATGCATCCGCGCAAGCCGACGTGCAGCAGAGCACGGCCGCATTCCAAAAGGCCAAGCTGGATTGGGAGCGAGGGCAGCAACTTTTCAGCCAGGGACTGATTGCCAAGCAGGACTTCGATACCTACAAATCCAGCTACGATCAAGCCACCGCGAATCTGGCTGCAAGCAAGGCCCGCGCCGAACAGGCCCGCGCCCAGCTCGACCAGGCGCGGTCTTCGCTCATACAAAACCAAGCCGCCCTGCGCCACCAGCGCGACGTCCTGCAGAAGACGACCTACACCGCCCCTATTGATGGGGTGGTCTCCTATATCGCCGTGCGGGTTGGCGAGTATGTCGTCCCTGGCATACAAAGTTCCCAGGGCAGTTACCTGATGACAATCTCCGATATGTCCGTCGTGACGGCCGAGGTGATGGTGGACGAAACCGACATCGTGAATGTGCGGCCCGGTCAGGCGGCCGATGTGACGATCGACGCCATCCCCAACAAGGTCTTCAAAGGACACGTTACGCAGGTTGGCACGCAGGCCGTGCTTCGCACTTCCGGTCTTGCCACGACGCAATCCACAACGAGTAATCAGGAGGCCAAGGATTTTAAGGTCGTCGTGACGCTCGATAATCCGCCGGACGGATTGCGCCCTGGACTTTCGACAACGGCAAAAGTGACGACCGCGCAAAAGAAGAATGTCCTGGCGATTCCGATTCAAGCCCTCGCCGTTCGCACGCGCCACGACATCGAGGAGGCCAATAAGAAGGGCGGAACTCAGGGTGCGGTGACTCTTGCCGCCAGCCGACCGGCCGAAGATTCCGCTTCGGAAGGCGGCGATCCCGAAAAGCAGGATATTCAGGGCGTTTTCGTCGTGCGCAACAAAAAGGCGATTTTCATGCCGGTTGAGACCGGCATCGCCGGTGTGACCGATATCGAAGTGCTCACGGGCCTGCAGCAGGGCGATCAGATCATCACGGGCAGCTATAAGGCGCTGCGCACGATCAAGCCGGGCTCATCTGTAAAGGTGGACAACTCCGCGCCGAAAGTTCCGGAAGAGAATCAGAGTTGAAGCGCATCTAAGTTTTCCGAGGAGCCATTCGATGCCTGCAGAGGCCCCAGCTTCGGAGTCGTTTCGGCAGGACCTGGTGGAGGAAGGCGTAGCCATCCGCACCGAAACGCTCGCGAAAACGTACGAGATGGGGGCGGAGAAGGTGCACGCCCTGCGGAACATCAATCTGGACATCCGGCGCGGCGAATACGTCGCCATTATGGGACCTTCCGGCTCGGGGAAATCCACGCTGATGAACCTGATCGGCTGCCTGGACACGCCGACTTCGGGGAAATATTGGCTCGCGGGCAGGCTCGTGAGCGATCTCGATGACGACGACCTCGCGTTCATCCGGAACAAGGAAATTGGCTTCGTTTTTCAGACGTTCAACCTGTTGCCGAGAGCCACGTCTCTTCACAACGTCGAACTGCCCTTGATTTACAACGGTACCCCGGCCGAAGAGCGTATCGCAAAGGCCAAGCGGGCCCTGGAATCGGTGGATCTCGCCAATCGGATGCATCATAAACCGAACGAACTCTCAGGCGGGCAGCGCCAGCGCGTGGCCATCGCGCGCGCGCTGGTGAATTCGCCCGCGATTGTGCTGGCCGACGAACCGACGGGCAATCTCGATTCGCAGACGGGCGAAGAAATCATGGGGCTCTTCGGGCGCTTGCACGAACAGGGCAACACGATCATCCTCGTCACGCACGAGAGCGACATCGCCAAACACGCACACCACATCATTCATCTCCGCGACGGCCGCGTCGAATCCGACGAGCGCACTCGGTAATCCCGCGCGGCCAGCGCGGTGGACAACCCCCCGCATGCCCCCTACAATTCCCGGGTTCGCCAAAGCAAATGGATCGAGTGCGACACCGCAGATCTTCTCCCCGCCGCATCTTCCCTGACGTTCGTTCGCATGCGGCCGCATGCGTGTTTCTGCTCTCGATTGTCGCCGTCGGCGCAACTTCGGCCGCGGCACAACAAGCTGGCGCGCCGCAGGAGCCGCAAGTTTCCGGCAGCGTCACCGATGCATCCGGCAGCGCGGTTGCGGGAGCGGAGCTAATGCTGCGTTGCGGCTCTTTCTCGGCGAACGCCTCGAGCGGCGCCTCAGGCAAGTTCGCATTTCACGATGTTCCGCAGGGTTCGTGCACTCTTTCGGTGCAAGCGCCGGGTCTTACGGCCGCGGACCAGACCTTTCACGTTACGGCGAGCCGTCCGGTGCATTTGAAGATCGTTCTTGCGCTCGCCTCTCGGAGCGAGCAAATCATCGTCAGCGCGACGCGCACACCGACGCGGCTCGCTGATGCGCCGCTCGCCGATCTGCAAATCAGCGCCGCGGAACTGCAAACCGCGCCTGCCCTTGCGATCGACGATGTGCTGCGGCAAGTTCCAGGCTTCAGCTTGTTTCGCCGGTCCGGCAGCGAGACAACCAACCCGACCACGATGGGGGTTTCTCTGCTCGGGCTGGGCGCAAGCGGCGCGAGCCGCGCCGTCGTGTTGGAGGACGGCCTGCCGCTGAACGATCCCTTCGGCGGCTGGGTCTACTGGGGCCGCGTGCCACGCACTGCCATTGAATCGGTCGAAATCGCTGAAGAGGGAAGCTCGAACCTTTACGGCAGCGATGCGCTCGGCGGGGTCGTGCAGATGTTGACGCGGCCGCCCTCATCCGGCGGGCTCGACATGGAAATCTCATACGGAAACGAGAATTCGCCGGACATCTCGCTCTGGAGCGGCGGCAGCACGGGGCCGTGGGACGCCAGCTTCAGCGGGCAGGTGTTTCACACGACGGGTTATATCCTCGTGCCATCCGCCGCTCGTGGAATCGTAAATACACCGGCCGGAAGCGAAAACGCCTCCCTGGATGCGACGCTTGGAAGACGACTCGCACGCGAGGGGCGCGTCTTCGGCCGCGGCTGGTACTACAACGAGTCGCGGCGCAACGGCACTCCCATCCAGACCAATCGCACCACAATCGGCGGCGGCGCGCTCGGTATGGATGCGCCCATGGGGAGCTTCGGCTCGCTCGCACTGCGCGTTTTCGGCGACGGCCAGGATCTGCACCAGAATTTTTCCTCCGTGTCGGCGAACCAGATGACCGAAACGATTACCGATTCACAAATCGTTCCAGCGCAGCAGCTCGGTGGATACGCGCAATGGGCGCGCCCGGCGGGTTGGCATCAGAATCTAGTGCTCGAATTCGATGCCAACGAGATCATCGGCCGTAGCAATGAAACACTCTTCTCCTCGGGCGCAGCCTCGAGAGATGTCTCTGCCGGGGGACGCCAGCGCACCTTCGGCATCCTCGGCGAAGATCTGATTCGCGTGAGTCCTACGTGGCTGATCTCCGCGAGCGCGCGATTCGACCGCTGGAATGATTTCGACGCATCGCTGCTGTGCACTCCGCTGACGTCTCTGTCGTCCGCGTCGTGCGATCCGCCCGCGGCACCAGGTCCTCCCATGCTGACGCCGTTCGCCGACCGCGCCGAAAACGCATTCAGCCCGCGGTTCACGGTGATCCACCGGTTCACACCGGGTTTCTCGGTGAGCGCGTCGTTTTACCGCGCATTTCGCGCGCCGACGCTCAACGAGCTCTATCGGAATTTCCGGCAGGGCACGACGGAGACGCTCGCGAACTCCAACCTGCGTGCCGAGCAGTTGACAGGCGGCGAAGCCAGCGCCGGGTGGAATGCGCCGGGCCAGCGCGTCAAACTGCGCGGGACTTTTTTCTGGGACGACATCGCCAATCCCATCGCGAACGTGCCGGTGGCTGCAACCGTATGCGCGTCGAATCCAGCACCGCAGTGCCAACAACGGGAAAATCTCGGCCGGACGCGTTCGGCCGGATTTGAGTTTGACGCCGTTGCGCGCATCACGTCGCGATGGCAAATCACCGCCGGCTACCAGTACGCGAATTCGGTCGTGGCCAGCGCGCCGGCGGACCCAGCGCTCGCCGGGCTATGGGTGCAGCAGGTGCCGCGCAACGTTCTGACGTTCGAGGTGAACTACACGCGACCCTTTCTGCTGACTTTCTCGGTGGACGGGCGATGGGTCGGGAAGCAGTACGACACGAACCAATCGCCGCTTGGACAGTTCTTCGTGCTCGACGGGGAGGCGGCGCATTCTTTCGGCCACGGGGTGGAACTGTTTGTCGCGGCACAGAACGTCTTCAACGCCACGTATGCGATTGCCGCGGCGACCGCCACTTCTCCGCAGAACGACGGTGCGCCAATCACCGGCCGTGTCGGCTTGCGGTTTCAACTTGGCCAGTATTGATCGCGCACAGAATCGGATCGAAACGCATGTTTTCATCACGCTCAAATTGGAAGCTCGAACCGAACCGCTTCGCGCGCGCGCTCGAGGCGCACCGGCGGAGCGGAAAAACGATGCTCGACTTGACGGCGTCGAATCCAACCAACTGCGGATTCGTTTACCCCGAACGCGAAATTCTTGCGGCGCTGGCCGATCCTCGCGCGCTCGAATACAAGCCAGAAAGCAAGGGCCTCGTCGAAACGCGCGCAGCCGTGGCGGAGTACTACGCCAGCCGTCCGAGCTTTTCACGCGCTGCCCACGGCGTGAACCCGGAGCGACTCGTGCTGACGTCTGGAACGAGCGAAGCCTACAGCCACGTTTTTCGTCTCCTCTGTGAACCCGGCGATGAAGTGCTTGTGCCCGCACCGAGCTATCCGCTGTTGGAATTTCTCGCTGGCCTGGCGGACGTCCGGCTGGTGGCATACCCGTTGCTTTACGATCACCGATGGCAAGTGGATCTCGGCGGCCTGCGCGCGGTGCTCACACCGCGCTCGCGGGCCGTCGTTGTGGTGCATCCGAACAATCCGACGGGCTCCTTCGTCAAGCCGAGCGAAGCAGAAGAACTTGCAGCGATCTGCATTGAAAAGCAACTGACGATCATGGCGGATGAGGTCTTTCTGGATTATGCGGACGCCGCGGAGTCCGCAGCGAGCTTCGCGCCCGGCAGCGGCGCTCTCACGCTCACGCTGAGCGGGCTCTCGAAAATCTCCGCGTTGCCGCAAATGAAGCTCGCATGGATTGTGGCGAGTGGGCCCCAGGCGCAAGCACAAGAGGCGGTCAAGCGCCTCGAAATCATCGCGGACACGTATCTTTCGCCGAGCACTCCCGTGCAGCTTGCGGCGGGGATATTCCTTGCGTTGCGGGGCGGGATGCAATCGCAAATCCAGGAACGAGTTGCGGCGAATCTGGCGTTTCTCGACGGCAAGTTGCGTGAATTTCCTGGCGTAACGCGTCTGCAACGGGAAGGCGGCTGGTACGCCGTGTTGCGCGTTCCGGTTTCGGGCTCGGATGAAGCGCTCGCCGTAGAGTTGATGGAACGCTGCTCGGTGCTGGTTCATCCGGGGATGTTTTTCAATTTTGCGCAAGAGGGCTATTTGGTGATCAGCCTGATCGCGCCCACGGCGGACTTCCGCGAAGGGATCCGCAGAATCGGGGAGTTCTTCACAAGCAAGGGGTGAAAGCCGCCGCATGCGCGTAATGGGCATATTTGAAGCGTCATTTTTCCGGTGCTATCCTTTCGCACATCAAAGATTGTTGGCCGCCCCGGTGCGTTGCCGGATTGTTTTCGATTGATTCGCGCTGGGCGCGGGGATTCAAGTGAGACTGTTCGCGCCCCTCGTTTTACTTCTATTTCCGCTCACCGCGTTTGGCTAAGACGCGCCGGCGGGCTCGCCCCCGTCCGCAGTAGGCCCCGCTACCGAGAAACAGCGCCGACGTCCCCATTGGGTCCGCCACCGGCGGAGCCTGCGCTCGGCCCCGGGTTGCCACGGCCGCCACCGCAACGTTGAAGTGTTCTTTCGCTCATCCAGCCGCAGACTGGCCAAATTTCTCGCGGGTCGCAAGAAAGGAAAGCAGAAACAGCACGCCGAGTAGGGAATCAAAACTGCCCAAGGCAAAATCGCTGGGATGGATGCGGCCTTGCAGGAAGAGAGCCGTCATCGCGATGCCAAAGCTCCACTTTTCAAAAATCGAAGGAATCATCAGCGGGCGGTAGCGCACAGGATCGGTGGCGATGATGAAAAACGCGAATTGCCACGCCAGGCCGGCACCAACGAACCCATAGTAGAAGCCGGGATGCGTGATCGGCGGCGGGTCCTTCACGCCGATTGTATTGAAGATGAAATAGAGAGGCGCAAGAACGAGCACGCCGTAAATGCCCGCGACCCAGAAGACAATCTTCGCGAATTTCATGGCACTGTTCCCCCGTCCTGAATTCCGTGGAGCTTACCGCCACTCTCGTTTTGTTGCGCAGGAATCTTCGGCATAAGGCGAAACCGAGAGGTTAAGTTTAGAAAAGTCTTTGCGTCTCCGGACCATCTGACCGCGTAAGGACACTAAAATGTTTATCATACTTATGAAGCTATTTATCAAATATAACGAACCTTAGGCTGATTCGCAGGCAACTATTTTGATCGGCTGGTGTCTAAGCAGCTTTAGACGGGACAAACGGAGGTGCCATATGCCAACGAGTGAGCCAGGGCATTCATTCAAGGCTCTGGGATTGATTTTCTTCTTGTTTTTCTTCGCAAGGATATCGTTCGCGAGCAATTCCTCTGACGCATTGATCGCAAAACTTGATTGTCCCGATCCCGTGAATGCTGTGGACTTCTCTCCCGACGGGCGTTTGCTTGCCGCCGGATACGGCCGGAATGGAAGGGGCGGAGTGAGGATCTGGAACACTGCCGATCGCAGCGTTGTGCCGGCTTGGGTGGAACAGAACACCGAGAACGGCAACGAGAATGTCGATAAGGTCGTGTTCTCCCCGGATGGAAGGCTGCTTGCGGCCGCTACATCTGCAGGCGACGTCTTGGTATGGAACATCGGCACCTGGGGAGAACCTAAGAGAATCATCTTGAAGGCCGGCTCGCCGACTGCTTTGGTCTTCTCACCGAATAGCGGCATGCTAGCGCTCTCCTCTGAATCGGCTGTGTTTGTTTTCGACATGAAGACATTGAGCCCCCGAAAGGTCAGTTCGGAAGAGGGCCCTGCCCAGAAGTTCATTGTCGCGGGATTCTCCGCAGATAGCATGAAGCTGGCGGTATGCCGGTACGCTGCTGTCGAGTGGTGGGATGCTTCAACCGGGAATACAGAAAGAGGCTGGGGATCCTATGGGCTGGGCTTTTTTTGCAGCCTTTCCTCGGACCACAACTATATGGTCACCGGCGGCGGCCCAGTCTACGGAGACAAGAACGTCGAACTGTTGAACGCTTCCAACGGAAAATCCCTTGGTCGACAATCGAACTTCCGGAGTGGGCTATTCACGTCTGCGATTTCCCATTCAGATCAATGGATCGCACTCGGCGGCGGGAACTATGGACCGGGAGGAGATTTGAGTCTGTGGAGTTTCAAGGATTTTCATGAGGCGGGATTCGTTTCTGAAGGGAAGTTTCCGATCGCAGGGCTGGCATTTTCGCCGGATGACTCCGTTCTGGCGGCAGGAAGCGAAGACGGAGCCGTCCTCTTACTCGCAGTTGACAGGCTCCGCGGCCCAATGCGAACCAAGCAGACGCATACTCTCTGCGGGGAAGTGTCGACCGAGAAAGGTAAGGTGTTCATCATGCCTCTGGCGAAGGTGCCAGGCATGATGGGTGGGGGGTTCAGCTATGCATGGCAGTTGGAGGTAGCGAACCCAGGTAAGCTTGTGGGATTCGCAGGACTACCTGTGGCCTTCGAGGCTTGGGACGTGGAGAGCAATGCAGCCGATGATAAGGCAAGGGTGAACAAATTCATTCCACTTTCTCCGAAGCTTGCAATCCCGAAGATGCAGACGGAGTATGCTGTTTTTGGCGATGTGCAGAATCCAGGATGGGACGGCGGGTTTGTCGTGAAGGTTTATGAGAATGGGAGTTTTGTTGCGGCGAGCAATTCCGGAGAATGTTTGGCCTACGGATCACTGAATTCGACGGGGACCCCTAATTTTGGCGTCCTCAAGAGACGCCTTCTCGCCGAAGGGATTCTCTCCGTGCCGCGGAACCCACTGACTCGGGGATTGGATCACGAACGGACTCGATTCATCGAGTTGTTCAGCGACGATGGTCTACAGATACGGACCGACGCCGAGGTCGTTGATTTCTCACACCCAAGAACTCAGCCATCCAAGAAAGAAGAAGACTTCGCGCGCATATTCAACCAAGAAGAGCCTTTCGTTAGTTCACTTCTCCACGCGGGAATGCAACCTGGTCCTTGATCGCTTTGGCTTGGTAGGCAGGGTTCACCAGGGGTGCGGACGACGATGGCCCTGAGGCTTCGGGTGTTGGGGCGGGCGCGTAGCTAGGTTGGTGCAAACGTTCTTTGGCCGCTATCTCCATGGAGAGCAAGAAGCGAAAGTCGCCGGCATTGTGACTCACGTCACCGGGCCGGGTGTGTGGTATCACTTTCCCGGTGACGCTGCGAAGCGTAAACTTGTGCGTGCCATGGAGGCGGCCCCGAGTTCGAGCACGCCGATCGCGAACTCCGGCCGGCTTTCCTCCAGCCACTGAGGCAGTGCGCCCATGCGGCACGGAGCGCGCGTCCGGAGATTTCGCACGGAAGGATCGCCCTATGAAATGGATCCTGCTTGCTCTCGCAGCCCTGCTCGCCATCACCCTAGTTTGGGAACTCGTCCGCAGCTTCCGCACGTATCTGAAATTCCGGGGCAAGAGAATCATCACGTGCCCGGAGACAGGCCAGGACGCAGCCGTACGCGTCGCCGCCAGAAAAGCCGCGGTGGAGGCCGCCACTGGGGCTCCGCAACTCCGGCTGAGTGATTGCTCGCGCTGGCCCGAGAAAAAAGATTGCGGCCAGGATTGCCTTGCCCAAATCAGGAGCGACCCGAACGGGTGTCTCGTTCAAACGATCGTGAATCGCTGGTACGCCGGTCAGTCTTGTGTTGCCTGCAACAAGCCGATTGGAGAAATCAACTGGCACGAACATCCGCCGGCGCTCGTGGATGAGCGACAACAGACCGTACAGTGGAATGAAATTCCCCTCGAAAAATTGCAGGAAGCGTTCGCAACTCACCGGCCGGTGTGCTGGAACTGCCACATCGCCCAGACGTTCCGCCGCGAACACCCGGAACTCGTGACGGATCGTCCGCCGCACTGAAGCACCCGGCCAGCTCCACCGCCCGTTCTGGAATCCAGCTCGACCCTAGTTTGTCGAGCGCGTCTCATCGTGACTCCAAGTCTAGCGTGGCTTGCTCCTGCCCTGTTTGCGGCGGGCGCGGGCGATGATGTTCTTGAGGCCGCGCGCGATGCGTCGTGCGCGCGTTTCGGGCGCGCGCGCGGCGAGCACCCAGCGGAGAAATTCGCGGCGTAAAGGGGGCGTGATGCGGGCGAAAGCTCGCTTTGCTTGCGTGGCACGGCGCAGAGCTGCGGCGACGTCGGAAGGAATGGGAATCTCCCGCGAGGCACGATCCAGACGCAAGGCGATCCAGATGCGCTGGCCCGCGTCGGCACCGGCGGCCCTGCGCAGCTCGGAATTGATGAAGAGGCGTTGTGCGCCGCCGGAGCCGGGGAGAAGCGTCGCGCGAACGCTCCGGCCATTGACCGTCACGACCACCGGAACCCTGCGGCCCCGTCCCAGGGCGCTCGAGATTTCTTCCGGCACGTCCACGCACCGGTTGATTCCGATCTTATAGAGCGTCGCCGAGAAGGTGAGAATCTTTGCGGATCTTCGCACCGGCGAATGATACCACTGCGAAGGGCGCCGCCAGCCACCTTCGGACTAGCCGTGGGGTGCACTTCCGGCGTCTAATAGCTCAGCGAGACGAGGCTCCCATGTTCAACCGGATGAACTACGCGCAGAATTCAGAATGGCGCGCGCCAGCGATCGGCGTCGCCGCGGCCGTTCTCATCCTGAGCGTCTCAGGCACCACCCAACAGAAACAACCGGATGCGCCCGCCTCCCCTGCTGGCCCCACGTACGAAGAAATGGTCGCAAAACTAAAGCAGGGGGATTTGTCGGTCGATTTCACCGACCTGCGAATGAAGTACGCCGCGAGCCCGCAATATCAACCGGAGGAGGGCTCGGAGGAAGTCAACACGATGTACCAGGCGCTCGACATCGCGAACAGCGTTCTTGAAAAGCAGTACGTCAACATTGACGCGCACATGGTGGCTTCGGTCGCCTACGCAGGACTGAACAACGGCGCCATGGCCAAGCTGCACCACGATATCGCCGCGGGCCTCCTGCGCTCGATCCTCGGATCAGGGAACGGGGCCAACGTTGAGACAGCCTACAAAGTGATCTCGGTCGCCGAGGAATACGCGCTGATGAGGGCGATGGGCTGGCGGCCGCAAAAGCAGTCCTACTTGCACCAGGGGGCGCGGAGTTACGACGAGATGGAGATGCTGGACACCAAGGATAATTCGACTCTGACCGTGTACTTCGACACCACGCTCAGCGATCAGCTGATGGAGAAATCGCTCGGGCACTGATTCTGGCAAGCACAAACGTAGAAGCTGGGATCTCTTCCGCTATTCCAATTTCGCACGTCAATAAAAAAGGCCGCCTCGCCGAAGCGAGACGGCCTTTGCAATTTAATCCTGGCGGCGACCTACGTTCCCACACAGTTACCCGTGCAGTATCATCGGCCCTGCGGGGCTTAACTTCCGTGTTCGGGATGGGAACGGGTGTGACCCCCGCGGTATGGCCACCAGGAAATTTCGAAGCCCGCCAAAGCGGCGAGCCGGTTCGAGGCTGAAAACATCCAGTGATCGAGCCAAACAACTGAAAGGCTGGCAACCTGCAAATCTTCTGCTGAATCTTCCGCGGCTTTCTTCCGCGAAAACAGAGCAAAAAGGGAAAGACGCGAACTCCCAACGCCCCGAATGAGATCGGGGACGATTTGGGAAAGTTTTATGGTCAAGCCAAACGGCCGATTAGTACCGGTAAGCTTCGCGCATTGCTGCGTTTCAACACCCGGCCTATCAAGGTCGTAGTCTTCGACCGGCCTTCTTAGTCCGCCGAAGCGGACTTGGGAGACCTTATCTTGAGGCGAGCTTCTTGCTTAGATGCATTCAGCAATTATCTCTTCCGGACTTCGCTACCGAGCAATGCCCCTGGCGGGACAGCTCGTACACAAGAGGTCCGTCCATCCCGGTCCTCTCGTACTAGGGACAGCTCCTCTCAAGTCTCCTGCGCCCACACCAGATAGGGACCGAACTGTCTCGCGACGTTCTGAACCCAGCTCACGTACCGCTTTAATAGGCGAACAGCCTAACCCTTGGGACCTTCTACAGCCCCAGGATGCGATGAGCCGACATCGAGGTGCC
>DASPOJ010000263.1:0-11505 GCA_035626055.1 Candidatus Methylomirabilota bacterium | reverse complement strand
GGCGTTGAACGACGCGCTTTCGCGAATGCCCTTGACCAGAATCGCCGTGATCACCGCCGCAATCGCCACGGCCGGCAGATCGATCCAGGTTCCGGTCAGCGCGAGCCGGCCCGTGATCGGATTGAAATCAAAAGGGGCGTTCGTGAAGTGGCGCGGCACGTGCAAATGGAGAATCGTGAGGAAGTCCTGAAAATAATGGGACCATCCGTGCGCGACGGTGGACGACGCGATCGCGTATTCCAGAATGAGGTCCCATCCGATGATCCAGGCAAACAACTCGCCGAGGGTCGCGTACGCGTAGGTGTACGCCGATCCCGCCACCGGCACCATCGAGGCGAATTCGGCGTAGCACAGCGCGGCGAAAACGCACGTTATCCCCGCCTCCAGGAACGACAGCGTCAGCGCCGGGCCGGTCCGATCATGCGCCGCGACTCCCACCAGCACGAAGATCCCCGTGCCGATGATCCCCCCCACGCCGATACTGGTGAGCTGGACCGGACCGAGCACGCGCCGCAGGCGGCTGTGATCGCGAAGCTCTTCCATCAGCGTTTCGTGCGTCTTCTTAACGAACAGTTGATTGGCCATGTTCCCTTTCAGTTTCGACGCTCGGTTTGCTCTGCGTTTCCTCGGCGCACTCGGCGCCTCTGCGGTGGATGTTTCCCCCGCCCGCCGGTGGGTTCTTTCAAAGTGTGGGCATCACGGCGGCAGATTTTTCGGCGCGCCCGCCCGTCCGCGAATCGCAGCATTTGTGAACCCCGCTCGCGAAGCCCCTTCTCAACGAGACACCGGGTTCACCTGCCCTCGCGGAGACCAAATCAAATACACCGGAACTCCCACAAGCACAATCACGAGGCCGGGCCACGCGGTTTGCGTCTTGTAAAGGAGGAGAACCGACATGATGACCAGCGCGGCGGCGATATACAGCACCGGCACAACCGGGTAGCCGAACGCGCGGTAGGGGCGTTCGGCCTCGGGCCTCCGGCGCCGCAGGCGAAAGAGGCCGAAGATCGTCAGCACGTAAAAAATCAGGACGGCAAAGACGACGTAGTCGAGGAGATCGCTGTAAAGATTCCCATACTTCACGGTTCCCTTCGCGGGGTCCACAATTCTCGTGCGCATCAAAACGAGAAATGCGGCCCAGGCTCCCTGCAGGACGAGCCCCTTCGAGGGAACGTGATGGCGGTTCAGCCGTCCGATGGAACGGAAGAACAGCTTGTCCTGGGCCATCGCGTAGTACACGCGCGATCCGGCGAGAATCAATCCGTTGGCACAACCGAACGTCGAGACCATAATCGCCAGCGCCATGATCGCGGCTCCGGCGCCGCCGAAAATCACCCCAAGCGTGGCCGAGGCCACGCGATCGTCCGCAGCAGACTGAATTTGCGCGAGCGGCAGCGTCAAGAGGTACGCAAGATTTGCAAGCACGTAGAGCGCAATCACGACGCCGGTTCCCACTGCGAGCGAGAGCGGCACATCGCGCCGGGGATTCTTCACCTCCCCGGCCGTGAAGGTGATGTTGTTCCAGGCGTCCGCGGAGAACAGCGAGCCGACCTGCGCAACGCTAAACGCAATCAGGACGCCGAACGCGCCGGAGGCGGCGGACACGACCGGAAGCAGCCGGCGCAGAAAGTCGGCCCCGGGCTGAATCGGGTTTGGAGAATGCAGCGCCCAGAGAGAGGAGAAATTTGCGTGGACAGCGGCGGCATTTCTCCCCCAGAAGATGCCGAGGAGAATCAGGCCGGCCAGCGCCAGAGTCTTGGCGGAGGTGAACGTGTTCTGCACGATCTTGCCCAAGTGCAGGCCGCGGGAATTCACCCAGGTGAGCAAGAGAATCAGGGCAACGCCGACGAGTTGCTGGCTCGAGAGGCTAATGGCATAACGGGAAGAAAGGCGCAGCGGCGGGATGATCCAGTGCGTCTCCGAGACCTGCGGCAGAAGTACTCCCAGATACCGCGCGAAGCCCACGGCCACCGCCGCGATCGTTCCCGTTTGAATGACGAGGAACAGCGTCCAGCCGTAGAGAAAACCCCAAAGCGGCGAGTACGATTCCCGCAGGTAAACGTATTGACCACCCGCCTGCGGCATCATGGCCGCCAGTTCGCCGTAGGAGAGCGCCGCGGCCAGCGTCAAGAATCCGGTAATGATCCAGGCAAGGAGAAGACCGGCCGTCGAGCCCGTTTGCCGCGAGATGTCGGCGGAAACAAGGAAAATGCCGGAGCCGATCATCGAGCCGACGACGATCATCGTCGAATCGAAAACGCTCAGCTCGCGGATAAGACCCGTTGTGGTTCCGGGCGTGCCCCCGGAACGGACGGCCTCGCTCATGGGCGTGCGGCCTCCGAAGCGATGCGCCGATACGCGCGCGCGCGGGCTACGGGGTCCGGGGCACACAGGAGGTCACGGGCAACGCAGATCGAGTCCGCACCCGCGGCATAAACTTCCGGAGCGCAATCTAGGGTGATGCCGCCGATTGCAACGAGGGGCTTGCGCGTCAGCCGGCGAGCCTCGCGCAGGCCCTCCAAACCAACGACCGGATCGGAACTGTGTTTCGTCGCGGTCGCGAAAACGGGGCCGAAGGCGATGTAATTTGCGGAGGTCTGGTCCGCTTCACGAAGCTGCTCGAGATTGTGTGTGGACACCCCAACCCAGTATTCCACACCGCAAATCGCCCGGGCATCCTCGACGCTCAAATCCGTTTGACCTACGTGGACGCCAGCCGCGCCGGTCAGGAGCGCGATGTCAGGGCGATCGTTGACGATGAACCGAGCCGGCGTCTTTGCCAGCGCCTTCGCGAACTGTAAGGAGACTTCGTAGTATTGGCGGGAGTTCGACTGCTTATCGCGATACTGGATGAGCTCGACCCCGGAATCTGCCAGCATTTGAGCGATTGCCAGCCCCGAATCATACTTGGGTAACTCTGAACCGGAAAGCAGCGCCGCATCGATTATGGCATACAGCCTTGGGAACACAAGACTCCTTCGGCGCCCCGGCGGCAAGGAGCTCAACCGGCCGCGTGCCCGATCGCAACGATCCGGCTCAATCGCCGAGCGCAAGGCAGAGATTAGGTTCCATTGCCGGGAGCGTACCGCTCCATGAAATGCGTGTCGAATCTGCCCGCCTCAAAATCCGGGTCGGCCAGGATGCGCCGGTGCAGGGGGATCGTCGTCTTGATTCCCTCGATGACGAACATCTCCAGTGCGCGCCGCATCCGGGCGAGGGATTCGGTGCGGTCGCGGCCGCGGCAGATCAGTTTGGCGACGAGCGAATCGTAGTGGGGCGGAATCACGGCGTCGGCGTATGCGGCGGAATCCACGCGGACGCCGGTGCCGCCGGGCTGCTGAAAGACGGTAATGCGTCCGGGCGACGGTACGAACGTCTCCGGGTCTTCCGCGTTGATTCGGCATTCGATGCTGTGCCCGCCCGATGCCACTTGTCCGACGACCAACTCGAGTCCCTCGCCAGCGGCCAGCCGAACCTGAGATTTGATCAAGTCCACATTCGTCACCATCTCCGTGACGGGGTGCTCCACCTGGATACGGGCATTCATTTCGATGAAATAGAACGAGCCGTCCTCGTCCATCAAGAATTCCACAGTCCCCGCGCCGGAATAACCTACTCGTTTGAGCGCGCCCACAATCATCTCTCCCAAGTCTTGACGGCGCTCGGGGCTGAGCGCCGGGGAGGGCGATTCCTCAATGAGTTTCTGGTGCCGGCGCTGGATGCTGCACTCGCGCTCGCCGAGGTGCATCACGTGCCCGTGCTGATCGCCCAGAACCTGGAATTCGATGTGCCGCGGACGCTGGATGAACTTTTCGATGTAAACATCCGGCACGCCAAAAGCCTGCAAGGCTTCGCTCCGTGCCGTGGCAAACGCTGCAGGCAGTTCCGTGTGGCAGCGCGCGACGCGCATTCCACGACCGCCGCCTCCTGCTGTCGCTTTGATGAGGATTGGGTACCCGATGCGGGCCGCTTCGGCCAAGGCCGCCGTTTCATCCGCCACGATGCCGTCCGAGCCCGGAACAATGGGCAGGCCCCCGGCGAACATTTCACGCCGCGCCTGGTCTTTCTCCCCCATCAGCCGCAGAATGTCGGAAGATGGCCCGACAAAAGTGATTCCCGAGGCTTCACATACTTCCGCGAAATTGGCGTTCTCGGAAAGGAATCCGTAGCCCGGGTGGATGGCGTCCACATTCGTGATTTCCGCAGCGCTGATGACATGCGGAATGTTGAGGTAGCTTTCGGCCGAACGCGGCGGCCCAATGCAGACGGCCTCGTCGGCAAATTTCACGTGCAGCGAGTTGCGGTCCGCCTCCGAATAGACCGCGACGGTGGCGATTCCGAGTTCCTTGCAGGCGCAAATGACGCGCAGCGCAATCTCGCCCCGGTTTGCGATGAGAATTTTGCGAAACATCGTCGGAAGGGGCGCCCCGATTACGTCTTGGCCGCCGGGCGAATGGCGAATAGAGGCTCGCCGTATTCCACAGGCAGGCCGCTCTCGAGAAAGACCTGTACGACTTCCCCGCTCAGATCCGCCTCGATTTCATTCATCAGCTTCATCGCCTCGATGATGCAGACCACCTGGCCCGCCTCAATGTGGTCCCCCACCCTGGTGAAAGGCTCTGCTCCCGGGCTCGGAGCCGCATAGAACGTTCCGACAATGGGGGACTTGATGAGATGAAGCGCCTCTTCCTCGGGGCTCGTCGGAGGCTGAGGGTATTCCGCATCGGCCGTTGCGGCTGCATGCGCAGGCTCTGAGCCGTGGGGAGCGGGAGGCGCAGGAGGCTCCTGAGCGGGGTGCGGCAGCGAAGGAGCGGCCGCCTCCGCGTGCGGCAACATCCTTGGCCCCGCGTCCAGGCTCAGAGCCTTCTTTAGCCGAATCCGCAAATCACCGTGGGCGTATTCGAATTCCTCGAGGCCGTGGCGGGACATGAAAGCGAGTAGGCGTTCGAGCTGTGCCAAATCAAGTCCGGGCACCTCGAACGAAGAGCTGTCATTGGGCTTTTTGCCGCGTTTCATCGGGAGTCAAAGTTCCAACAGGTCGCGCCCAAGCCGCGTGAGGAGCTCCGAACCACTCGCGTTGACAAGGACGTCGTCCTCAATGCGAATCCCACCCGTTCCCTCCACATATACCCCGGGCTCGATCGTGACCACCATCCCCGCTACCAGCCGGCGCTTCTGGCCTCGTGCCAAACGGGGCTCTTCGTGGATCTCCAAGCCCAAACCGTGTCCTGTACCGTGGACGGCGTATTCACCCAAGCGGCTACCGTCCAGGACACGCCGTGCAGCCGCGTCCACCTCTTCTGCAGTCACGCCCGGGCTGAGGCATTCGCGCGCCGCCGCCTGTGCTCGCTGAACGGCCTGGTACCATCTGCGTAGGCGGGTAGGGGCGCGACCCATAAATACCGTGCGTGTCAAGTCGCTGCAGTAGCGGCGGAGTATAGCACCCAGGTCCAGGACGACCAACTCATTTTTCCCGATTCGCCGGCTGCTCGCGCGGGCGTGCGGCAGCGCCGACCGGGGCCCGGAAGCGACAATCGGCTCGAACGACTCGCCGCTAGCTCCTTTGCAACGAAGACGATAGCCGATTTCAGCCGCCAGGTCGAGCTCGGCCACACCAGGCTGGACCATACCGATTACTTCCTCCATAACTTCGCAGGCGATTCCGCCCGCCTTGCGAATCGTGTCCACCTCAGTGGGGTCCTTGATCGCGCGCAAGCCCGCCACCAGTCCTTCCGCGGCCCGCCAGCGAGCCCGCGTTCCTGCCGCGCGGCGAAGCGCCTGCCAGGCGGCAAGAGTCCACCGAGAAGGCTCGTACGCCACTTTTCCTCGGACTGCTGACAGGTGTTTCCCTATCTCCGCGTAAAGAGAGCCACGGACGATTTTCAGCTTCGCGTGGGGGGCCTCCCCCCTCGCCTGGACGGCAAAGCGGCTGTCGGTGAAGAGCGTCAGTTTCGAAGGCTCGACGAGAAGAGCCCCCGCGTCGCCCGTGAAGCCGGAGAGATAGAACACGTCAGAAGGCGAGGTCACAAGCAATGCGTCCGAACCCGCGCCGGCCATCGCCTCACGGACTCGCTTCAAACGGTTGTGGATCTCTTGGGTCATAAAAAAAGGGAGGAGACCGGGGGTCTCCTCCCGTAAAGGAGCTCGGCGCCCGCCGCGCCTGTGCCTCCGGAGCTTCAGTCCGGAAGAATACGCGGCGTAATGAAGAAGAGCAATTCCTGCGAGTTGGTTGAGACCGAGGTCTCCTTGAACAGATTGCCGATGAGCGGAATGTTCCCCAGCAACGGCACCTGATTGATGTTCGTCGTCTGCGAGGAAATGATGACGCCACCAACAACAATCGTGCCGCCGTCCCGGATCGTCACCTTCGAAGTCGCAGATTGCGTGTCCAGAGCCGGAATGCCTTGGATTCGGGGGATACCGTTGTCCACTTGGGTGTTCTGGACCTCCACGTCGAGAAAGACGGTGCCGTCCGCGGTGATTTGCGGGGTGACGGAGAGTTCGAGTACAGCGTCAATGTACTGCGTCGAGATCGTATTGTTGATTGTGGTCTGGATCGGAATCTGCTGCCCTTGTTTCACAATGAGCTTCTCGTTGTTTTGCGTGACGCCTTCGGGCTCGGACAGCAGTTTGCCCACGCCCTTGGATTCCATCATCGTGAGCATGAAATCCAGGGCGAAGTTGGCGGACTGGTTCGAGAAGGTGAAACCGCTGGTCGGGGCGACGGCCGGGAAATTGCTGGCGAGCGGAAGCTGGGCAGTGGTCCCGAGCGCAACGAGCGGAGGCACGATCGTATGGGTGATCGGGCTCGCGGCCGAGGCTGCTCCGACTATGCCCCCGTAGGCATCGTTGCCGTTGCCGTAAGCGAAACCGAATTGCGTGCCGACGTCCCGGGCAAAGCTGCGTGAAGCCGCTACGACGCGCGCCTCGATCTCCACCTGCTGCGACTTGCGATCGAGTTGCCGGATCAAGTCGTTGAGGGCAGGCAGAGTCGCGGGAACGTCACGGATAATCAGCGTGTTCGTCCGGTCGTCCGAGAAGATGTCGCCGCGGGGAGAGAGGAACCGCCGCAGAACGTCGCGCAATTTCGATGCGTTTCCATAGCTCAGCGTACGCGTCTCGGTCACCAATTCCACCGATTCGGACTGCGCACGAGCCAGATCGCGGCGCTGCTCCGCCTCCCTCTTCAGCGTGTCCTGAGTGGCAATGCGGAGAACGTTGCCCTGAATTGAGCTCGACAACCCGTTGTTTTGCAGCACGATGTCGAGCGCTTGATCCCACGGCACTTCGTCCAGCACTAGGGTGACGCTCCCATGAACGGACGGGTCGAGAACCACATTGAGACCGCTGATCTCGTGAATCAGACGGAAGAAATCCTTCAGATCGACATCCTTGAGGTCAACTGAAATCGGGTCGCCGGTGTACCGCTTCTCCTGCGCTGGAGCGGCCGCCGGTCCGGGGGCAGGCGCTGTGCCTTGCGGCTGAGCCAGCGTCGAACCCGCCTGCGGTGGAGGTGGCATGTCATTGGGGGCCGCGAGCGAACTGTCCATCCTCACAAGGGATTCGGGCAAATGTATGCTGGGAACGGCGGGTAACTCATGGGCTGCCGGCCTTCTCGGCAGTGCAGCGGTTACTCCGGAGGGGACAGTCGCATCGAAGGTCACCGTCCAGTTCGAGCCGTCGCTCTTGATGTTGTAGGGAACAACGCGCTCCAAATCGATGACGACCCGGACCTGGTTGGCGCCGGGATGCCCCAGACGGATGCCCCGCACCGGCAGGTAGGAACTTCCAATCGGGTTGTCCGACATCGTCAGCCGGGCGTTGGAGAAGTCAGCCACGAGCCGCGGCGGATCGGACAAGCGCAGCACGCGACAACTCAACGGGCCGGTCCCCTCCACGCGGACCGTCGTCTGCTGGCCGGAGTGACCAACTTCGACGGCTGCAATCGCCGTAGTTGCGGCCGCTGCCGGCGCGGTCCCGGCGCCGGCCCAAAGACTTGTCATGGCGGCGCTCAAGACCAGTAGCAGGCAGGCAAACGGAACGAGCGGCCTGTGCGCCTGGGCGGACCAGTAGGTCTTCATTGCTGTTCTCCTGAACTGGGATACAGTCTCTTCGTCACTTCGCGTTCGACGGGTTTCCCGAAGGCATCCTCGCCGGATTCATGAAATGAGACTTCCTCTAGTGTGATCTGCTCGACAGAGCCGTCGTACAGCTTGTCGCCTGTGTGCAAGAAATAGACGCGCCCCTGCGGATTCGATACTACGGCAATCATCCCGTCCGGCCCGCGCACGAGTCCATCCACGCGGATCTCGCTCACGATCAAACCAGCCTTTCCAGGCGGGAGGTTTGCCGGATGTCCACCCCCACTGTGATCCTGCCCGACGAGGGGTACGAATGGATCTCGCCGCGGGCCGTGGGGAAGATTTGCCTCGGCCGTCGTGTTTGTTGCCGCGGGCGGCGCGGCAGGCGTGGCCTTCTTGGGCGGCGCCTTCGCAGGCGGCGCGGAGGCGGTTGCAGTGGTCTTCGGTTGCGTCGTCTTGGGAGCAGGCTTCGGCGCTGACTGCGCGCTAGCTGCGGGCTTCGGCTTGGGGGCCACGGGTTTCGGGGCCGGCTTCGGCGCCGGTTTCGGCGCCGGTTTCGGGCCCGGTTTCGGCGCGGGATTCGGCGCGGGCGACTGGGCCGCCGGCGCTGGGTTCTGCGCGTTATTCAGTTGATTGCGAATCTGCGAGGGCTGGACGGGCACTTGCCCGGCGCGACCCAACACTGCAGTCCCACCGGCAAGCGCTAGGAAACCGAGAACTCGAAGGTAAGAATCTGCGCGCATCAGTCCACCACTGCCCCGGGCGCTGGCGCCGGGGTCTTAGGCGTGGGATGGCTTGCGGCCGGAGCCGGCGGCGCTGCCGGCGAACCGGCGAAATTCTCCGGATTTGTGAAGAATGTGACTACGATGCAAGTGCCGCTCACCGAAGTCCCCGGACGCATCGGATATTTTCCGCCCTTCGCCGCATCGACCGCGCCCAGCGATAAATCCTGTACGTTGATGATTCGCGACAGCCGGCTCAAGCGCGAGAAAAAGTCCACCACGTTGAAGTAGGGGCCGTCCACGGTGACGAGAAACGGCATTTCGTAATGATATTGGTGCGGAACGACAGTCTGCGCCGTCAGCGATCGGAGCTGGACTCCAGAGGCCGCCGCCGCTCCCTCCAACAGCCGGATGAACTCATCCTGCTGCTTGTCTTCGGGGACAATGGCCTGGAGGGTATCCAGTTGCTTGTGCAGCGCGTTCACATCCTGACTGAACTCAGCGTAGCGCCGCTCGTAGACCTCGAGCGCCGCCACTTGCTGGTCCAGGGCTGCCGCTTGATCGTGCAATTCAGCGACTGCAGTGCGCTTGGCCGCCACGGGCGAGAGCGGCAGAAAGATTCCCACACCGATCAGGACCACGGCCAGCGCCACAAAGATGAGGGCCTGGATGTACCAGGGAAATTCGCGAAAGGAGATCGCCATCGCCCCTTATCCTTTCTTCGCCGGAACAGGCGCCGGGCTCGGTGCCGGGGCGGAAGCCGAAGTGGGAGGCTTGGCCTGCGGAAGCGCGAACTGCGCCGTCAGCTCGAAGATGAATGTTTGCACTGTCTTGTTCGCATCGTCCTGGTGCGATTCCTTGATTTCCACTTGGTCGAAATAGCCCGAGCGTTTCAGTTCCGTGATGAAGTTGGCCACGGCATCGATGGAGCCCGCCGAGCCGTTGATTGAGAGCGCGTTTCCCTTTCGATCGAGCGAAGTCAGCCAGAGCGTATCGGTCCGGTCGACCGTGTTTGCGAGTGCGTCCAGAAGCTCCTGGCCACCCGTGCGGTTGCGCTGCAAGTCCTCGATGATCCCGATGCGCTGCTGGAGCAACTCCTTTTCTTTCTCGAAGTTCTCCACCTGCGTCTTCAGGTTCTGGAGGCGCGCTTTCTCCCGCGTCTGTTGGGAGATGTGCGCGCTCGTCTTCTGTGCATCGGCGTCGAGTTGAGCCCATTCATACCAGAGCACGCCGATCGAAAAGACCACCGCCGCAAACAACAGCCCCGCTTGCAACGCGCCTTCCAGGGGGACCGCCTTGCGCGCGGCCTTCGGGCGTGCCCTGCCGAGCAGGTTGATTCGGATCATGGCTGGTCGAAGCTCCTCAGCGCCAGGCCCACGGCGATCGCGAGACGCGGCGCCAATTCACGAATCTGGTCTTCGTTATGACGGCCCGGATTGATGATGATCTTTCGGAACGGATAGAGTTCCTCCACCGGCATCGCGAATTCCTCGCGCAGCAGGTCCATCAGTCCAGGGACACGCGCGGTTCCGCCGCCGACGTAAATGCGCTGGATGTTTTCGCCGCTGGCGGTCGCGCGGAAAAAGTCAAAGGTCTTCTGAATTTCCAAGATCAAAATGTCGGAGACCGACCGGAGGATTTGCACTTTGTGTTCATCGGCGACACCCGCGATCGCCTCGCCCCGCTTGAGTCTCTCCGCGTCCTCAAAGCTGAGGTCGAGCTCTTTCTGGAGCGCGTCCGTGTACTGGTTGCCGCCCACGGAAACGTCGCGCGTGAACAACGGAATTCCGCCGCGCACGATGTTGATGTTCATGACGCTGGCGCCGACATTCAGCAGGGCCACGGTCTGTCCAGGGTCTGGGTCGTAATTGATCTCGAAGCAGTTCTGCAGGGCAAAGGCGTCGATATCCACAATCGTCGGGTTCTTCCCCGCCTGCGCCAGAACGTTCGTGTGGTTTAGAATCTTGTCCTTCTTGACCGCCACGAGCAACACGTCCATTTGCGAGTCCACCGACTCAAGCAACTGGTAGTCGAGGCTGACGTCCGCGATGTCGAACGGGATGTGCTGGCTGGCTTCGCTCTGCACGCGGTCGAACAACTCTTCTTCGGACATCATCGGCAAGGTCACGCGTTTGACAATGACCGAATGGCCCGATACCGAAGTCGCGACGTTCTTGGTCTTCACCTTCTGCTTGTCGAAGATTCCGCCGATCGCGCCGGCCACCAACGGCGCGTCCATGATTGCGCCGTCCACCACGGTGTCCTGCGCCAGCGGCTCAAGCCCGAAGCTCACCAGTTCGTAACCTTGTTTCGTGGACTTCAACTCGATGGACTTGATCGAGCTCGAACCGATGTCGAGACCCACAACCGGGACTTGTCTTGGCTTTCCGAACATGTCACAGCCCCTCAGACTGCGCGGCCCGCGCGCTCAGTGAGCCATCTCCCTGAAAACGCTGGCCCTGGCCACTTGTCACTTCGCAGCTTTCTCACGGGCCCCCAAATGACCCGTGTCCACTCCGGTCGACACCCCTCAGCAGCTATCGAGGGAGACCGTACCTGCCAGCGAATTTGGCATTCGGTAAGTAGTGTGTCAAGCAAACCAAAACACGTGGTGTCCTAAGAATACGCCTGACACTCGGACCGGGCAAACTGCCCCTCCGGCCAGTTTCAGACAAATTTTGCCATTATGTGGGAATTGTGCG
>DASPOJ010000262.1:0-9449 GCA_035626055.1 Candidatus Methylomirabilota bacterium | reverse complement strand
GACTATGGTAGTGTCGAGTGGAATCCGGAGGAGAAAATGTCGCAACCGATAGGCACGCCACCCCAGGTGCAGATCAAAGCGGACGAAAAGGAACTGCTCGGCCAGTACAGCAACCTTGTCTTGATCTATCACAACGCCGAGGAGTTCGCACTGCACTTTGTGTATGTCTTCCCGAACGCCCCCCAGGGCAAACTGGTTTCCGGCGCCATCCTCAGCCCGGGCCATGCGAAACGCCTCTGGCGCGCCCTGGGCGAAAACATCAGCCGGCACGAAGCGCAGTTCGGCCCGATCCGCGAGACGCCCCAAGGGCCGCCTCCGCAAGTCGGCTTCATACAATAGACCGCGCTGCTGGCCGCGCCCCGGGCCGGTCGCAACCCGGCTTGAGTCTGAACCTGTACGCCATTCGCGCGCGCACTGTCCCCTCGTACAGTTTGCCCGCAGAAACCGGCCGAAAAGCCGTTCGCAACCTGGCCCTCGGACGCGTGTTAGATTCAGTGTATGCAAGCGAATTGTGAATTCTGCGGGACGCCACACCGGCTCAACGACTCGCAGATAGGCGAGCGGCGGCGTGTGCAGTTCGCGTGCTCGAAGTGCGGCCGCTCGACCGTGGTCGAAGTCGAGCGTCCTCCCGACCGCACACAGGTGGTTTCGCCGCTGCCGGAATTCGCGCGCGGCAATGGCGCGCCCCGGCGCCAATATTCCATCGCAGACTCGGACAGCGATTTGGTTCTGCCGCCGGGAAAGGTCATCGCCCTCTCGGTGATCAGCGGCCCATCGCGCGGGCTGGTTTTTCCGCTCGATCGGCCTCGCGTGATCCTGGGCCGCGCGGGGGCCGATCTACCGCTCGACGACCCAAACGTGTCCCGGCGTCACTGTTCGATTGAAGTGCGGGGCGACGTCGTGCGTCTGCGCGACCTCGATTCCACGAATGGCACTTTCTTCGGAGAAGAACGCGTCCGGGCTGCCGAGCTTCGCAATATGTCCGAATTCCGAATCGGTTCGAGCCTCATCCTGCTCACGATCCGGCCCCGCCTCGCCACCGCCATCTGACCTGCTTGCCGCCTTGTCGCTCCGGCAATTCGTGCTACTGTAGCCGCCGGGCGCCATGCCTCCGCTCACCGCCATCCTCATCGCGTATAACGAGGAGGAGAATCTCCCGCGCGCGCTCGCCTCCCTTGAGGGCGTCGCCGACGAAATTGTCCTCGTGGATTCCGGCAGCACGGACCGCACGGTCGAGATCGGGCAACGATTCGGCGCGCGCGTATTTACAAAACCCTTCGCCGGCTTCGCAGAGCAAAAGAATTACGCCGCTGAGCAGGCAGCGAACGATTGGCTCTTCTCGATGGATTGCGACGAGGCGCTCAGCCCTGAATTGCGCCAATCCCTGCTGGAATGGAAGCGCAGCGAGCCGGACCGTGCGGGTTACGAAGTCTCGCGTTTCACCAAGTACTTGGGACGGTGGATCCGGCATTCGGGGTGGTATCCCGACTACATCGTCCGCCTCTACCGCCGGGATCGCGGCCAGTTCTTCGGCCTCCTTCATGAAAACGTGCGGTTCACCGGGCCGCCGGGACGACTGGTGGGGGAACTGCAACATTTCACGATGAACAGCGTTGCTGAGCACGCCGCCAAGGTCGATTCGTTTACTACGATTGCGGCGCAGGATTATTTCCAGCGTGGGCGGAAGAGTTGGCGCATTCCGATGCTGTTATTGCCGCCTTGGACGTTCTTTCAATCGCTCGTGTTGCGGCTCGGCCTGCTTGACGGGTACCGCGGATGGCTCATCGCATGGATGGCGGCGCGCTACGTCTTTCTGAAGTATTACAGACTAGGGCTCTTGCGGCGCGGCGGACCACCGCTGGGGGAAACCATGCCTCCGCCACACGGCAACTGACGACAGGCTTTTCCCCGCGCCAACTCAGGGTTCGCATCCACTCGCTAAACCACGATATGCGTATCGGTGCGCTCGATACCGTCAAGTCGCTGGATCTTTTCCATCACCAGATCGTCCAGCTCGGCTTGCGTGGCCACCTCCGCAAACGCGATGACGTCCGGCACACCCCAGCAGGGATGAACGGTGCGGATTCCCGGCATCTGGCTGAGCTCCTGAGCAATGGCCTTCGAGCGGCCGGCGCGAACGTGGATCAGGATGTAAGCGCGCACGGGATGCTTGCGGCTCTGCATGGAATTCCCCCAGGCGTAGTGTAACTGCAACGGCCCGCTCCGCGCCCGAAAAAACCAAAGCGCCGGTGCCCCCGGGTTATCGGGAGAACCGGCGCTTTGGCAAAAATCTGCGCCAGTTTTCTTGCCTTCGCGAGTTCCTCCTATCCGTGCAGAGATTTTCCGGAGACAGGCGGCGCGCTGATTACCCAGTGCCCCGCCCGCTCCAGGAATTCCAGACCGATGGCATAGCCATCGCCGCTGAGCGCGTGGCAATAGGCCACGCGCGCTCGAGCGTGAAATTCGCCGGGATATGACGTGAACTCAAGGCGGTCGTTCGCGCGCCAGCGGCGGACCGTCAACACGCGCGCGCCTCGCGAGCTCACATTTTCAGTAAAAGTGGATTCGACACCCGGGAGGTTCGCGTGCCCCGCGATGGAAACCGGCAACGCCATCGGCACGCGTTTTTCGATGCGTTCCACAGAAAAAGCTTTTGCCATGGCTCCCTCAGCCCGATTGGATTAAAGACAAGCCGCGATTCGGGAAAGCGTCGCTACACCGCCACTTTGGTTCTTCATGCCGTACAAACCCCGGTCCGCCGCGTTCAACAACTGCTCGATCGTCTCGCCGTCCTGCGGAAAGACGGCGGTTCCAACGCTGACCGAGAGACGCGGCAATTCGCCATCGTGCGCCAACCGCTCGCACACGCGCCGCGCCACGGCAGCAGCAACTTCGGCATTGGCTTCGGGGAGAATCAATGCGAACTCGTCACCGCCGTAGCGGGCGGCGGTATCCATGGAACGCGAGTTCGCGCGCATTGTGGTCGCGAGCCGGCGCAAGGCGTGGCTGCCGACCAGGTGGCCATATCGGTCGTTGACGCGCTTCAGGTCGTCCATATCGAGCAGCAGCAAGGAAAAGGACCGCCCGGTGCGGCGCGCGCGCTGGATCTCGCTCTCCAGCGAATGAAGCAGACTGCGATAATTCGCGAGGCCCGTCAGCGAATCGGTCACGGCCAAATGCCGCACCTGCTCGAACAGACGCACGTTGTCGAGCAGCGCCCCGCACAGGACAAGCGCGTAGCTGCTGACCTTCAGGACTTGCGCCAGCGTGAATGGCGCATCCAGGATATGGTCGGACTGGCTCGCCGCGATGTGGCACGCCACGTTCAGCCAGGCCGCGGCGCAAAGCGCCCAGTCAAATGCGCTATGCGAAGCGCGCAGCCGCCGCCCGTAGCCCAACGCGGCAATCAAGAACAACGTCGCCGGAAACAAGTCCCACGGCCGTGCAATCATCGCCAGGGGATGAATTGCTGGCTCGGCTGTCGAGCCGAGATACGCGGCGCTGGTCAAATAAGCCACAACCGCGACCACCACCAGCGCGATGGCCATCTCGCGGCTTGGTTCCCGCGAATGCGGCACGCGCCGCTCCACCACCAGCGCGGCGATGAACAAGACTGCCAGAAGTGTGCGCCCCACCGTCCAGGCTAGCGGGATGTGCATTTGAATCTGCTGGCCGCCCGCGAGCACATTGTAAAAACCCAGCGCCGAAACCATTTCGATAAGGCCGGCCAGGATGAACCCAAAAGCCAACATCAGGGAGAGACGGTCGTGCGTGCCGCGGAAACGCACCAATGCATTCGCGGCGTACGTGAACGCTAGCAAGCAGCCGACAATTTGGAGATAGGCGTAGAAAATGGGTTCCGAGGAAACGATGCTATGTCGCAGCCAACTTGCGAACAGCACAAACGCTGCACTGGCCAGAATGGCCAGCGGCCAACGCACCTTCGATAGAACCCGGCGAATTTGTGCGAATCCGTACACCCGGCACCCGCCCCTCAAGTCCTTCACGACATCTCTGTCTGCGAACCCGGCCACCTGCGTATTCTGCAAACGCCGTGCCGAAGGGGGGCTCGTGGAACAAATCTTCCTAGTACGCTGATGAGTAACGGTTTAGCGGTGCGGTCCAGTAGGGCGATTCAGAACTTGGGGAAATATTCCCCTGGGGCGTGGTTCGTTTCGTAACAAATCCTCACGCGCATTACCGGATGGGCACACAAGACTTGGCGCTCAGACCGCCTTGTGACCGCTCGGTACACCCCTCTTGGGTAAGCGGTGACACACACCCAAATCAAGATAATCACGACGGCACGTTCACGGACATGACGGAAAAAGGCGGACGGCTACCGGTCCACAAGTGCCGTCTTCGGGGGCTGCAACGGTGATGGGTGCGTGGACCTGGTGGTCACAGATTATTCGGATCCAGAGGCACTTTGCGTTTTGAAAGGAATGATCGAGCGGTATATTCAGCAGCAGATTGCCGCTTTTGCTGACGACATCGACTAAGAAGTGAGTCATGGCCTCTGCAGTTCGGTAGCGGTGGTTTTCGAAGATCGACCGGCTGTAATGCTAGCCTCCGATGCATGCATCGTGAGCTTTCGGTAGGCGTGCGTAAATCAGAGGCAGTGGGGCCGTGCGCAACCAATATCAGCTTCGCTTGCCATTAGCGGCCAAAAATTAGAAATTCACAAAGTGCTTGAACTGCCGGTCATCCATTCCGGTATGTCGAAAGACCGCAATGTTGGCCACCGGAGTTTCAACGTATTTGAAGTCCGTTCTGTTCGCGCGGAGGAATGCGACGGCTCGCTGAATTGATGGCAACCACATGTCGTGTAAGAGAATGTACCCTCCCATGGAGCACAGCTCTGCGCTCAGAGTAAACTCGGTCAGGACAAAATCGAAGAAATGGCGCCCATCCACAAAGATGACGTCAAAGCTTTCGGAGTTGTCAGCAAGACGGGTGAGTGCAGCAAAGGACCGCTCTTCGATGAACCGGAACTTTTCTCTGCCGAGGCGCCTCCCCAGCGCTAGCCCAATTCCTGCCCATCGCCCGGAGGCGTTCAGTTGGTATGGGTCGACCGAAGTGTGGCGCCCATTCCTGTTCTCCGCGAGCGCGGCCAGGAAATAGAGCGTGCTGAACCCATAAGCCAACCCGATTTCAAGGGTGGCTTGTGGCTGCACTTGTCGGCAGAATTCGTAGATCCATATCCCTTCAGCCGGGCAGATGCCAATGGCCGGGTCCAAGGAGTGTTTCTCGCCATCAGTTCCCAACTGGGAATCGCCCGCGTACATCGAGAGCAGCGCAGACCGGAAAGGCTCAGGCAGGGAGGATAGAATTGGTTCGGGCAAAGGCAGGCTCCGTCACAACTCTTTGCGGAAAAGACATTTTAACCCGCTTCGGTGCGTGGCCAAGAATCGTCTCCGGATCTTGCCTTTTAAGAGGCCCGTTTTATGGGCATTTCAAGAGCGCCGTCATATTAAGCCGCAGCGGGCGCCACCAGTCGCGCCAGCGTCTCGCGGCAATTCCAGGGCACCCATTCCGACGGGTTCTGTTTCAACTCCTCAGGGTGCCCCAGCAACAGAGCCCGATGGTCCTGCGTCCCTCCAAAACTAAGGGCTTTCCGCTGGGATCGCAGATCTCGAACTCGCCTTCGATCCGCAGCGGTCCGTCTGTTGCCGGAACAATCCTGGCAGCCACCCCCCTGAAGACGCGCTTCACTTGCCACGCGGCAGGCGCGCCGCGTCAATACTTCGGCACGGTCGGATCAACTTCGTCGGACCACGCCAGAATCCCGCCCTTCAAATTCCATATCTTACGGAAGCCGGCCTTCTGCAGGAATTCCACGGCGTCCGCCGAGCGCTTGCCGCTCCGGCAATGAGCCACGATTTCGCGCGAGGTGTCTAGTTCGCTGACGCGCTTCGGCAGATCACCCAGTGGAATCAGGTGCCCTTTGAGGTTGCAAATCTGATATTCGTGCGGCTCGCGCACGTCCAAAATGAACAGATCGTCTCCCCGGTCGAGCCGCGCCTTGAACTCGCGGGGGGTAACTTCAGGAATGCCCGCTGTCACAGCCACTGTGGTCTCCTCTCCGCGAATACCGCAGAATTCTTCGTAATCAATCAACTTGGTGATCGTCCGGTGCTCGCCGCAGAGCTGGCAAGCCGGATTCTTGCGCAGCTTCACTTCACGGAAGTGCATGCCCAGTGCGTCGAACAGCAGCAGCCGCCCGGCCAGCGGATCTCGCGCGCCGAGGATGAGCTTGACCGTCTCCATCGCCTGGATTGCGCCCACGATGCCCGGCAAGACGCCGATCACACCGCCCTCGGCGCACGACGGTACGAGTCCCGGCGGAGGCGGCTCCGGATACAGGCAGCGGTAGCACGGCCCGCCGGGATAGCCGAAGACCGTGGCCTGTCCCTCGAACCGGAAGATGGAGCCGTAAACATTCGGCTTTCCTAGCAGCACGCACGCGTCGTTGATCAGATAGCGCGTCGGGAAATTGTCCGTGCCGTCCACGATGACGTCGAAATCCTTGAAAAGTTCGAGCGCATTCTCACTGGTCAGGCGCATCTCGAACGCATCGATCTGAATCTGCGGATTCATCCCCGAGAGTCGTTCGCGTGCAGCTTCGCTTTTCTTGCGGCCGACGTCTTGCGTCGAAAACGTGATTTGCCGCTGCAAATTGGTGAAATCCACGACGTCGAAATCCACCAGGCCCAGCCGCCCCACTCCCGCCGCCGTCAGATACATCCCCAGCGGCGCGCCCAGGCCTCCCGTGCCGATCAGCAACACCTGGGCCTGCTTCAGCTTCAGCTGCCCTTCCATGCCGATCTCCGGCATGATCAGGTGGCGGCTGTAACGCAGGATCTCTTCCTTATTGAGGCTGGCCGGTGTTTTCTTCAATGTGTCCGTGGGAATCGGCATGCCGCCTCCGCCCTCAAATCGTCAGACGATGAGTCGCAGCCTGGCCGCGTCCGCTCCACCGGCAATCGAGGGCACTATCGTGATCGTATCGCCGTCCTTGGTCCGCGTCTGCTCCTGCTTCAAGAAGCGAATGTCGTCATCGTTCAAATAGACGTTCACGAAGCTCCGAATGCGGCCATCATCCGTGTAGAGATGCTTCTTCAGCTCGCGATAGCTCGTCGTGAGCTGCCGCAGCGCGTCCCCCACTGTGGCCGCTTCACATTCGACGCTCGACCTCTCGGCCGCGAATCTGCGAAGCGGCGTCGGAACGATCACTTTCACAGGCATAAAAGACTTCCTCCCTTCAGATAATCTGGGCCGGCCCAATCCTCAAGCGGGGACGGTCGGCTTGCCCCCCATGGCGGGACTGCCCGCCGGGGCGGGCTGAATCTCTTCAGGATCGTAATGCGTGCGGTCGTCCCTGAGCCGCCAGGAGGTCATCTCCTCCGCCGCGCCCCCTGCAACCCGCACGATGATGTAGCTGTACCACGGCCACGCGTGCTCGCGATCGAACTCCGATGGCCGCGCCGGATGATCCGGGTGTGAATGATACCAGCCAATCAGTCCGAGTCCTCGTTCCGCGGCGGCCCGCTCCGCTGCGCACACTTCGTCCGCGGAAATCAAAAAACGGTTGCGCGGCGAATCGTCGCGGCCGTTTGCAAGCGGCAGAAGGGCGCGCACCTCGCGCCCCGTCGCGCCATCGGCGCCGAGTAGCGCTCCGCAACATTCGTACGGGTACTCCCGCGCGGCGTGAGCGCGAATGCCTGTCGCCAAATTCTCATCCAGGTGAATCATGTCCTGCCTTGTGCCATCGGGAAGATGCGGCGGAGGGATCAATCCGCCTCCAGCCAGAATCGCTCGCTGAGATATTTCTCGGCGGAATCCGGCAACACTGTTACGATCACAGCCCTTTGCCCCGCCGGCAATGACCTCGCAACCTGAAAACATCCCGCCAGCGCCGCTCCCGAGCTCGGACTCAGCAGCAAACCCTCCTTGCGGGCCGCCCGCTTCACGATCCGGTAAGCCTCTTCCGTATTCACTTCCAGCGAGTCATCCGCCAGGGCGGGGTTATAAATCGCGGGCACCATCGCCGTTTCCAAGTGCTTCCATCCGTCGAGGCCGTGAAACGGTCCATCCGGTTGAAGACTGATGCAGCGAATTGCGGGGTTGTATTCCCTGAGCCGCCGCGTCGTCCCCATGAAAGTTCCGCTGGTTCCCAGCCCTGCGACGAAGTGCGTCACACGCCCGCCGGTCTGCTCCCAAATCTCCACGGCCGTCGTGTAATAGTGCGCCTGCCAATTCGCCGGATTGCTGTACTGATCGGGATAGAAATATCGCGCCGGCTCAGCGGCCAAAATCTCTCGCGCTCGCCGGATTGCGCCGTCCGTGTTTTCGTCCGCGGGCGTGATCACGATTTCCGCGCCGTACGCCTGCAAAATCTGTTTCCGCTCCGGACTCGCGCTAGCCGGCAAACACAGCTTGACGCGGTATCCGAGTGCCGAACCGATCATCGCATACGCAATGCCCGTGTTGCCGCTCGTCGCGTCCAGAATCGTGATCCCCGGGCGCAGCGCCCCGCTCTTCTCCCCCTCGCGGATCATGTTCAACGCCGCCCGGTCCTTCACGGAGCCGCCTGGGTTGAACCACTCCGCCTTGCCGTAGATTTCGGCGTTGGGGAACGCCCGGCCGATCCGCTCCACGCGCAGCAGAGGGGTATTCCCAATCAAATCGAGTACGTTCGTTCGAGCCGTGTGCGCGATCGGAGAGTCTCCGACCGCTATGGATGATTTCACCGAGGTCATAGATGCCGCTCGCCAACCTTCGGGGCGTCGCGAGCGCCTGAAAGTACACTACCCCTCTCCCCGGCATTAGATGCCCTGGGAATCCGCTTGTATTCAGGTAATTTAGTACGGGCTAGCCGATTTTTCTCCACACTCGCCTTGAGCGGCCAGATTCAGTGAAAGACCGCGATACTCGTGTCGGTAGCTGTTTCCAGGCGTTGCGCATGACAGCGCGGAGACCCTAAACGATCAGCCTGCGCTCGAGTTCGGCGACGCTGCCCAGGACGGTGAGGGTCGTTTTCCCGGCGGGCCCGCTCACTGGCCGAGAGATGACAGCTTCGCGATTGGCCGCAGGTACTGATAGTAGTATTACCCCTCGCCCGTAGATTTCATCAACTATGCATCTTCCACTGTTGACATGTGCAGGCCGAAACATTACTTTGTCGACGCGCAACGCTTCGCGGGTGCGAATTGCCGCAAGATTTTTCGTGTTTTACGCCGTCATCAATTAGTTCCATTTGGCGCTGAAATTCTAGGTGTAGGTTCCAGGGCGAAGGCCTCGGATACGGAGTCCGCAGGGGAGGTCAAAATGGCAATCCCAGCTCACGTTCGTTTTGAGTGGAATCCTTTCCGTAGAGTCGTCTTACTCGCTTTGGTGTCAACGCTGTTTTGCGCCTATGCGATTCAAGACTTGCGCGGCCAAACTTA
>DASPOJ010000261.1:0-12096 GCA_035626055.1 Candidatus Methylomirabilota bacterium | reverse complement strand
CGCGGCGCAGCATCACGCCCAGCAGCGTGATCCCGCCCAGGTAGACGATAATGATGGTCAGGTCAAGGCCGCGGAGACGCATCGCCACACATTCCCGGCAAGTCGCGCGATAATAGTGACCGGCCTGCGATGGCGTCAAGCCGGACCCCGAGGGCGCGTTACGCTGGCTCCATTGGTGTAGAGCAGACTCGCGGTCGGGAGTTGGCAGGGCCACCGAATGCAATACACGCTCGGAATCGATGGCGGCGGGTCAAAGACGGATTGCGTCATTCTGGACGCCGGAGGCGCTGTCGTCGGCGCGGGGCGCGGTGGTGCGTCGAATCCGCTGCGCGTCGGGTTTCCCGTCGCGTTTGACGCGATCACCCACTCCGCAGTGGAGGCGCTCGCGCAAGCACAGCTGCGGCCGCAGCAGATCTCCGCGGCCGTGGCTGGAGTGGCCGGCGCAGGCCGAAGGGGCGTGGCGCGAAAGCTCTTGATTTACATGGTCGAGCAATTCCCGGAAGCCACGGTCCATGTGACAACCGATTTGGAAGTTGCGCTGGAAGCCGCCGTCGGCGATGGCCCGGGAGTGGTGCTGGTCGCCGGCACAGGCTCTGCGGCGTTTGGCCGCAACGCGAAGGGAGAGACGGCCCGCGCCGGCGGCTACGGTCCCTGGCTTGGCGACGAAGGCAGCGCGTTCGACATCGGCCGGCGCGCCATTGCGGCTGTTGCGCGCACGCGCGATTGTGACGCTCCGGTCTCGATCCTTGCCGAGATGATCGCCTCCGCCCTCGATTGTCCCACCTGGGACGATTTGACCGACCGCATCGCAGGCAACGCCGACGAACTCTTCACCCGGGTTTTTTCGGTCGTGGTCGAGGCTGCCGAGGCCGAGGACAGCACGGCGCTCGAAATCCTTTTCTCCGCGGCTCTGGGACTTTCGAGCCTCGCGATGCGCGTAGTGCGCCGGCTCGGCCTGCGCAATCGTGAATTCATTCTCGCCAAGGCAGGCGGAGTCTTCGGACGCAGCCCGACGCTGGAATCGATGCTTGATTCCGTGCTTCGCAGCGGTGCGCCGGCAGCGAAAATCTCAACCCTCGCGGTTTCCCCGGCAGTCGGGGCGGCGCGCATGGCGCGACGCCTGGCTGGGCCGCTTTCGGCTCGGGCGGCGCATGGATCAGACGACTAAACCGCCATCGAGCGCGCCGGCTTCCGCGGCCGTGGCCGCCGCCGCTGGCGCCGCATCGCGCGACGCCATCCCCGCGTATCTTCACGATGAGCGCATGGACGTAATCGCCGCCCTGCTCGACAATCCCGCGCTCGAAGAAGAGCACGTCAGCCTGCTGCTCGAGCGCCGGGAACTGCCGGCCGTGATTCTCGATGCGATCGCAAGAAAGAAAGTCTGGATGGCAAACGCCGCCGTGCGTCGTAAACTGGCCGCGCATCCGCACACGCCGCGCCGCATCTCGGTGCGGCTGTTGCGCGAGCTGTATCTGCTCGATTTGATCCAGCTCAGTTTGCAGCCCGCCGTTGCGCTGGATCTTCGGCGGCTCGCGGAAGAGCTGATTCTCGCGCGCATCGGGCAATTGCCCTTGGGGCAGAAGCGCATGGTCGCGCGGCGCGGCTCGGCGCGCATCGCGGGCGCTCTCCTGGCCGACGGCAATCTCGGCCTCGTAGCGCTCGCGCTCAACAATCCGTTCCTGACGGAAGCGCAAGTTCTCAAGGCGCTCGCCGGCCCTTCGCTTCCCGCCGAAAATGTTGCCGCGATCTCCCGCCACGCGAAGTGGTCAGCTTACATCACGGTGCGCCTGGCGCTCGTGCGGCATCCTCGCGCGCCGCTCGAACGCATCCTGGCATTTCTGCCGGATCTCACTCTGCGCGACCTCGGGGACTTGTTGTCCATCGCCCATCTTCCCGCGAATCTTCGCCAGTATCTCCAACACGAGCTGGCGCGCCGTTCGCATTCGCACGCGCGTCCGGAAGCGAAATCCGGCGCGTAGCGGTTTACCGCGCCCGCAAGTATCTGCTTCTCCCAAGCTTGACACAGCCGGACGCGGCCCGTAGCATCGCCCCGTGTAAAGGGGTTTGGATGAGTCCAGACAACGCTGCCTCTACGCAGGGTTCACCCGAACGCCGGTATGAACCTCGCTTTCCCTACTATGCCGGCCTCGAGATCGAGTGGGGCTCGGCAATCCTTAGGGCCCATGTGCGCGAGATCAGCGGCGACGGAATGTTCATTGAGATGGAGCACCCGCTCTGGATCGGTGCGACGTTTCAAGCCCGGCTGGCCCTGAGCCCGCCTCTCACTTTGCACTGCGTGGTCCGGCGCGTGGAACCCGGACGCGGGATCGGCGCCAGCGTCAAGACCGCCGAGCCCGAAGGGGACTTGCGCCTTAAGGCTTTGATCCATTCGCTTTCTACAAGATGACCCATTGCCTGGATTGCGGCGCCGAGCGCCAGTCGGATCAGTGTCCGGCATGTGGCTTGACCTCGGCCGCGGCGGAAGTCGTGCTGCGACGCAGGCTGATGAAGCGCACCGCGTGGTTCTTGGTCGGCGCGGTGGTGTTCGTGCCGGCCAGTCAGATTTTTCCGCCCGTTGAACTCGATCCAATCCTGATTTTCATGGGGATCCTGTTCTTCGCCGCGCTGTCGCTGGGGTACTGGATTGAGCATCGGGCGCGGCGCCGTCGGGAAGTCGAGGCGTTGAAGCGGATATACTTTGGATTGATTCCGGTGCCGTGGGTGCTCGCGGCTGTGCTCTTTGTGAACGGCCGGTTCGATTCCAGCATCCCGCGGACCGAGCCCGCCGCGATCATCGGCAAAGTGAGTGTCGCGGGTTTGCCGCGCGGTTATCGCCTCGTGGTTACGTCGTGGCGCGGCGGCCGCTCGATCGAGCGCGTGCCTGTGCCGCGTGATGATTTTGATCGCTTCCATCCCGGAGATGAAGTCGTCGTTGTGGTGCAGGATGGACTGGCGGGTATTCCCTGGGTTAGTGCCGTGCACCGCCCGTAAGTCCGCTTCGGCTTTTCTTGAGGAAGCGCAGGAGTCGCCAATTCACGCGAGCGCGAAAGTGGCTGATAATCTCCGGGGCGCCGTGCACCCTCCTATCCTTTCGAGCGGAGCTTCTTCCGCCGCGGTGAGATTTGTCGCCGCGATCGCCTCCACTGTTTTATTTTGCGCATCGCTCGGTCACGCTGCGCCCCCGCGTGGAGGAAAATCGCCGTTGCGTTCTGCGGCGCCGTGCCAGGTCGTCGTCGTCGGCTATACCGGCGGCCTCGAAACTGCCACGACTGCCGCGTCGGGTATCGTCTGGATTCGCGATCGGCTCCGCAGCCTGAATCTTCCCGATTTGTGCGTCCACACATTCTCCGCTTACAACTGGACTCACGGCTATCGCTGGGTCCGCTCGGAATTCGGTGCGGAAAATGATGCCGGTCTGACGCCGGACGTGATTCGCGACGGCCCGAAAGTCGTCATCTACGGGCACAGTTTCGGCGGCTGGGCCACGGTGTCGCTCGCGCGCCGGCTGGGAAGAGCCGGCATCCCCATCGAAATGACCGTGCAGATGGACAGTATCGGCATTACGGACAGGACCCTGCCGCCAAACGTCCGGGAGTCCGCAAATTTTTACGAACGCAACACGCCCGTTCTGCACGCCCGCGGCATGATTCGCGCCCAGGACCCCTCGCGCACTCGCATCTTGGACAATTTTCATCTCGATCACGGCAACCATTACACAGTTTCCCGCGATCCGCAGATATCTGATCTCATCGTGGGGAAAGTCCTGGAACTTTATGAATCGCCCCAGTAGAATCGCGCGTCCGGCGCGTCCCTTGCTCGGTTGGCGGCTTGTAAGAAACCGGTCGCCTCGGGAAGCGCGCCGTCCGTTCATCATCTTGGGGTTGGCTCGACGCTCCGATGAGATTGTGTAGCCGTATCGCCCTGATTTTCTCTGCTCTCTTCTGGGCGGCCGTCGCCGTGGCCGCGCCTCCCCAGCAGGTTGCCGCGGTTGCCCCCGCCTCAACTCCCCCCGCGCTTGCAGCTCATCCCTGCCGCGTGATCGTCGCCGGTTTTCGCGGCGCGATTGAGGACCCGAACGACCGTAGTTCGGGCGTCGTCTCCATTCGCAATCGCCTGCGCTCGCTTCGCCATGCCGATCTCTGCGCGCGCGTTTTTTCGCCGTATCATCAGGGCCGCGCTCTCAAGTGGATTCTGGCGCAATTCCATCTGAACCTATCCGCGACCCCTTCGGAGGAAGAAGTTGCGCGCGAGCCGAAAGTGATCCTCTATGGTTACAGTTTGGGCGGGTGGGCGATGATGGCGGTCGCGCGCCATTTGGGAAAAGAAAACGTGCCGGTTCAATTGGGGGTGGTGGTGGACGCCACGTGGCCCGCCAGCAAGACCGTTCCGCCAAATGTTCGGGAAGCCGCGAATTTCTACCAGCGAAAGAGCTGGCTCATGAGGGGCCGCGACCACATTCGTGCGCAGGACTCCGAGCTCACGCAGATTGTCGTGAATGAACGGCTCGACCGCCCGGGGCATTTCTCAATCGATCTCGCGCCCCAGGTCTCCGATTTTATTGTTGCGCAGGCCGAATCGTTTTACGCGCCCGAGTAGGTCTGCCTCCGCAGGAATTGTCCCGCCCCCGCGCGTCCTTCGAATTTGCCGTTTTCGACGAGCACGCGTCCCCGCGAGAGCACCAGCTTCGGCACGCCCTTCGCGCGAATCCCCTCGAACATCGAGTAGTCCACCCGCATGTGGTGCGTCTTCGCGCTGATCACCTGCTCTTCGTTCGGATCGAAGACCACAATGTCCGCATCCGAGCCCACCGCGATTGTTCCCTTGCGCGGGTAGAGGCCGAAAAGTTTTGCAGGCGCCGTGGACACCAATTGCACGAAGCGGTTCGCCGAGAAGCGCCCGCCGTTCACGCCCCCGCTGTAAATCAGGCTCATCCGGTGTTCGATGCCCGGACCGCCATTGGGGATCTTCGTGAAATCGTCCTTGCCGAGTTCCTTCTGCTCCTTGTAACAGAAAGGGCAGTGGTCGGTGGAGACCACCTGCAGCGTGTCTTTCGCCAGTCCCTGCCAGAGTTTTTCCTGGTGCCACTGTTCTCTAAGCGGCGGCGTAAATACGTATTTCGCTCCCTCGAATCCCGGCGCGTCGAAGTTCTCAAGCGAAAGATAGAGGTATTGCGGGCACGTTTCCGCATACACGGGCAAGCCTCGGTCGCGCGCTTCCCGCACTTTTTCCAGCGCCTCGTTGCAAGAAAGATGCACGATATATACCGGCGCGCCCGCCATCTCCGCCAACGCTATCGCGCGCCCGGTCGCTTCCGCTTCCGCCGTCGTTGGACGGGTCAGCGCGTGGTATTTCGGCGCGCGTTTTCCTTCCGCCAGCGCCCGCTTGACGATCACGTCGATCGCCCCGCCGTTTTCCGCGTGCATGCAAATCAGCGCGCTGTGCTTGGCCGCCGCAGACATCGCCTTGAAAATCGACGCGTCGTCCAGCATGAAAACGCCCGGATACGCCATGAAAAGTTTGAAGCTCGGCACGCCCTCGCGCACGAGCGCGCCCATCTCTTCCAGTTGCGCGTCGCCGAGGTCCGTGATGATGCAGTGAAACGCGTAATCGGAGACGGCTTTCGCTTCCGCCTTCGCCATCCACGTGTGGAACGCCTGCCGCAGCGTCTGCCCTTTGTATTGAATCGCGAAGTCAATCAGCGTCGTCGTTCCGCCGAACGCCGCCGCGCGCGTGCCTGTCTCGAAATCGTCCGCACTCGTCGTCCCGCCAAACGGCATGTCGAGATGCGTATGCACATCGATTCCGCCCGGTAGCACCAGTATCCCCGCGGCGTCAATTCGCTTGCCCGCATTCTCCGCGGAGAGCGAAGCCGCAATCGCCGCAATCTTCCCGTCGGCGATCCCCAGATCGCTCTTGTAAGTGTCCGTCGCCGTGACGATCGTCCCGTTTTGTATGATCGTGTCAAATCGCATCACCCCTCCGGACTTCAGTTTCGAGAATCTGATTCGGGGCTTCCATTCCACCACAAGAATTGGTCGAAGACCCTCTCACGAAACCACCTCTCCTTAATTAGGGTCGAAAATTCTTCGTCTGGCAACTCAGAAGCGAGCGTGAATTCCTTGACACGCGAAAGCTCATTGCAGGCGCTCTCTATTGCATTCTGGTGCCGTGCGAATTCGGCAAGCCACGTTTTGCGATAGGCGGCATAGTTCGCCTCCGTCAAGCGCTGCCCTGTACGCATTTCGTTTAGGGCTCTCACGGCCCTGCTATCAAGGATGACAACAGGGCTCTTGTGCGTGATCCAAAGCAATTTCGACGACGCAGAAATCGCCCGATTACCGCACGGTTTCTCGAATTGGTCCGACAGATCTTTTACGACGTCGTTCACATTTTCTTCCGAAATGTGGCCGCCAAATCGGTCCAAGGCCTCTAGCAGTTTCTGGCGAGTGCTGTCATCGGCTAGCCCTTTGAAGTTCCGCGCAATTCGGTAGTAGATCGCTGCCTGCGTGAAGCAACCGAGACGGTCGTCTCCGGTTTTGGAAAGACCCCGGACGAACTGCCTATCGTATTGGATCCAATCGTTCAGATACTTTAGAGCACAGAACCTCAGATTTGCCTGAGGATTTTCAAGGGCAAAGCCCATGGAAGCCTCCATACTCAGTCCGAGCGCTAGACGCGAAAATTCACTGCTTGGCGCTGCCAACGCACTGTCCGGAGATAGCTTGTCCTATCCCCTTTTGGGACCGTTTGAGCCCGTGGCGAGCCTCTTGTACTTGGATCCCGACGATGGCTCCGCTCGCAATAAAATTGCGATGAATACGATTGCCATTTCTCTCATCCTTGAGTCCTCGATGTTTGGGAGCGTTTGTTCAAGCCGCGCACGCATCTTAGGCTACCGACTCTACCCTCGCAAGCCGCCCATGCGGTATCATCCCACCTTCCGCCGCCCGCGGATGCCGGAGGCTCCACGCTCGGCTCGCACAAAATCGTAGCATTCATCCCTACGCGTAATCGCGGCGCCGCCAAAACATTCTACAAAGATGTTCTGGGACTCCGCCTCGTCAGCGAAGACCAATTCGCTATCGTCTTTGACGCGAACGAAACAATGCTGCGCGTTACTCCAGTCCCTGAATTCAAGCCGCACCCTTTCACGATTCTTGGCTGGCAAACCGACGATATCGAAAGAACCGTCACGGAATTGATGCAAAAGGGCGTCTGCTTCGAGAACTTCAAATTGTCCGGCCAGGATGAGCGCGGAATATGGAACGCCCCCGGCGCGCGGGTCGCCTGGTTCAAAGACCCCGATGCCAATCTCCTCTCTGTTAGCCAGCACGAGTAGATGCACCCAGCCCGCGTGGGTGGCAAGGCGTAACACATCGGCTACCCGCTAGAATTTCCGTCACGCTACGCACGGCCAGTGCTAGTATCTTCTGAGACGATGCAAGCCCCTGCCCGGTGAGGACAAAAAGTCTCACCGGGTTGCTCGTTTTTGGCGACCGGCGTCGTCGCGGACTGCCCCGCAGCCGCCGAGCCGCGCGATGCGCCGTCGCTAGCAGTGTTGGAGCTGCGCAGACATGCCTCTGCACCAGATTGCGCCGAAGCTTTCACTCGAACAGTACGAGAAGAATTTTGCGGACATCACGCCGCCTATGACCCAGCGCCAGGCCGCCATCGAGGCCGCGCGGTGTCTCTACTGTTTCGACGCACCCTGCATTCAAGCTTGTCCCACGCGCATTGATGTGCCGAGCTTCGTTAAGAAAATTTACACGCGGAATCTGATCGGCTCCGCCCGCACAATTCTTGACGCAAATATCCTGGGACAGAGCTGCGGGCGCGTCTGCCCGACCGAAGTGCTTTGCGAAGGCGCTTGCGTGATGAACGAAAAAGGCGAACGCGCCATCGAGATCGGGCGCCTGCAGCGCTACGCCGTGGATTTCGTTCTCGACCGCAAGATAGCGCTCTATCACGCGGGTCCTGCGAATGGGAAGCGCGTCGCCTGCATCGGGGCGGGCCCCGCATCGCTTGCAGCGGCGGCGCAGCTTCGCATTTGGGGATATGCCGTCACGGTGTTCGACCGTAGGGAATGGCCCGGCGGCTTGAGCACTTACGGCATCGCCGCGTACAAGACTCGCGCCGCCGAATCGCTCCGCGAAATCGAGATGATTCGCGAATTAGGCGTGGAGTTCCGGCAGAAAGTCGAGGTTGGCCGCGACATTTCTTTCGCCGATCTCGAAAAACAATTCGACGCCATCTTCATCGGAGTGGGCCTTGGCGAAACGACCGCCCTCCATTTGCCAGGCGAGAACGCGCAAGGTGTTTACGGCGCGCTGGAATTCATCGAGAAGACGAAGACGCTCCCGTTCGACCGCGTCGAAATCGGCCATCGCGTCGCCTGCATCGGCGCGGGCAACACGGCGATCGATGTCGTCACTGCCGCGCGTCGCCTCAACGCTGAAAGAGTGTATCTCGTCTATCGCCGCAGCGAAGCCGAGATGCCCGCGTTCGAGTATGAATTCAATCTTGCGAAGAAAGACGGCGTCACGTTTCTCTGGCAAACGCAACCCGTCCACGTCGTCTCCAGCAACGGCGTGGTTACGGGTCTCGAATGCCTTCACACGCGGCTCGGCGAGCCCGACGTGCGCGGACGCCGCCGGCCGGAGCCGATCCCCGGCTCGGAATTCGTCGTAGAAGTGGACATGATCGTTCGCGCTGTTGGCCAAAAGCCCGCAACACAATTCCTCTCCGCCGTGCCGGGGCTTCGATTGCAAAAAAGTGGAACGATTGCCGTCAACGAAACACAGCAGACCGGCAATCCGAAATACTTCGCGGGCGGAGACTGCGTGAATGGCGGAAAGGAAGTTGTGGACGCGGTTGCCGAAGGCAAACAAGCTGCTTTCGGCATCGATGCGGTCCTCGGCTCGCCGCGGGGATCTGCCCCGGCTGGCCGTGGACGGAGCTGAGCGGCGTGCGAATCCCGGATTGGCTCCCGGAACGCGTTCCGCTTCTCGAGTTGCTTCGGGAGGATTGGCGGCCGGTGCCTCTCGCGGTGACGGTAGTTGAGCTCGTTTTCTTCTCGGTGACGCTGTTCAGCGCAGCGACCGATGGCACGCTGATTAGGTTGATGGATCTGGTGTTTGTTCCCATTCACGAAGGCGGGCACCTGCTGTTTCGGTTCTTCGGCGAGTGGATCATGGTTGCGGGCGGCACGTTTTTGCAATTGTTTGTGCCGTTCGCGCTGGCGGTTTATTTCGCGGTTCGCCGGCAATTGCCGGGGACGGCATTCTGCGGGTTCTTTTTGTTCGAGCAATTGCTGCCCGTCGGGATTTATATGGCGGATGCGCGATGCCAGTGCCTCGCCTACGTCACCGTGGGCGATCCGGACGCCGCCGTGCACGACTGGTGGTACTTGTTCTCGAGCGTCGGCCTCGTCGAGCACGATACGCAAATCGGCGGCGCCGTGCGCGTCATTGGTTGGATCGGGATGGCCGCCACATTGGGGTGGTTCGGCGTGCGGGCGTTGCAGAACCGCTCGGCGGCGGCGAACTGAGGCGTGGGAGAGTGATCGTCCTGCGCCCGGCGCAAGAATCGTTTCGAGAGGTGCTCTATGGCTGACCTGCGTGTGAATTTCTGCGGACTCGAATCGCCGAATCCATTCTGGCTGGCGAGCGGCCCGCCGGCGAATACGGCGGGGCAAGTGATGCGCGCGTTCGAGGCCGGCTGGGGCGGCGCGGTCTGGAAAACGATCGGTGAACCCATCGTGAACACCAGTTCGCGGTACGGCGCGCTGGATTACAACGGGACGAAGGTAATAGGCCTCAACAACATTGAATTGATCAGCGATCGTCCCATCGAAACTAATCTTCGTGAAATCACCGAAGTCAAAAAGCGTTTTCCGAAGAATCTGGTTATCGCGTCGCTGATGGTGGAATCCAAGCGCGAGACCTGGCACGACATGGTCCGCCGCGCTCAGGACGCCGGATCGGACGCGGTGGAACTGAACTTCGGCTGCCCGCACGGAATGAGCGAGCGTGGCATGGGCGCCGCGGTCGGACAAGTGCCCGAGTACACCGAGATGATCACCGCTTGGGTGAAAGAGGCCGCGAAGATTCCTGCCATCGTCAAGCTCACGCCCAACGTCACGGACATCAGCAAAATCGCTCTCGCCGCCGAGCGCGGCGGCGCGGACGCCGTGAGCCTCATCAACACGATCAATTCCGTGATGAGCGTGGATTTGGATACGTTTGCGCCGACTCCGAATGTCGGAGGACTTTCCTCGCATGGAGGATACTGCGGGCCGGCCGTGAAGCCGATCGCATTGCACATGGTTTCGAGCGTTGCCAAGGCGGTGAAGATTCCCATCATCGGCGTCGGCGGAATCACCTATTGGAATGACGCCGCCGAACACATCGCGCTCGGCGCGTCGTGCGTGCAGGTGTGCAGCGCGGTGATGCATTACGGTTTCCGTATTGTCGAGGACATGATCGAGGGACTATCGCAGTACATGGACGCGCACGGCTTTCGTACCATCGAGGATTTTCGCGGCCGCGCCGTTCGCAACGTCGTGGACTGGGGCGACCTCGATTTGAATTACAAAATCGTCGCCGAGATCGATTCGGAGCTGTGCATCGGCTGCCAACTCTGCTACGTCGCGTGTGAAGACGGCGCGCACCAGTGCATCGAGCCGTACGCCGTGGCGGGCAACAGCAAGAAGAACCCACGCGGCATGGGCGTGCACGTGCCGCGGATTCGCGTGGACGAATGCGTCGGCTGCAATTTGTGCGCGCTGGTCTGCCCGGTGGAACATTGCATCACCATGAAGCGGGCGGAGCACGGCCTGCCGTTCCAGAGTTGGAAAGATCGCATTCGCGCGGGTGGGAATTCCGCCGAATGCGCGCCGCCCACCGCGGGCTGAGAGTTCAGCAGCAAGTGCCTGTTCCCGAGGCGTGCCATGCGGGTCTCGCCATGAAGCCCATCATCGTTGTGGGTGCGCGGGCCTCGGGGGCATGCAAGCGGCCACGGAATTGGATCTCCTTTTTCGCCGCCGGGCCCGAGCGCACAACAACAGAGACGCGGAATTCGAGATGGATTCCGGTGCGAGCAAATGAAACTCGAAGAGAGATTCCTCGGCTCCGAGGCAACTCGTCCGTCCGGCGTGGCGAACGGACAAGAGGAGAAAGGAGTCGCATCTCCGCTCGGAATGACTCCGCCCCTGTTGGCTCCGGGGTTCATGCGGAGTCGGCCTCGGTTGCGGGATGCGAAATGTCTTCTGGATCGTGGCGGAGGCGCATCAGAGCGTAATACGCAACGAAGCTGACGCCAAAGCCGACGAACCAGGCGTAGTTGTAGAGAATCGCCACCGCGGGAACCACTTTCCCGACCAGCGCGACGCCGCAGCCGAGGGCTAACGCCGCGACCGCGCGCACGTTCACGCCGCGGGAGAATTCGTAAAAGCCGCCACGGCGATATAAATCCTCCGCGAGAATGATCTTTTTCCGGATGACGAAGTAATCGCAGATCATTACGCCCGCGATCGGTCCGAGAAAGCCGGAATAGCCCACGAGCCAGTTGAAAATGTAATTGCCGTAGCTCGCCATAATCCGCCACGGCTGCATCGCAATGCCGAGAAAACACGTGATCAATCCGCCGGCGCGGAAACTGATGCGGCGCGGATAGAGATTTGAGAAATCGTTGGCGGGCGAGACGACGTTGGCCGCGACGTTGACGTTCAACGTGGCAACCAGCAACGCAATCATCGCGACGATCACCGCCAGAGGATTGCCCAAGCGAGAAAGAACGGCGACAGGGTCCCAGAGTGCCTGGCCGAATATCATCGCCGTTGCGGAAGTGACGGCAATTCCGATGAAGGAATAGAAAGTCATCGTAGCAGGCAGGCCGAGCGCCTGGCCGAGGGCTTGCGCGCGCTGGCTCTTGGCGAAGCGAGTGAAATCGGGAATGTTCAGCGCGACAGTGGCCCAGAAGCCGACGACTCCCGTGAGTGATGGAACGAAGAAGCGGAAGAAGGAACGGAAGTCCTGAAATTTCGAGGGCGCCGAGAGCATCGAGCCGAAACCGCCGGCGCGCGAACGGGCCCAGGCG
>DASPOJ010000260.1:0-3851 GCA_035626055.1 Candidatus Methylomirabilota bacterium | reverse complement strand
GCTGCAACGCTCGATGCGTTTTACCAGACGAACTATCCCGGCGTGTACCGCGATAAGCGACCGTTGGTGGATGCGGCCGTGAAAGAGGTGCAGGCCATTTATTTGCGGAACGTCTTCCCCCGAATGAAAGTCTCTTGGGGGACGTACTTGAACAACCTCGGCCACCAAGATTCGCCCGGCTGCTTCCGTTGCCACGACGGCAGCCATACGTCGGCGGACGGACGGACCATTCCCATGGATTGCGACACGTGTCACTCGCTGCTGGCGGTGGATGATCCGGATCCCAAAGTTCTGGCGGATCTGGGATTGAAATAACTCCGGGGCGCGGGAGCGAATCGGCGTACCCTACAGATTGGTTCGATGCGAATTCGCAGACTCAGCGGGCTGGTTCCTATCCTTGCCGTTGCCCTGGCGCTTCCCGCCGCGCGCGCGCAACAAAAGGCCGCGAACGATCCCGACGCCGCTTGCCTCGCTTGTCACTCTCAGCCTGACCTGAAATCCGAAAAAGGCCGCAGCCTCTTCGTCGATCCCGCCAGACACAAGTCGAGCGTCCACGCGGACCTGCCTTGCATCGCCTGTCATACGGACATCAAAGAATTTCCCCATCCCGCGAAAATAAAGATTGTGGAGTGCGCCAATTGCCACGCGGAGGAAGCGAGTTCGCTGCCCTCCAGCGTGCACGGATTGCTGGGCGATCAGGCTTGCGTGAGTTGCCACGATCAAGCGCACTACGCCCGGCCCGCCGCGACCGTCATGCCGCAGAAGTGCGGGGAGTGTCACAGTGACGAACTCAAGGCGTTTCTGAAGAGTGTGCACGGCGAGGCGGCGCGGAATGGGGACTCGCAGAGCCCCACGTGCCAGTCGTGCCACGGTCCCGTCCACAAGATTCTGTCCGCGGACGATCCGCAGTCGCCCGTCGCGAAGAAGAATTTGCCCCAGACATGCGGCGCCTGCCACTCCAATCCCGACTTTGTCGCGCGCCACAAGATTCCCTTTGCCCACCCCGTCGAAGCCTACTCCATGAGCGTGCACGGCCGGGCCGTGGCCGCGGGAAACGACAAAGCTGCGTCCTGCTCAGATTGCCATGGGAGCCACGGCATTTTGAACGCGCGCGATCCGCAATCCAAAATCAACCACTGGAATGTGCCGGCGACCTGCGGGGCCTGCCACGGGGATATCAAGCAGATTTACGACCAGAGCATTCACGGCCAGGCCGTAGCGAACGGTTCGCGCGACGCTCCCGTCTGCACGGATTGCCACGGCGAACACAATATCCTGGCGCCCAGCGAGCCGGGTTCCACGGTGAATCCAGCCCAGGTTTCCGTTGCGACCTGCGGACGCTGCCACGGCGACGCCCGATTGGACGCACGCTACAACTTGCCGGCGGATCGTGTGCCGACCTTCGCGGACAGTTATCACGGGCTCGCATCGCGTGCGGGCGAACAGACCGTGGCCAACTGCGCCTCCTGCCACGGCGTGCACAATATTTTCCCTTCCAGCGATCCGCGGTCCACGGTGAACCCGGCAAACCTCGCGCGTACGTGCGGTCAATGCCACTCCGGAGCAGGCAAGGACTTTGCGATCGGCCCCGTGCACGTCTGGCCCGGATCGGCGAGCGAACACCCCGTGGTGCGCTTCATCCGTCTGAGTTACTGGTTCCTGATTCCGATCGCCATCGGATTCATGTTCCTGCACCAACTGCTCGACTTCCAGCGCAAACTCCGGCGCAAAGGGCCGCGCGAGGAGTCCGGCGAAGAAATCGAGCGAATGAACTTGAACTTCCGGATCGCGCACTGGCTGACGATGGTGAGTTTCCCCGTGTTGGTCGTGACGGGTTTCGCGCTCAAGTTTCCCGAGGCTTGGTGGGCGCGGCCAATGCTCGCTTGGGAGACTCATTTCCCGCTCCGCGGAGTTGTGCACCGGGTGGCAGCGGTCGTCTTATTGTCTTCACTGGTCTATCACCTTCTGCATCTGGCGCTGGTTCGCCGTGACCGCGCGATTCTGCGCCACATGGCTCCGCAATTGCGCGATGTTCAGGATTTGGGAGACATGTGTCTCTATAACCTGGGCCTCTCGAAAACGCCGCCCACGTTCGGGAAATTCAGCTACGTCGAGAAGATCGAGTACATCGCCCTTTTGTGGGGCACGGCCGTTATGGCGGCGAGCGGATTCCTGCTTTGGTTCAATTCCTTGGCGCTGCGCCATTTTCCGAAGTGGGTGCTGGATGCCGCCACGGCTCTTCATTTCTATGAGGCGATTCTGGCCACGTTGGCCATTCTGATTTGGCACCTCTATACCGTGATCTTCGATCCGGACGTTTACCCAATGGATCGCGCTTGGCTCACGGGAAAAACCTCCGCGGACCACTTGCGTCACACGCGGCCTGAGTATTACGACGAGCTGCAAAGGCGCGCGCGAGAGACGGCGCGCAAGGCGGCAGCGAAAAAAAAGTCGCCTCCCGCAACCGAAAACGTTCCGCCCAAGGACTCGCCCAAGCGGGAATAGCGTGCGGCTCGCCAACAAGATTTCGTTCTCCGCGTGCTCTTGGCTGGTATAAGATGCTGCCTGTTTTGCGCCCCCCAAGGACCGTGAATGTTGTCGAAGATAAAGAAGGGACCTATGCGTACTGTTGTGCCCATCTCAATTCCACAATTTCCCAGAGGAGACCTAACTCTTATGCGCGGCCTTAGAAAAAGCTTTAGCCCCCTTCTGCTGGTACTGGCAGCCAGTTTGTCCATCGGCGCACGCGCCCAGGAAATGAAGCCGCCAGAAGTCACGGATTTGAGCAAGGTGTCTTTCCAGATCGTCGCAGCCAAGTTTGTCTCCACTCTGGAGGGCGCGAGCGGTAACAGATTCCAGGAGCCGGAGGCCACAATGGACCAGTACCGCGGTCTCGTCTTGACGGTAAAGATTACGAAGCCGGCCGGACAGGAGCTGACCGTGGTGGCTCAGGACATGACCCTCCATTATCGGTATGGGGACAACTCCGACGCGGCGCGCTGCTTTGGATTGTCCACTTTCTCCGCCGCCCAGGACGACGATCGCGCCATGTCGTTGCTCAGCCAAGGCTGGGGGAGGTCCACTACCGGAACTAATTCGACAAAGCTCAGCGTCGTTTATATCGATCTCTTTTTTCAGAACATGGAACCGACCACGGCGGATATGTACCTCTTGGTTGCCCAGCCCACCGGCGCGCACTTCACTTCATCGGGCTGGTCCAAGCCGTGATTTAATCATCCGGGGGTGACACAGCCCTTGACGTGAGGGCGGGGGCCGGGTGGCCGCGCTCTTAAGGCGGGGGGTGTCCTGCGTTCTCATCGAGGGCCACCCCGGGCTCCGCTTCGCGCAGCTCTCCAAGCGCCCCATGTTACTTCTCGGTGAAGACTCCCAGTGGTATGATCCACGTGTGGCGGGTGGCAGGCCCTTTCGCATTCTCCCTTGACGATCGCCCCGAACTAGATGATACCACTGCAATAAGTCACCGTTGATGGAAGGTTTTGCTTTTGCGGGTGCCCGACTCTTCGCCTGCGAAGGGTCGGATCTTCCCGAACCCGACCCACTCCGGTGCTCGACGTGGGCAATCTGTTCGAATAGTAACCTTACAATAAGCATTGACATTTGTTAACTTCCGTGCTATCTAGTTGCGTGAGCTCAAGACAACTTTTCGAATTGGCCGCCTCCCGCTCCGTCCAGCCGCGGTCCAGCGCACCCTTGAGAATCCCCAGAATTGCACCATTTTTGTGCAACTCAAAACTGATACACAGCAAAGGACTTAGCGCGCCCATAAACCCTTTAGAATCAGCACTTACAGACTCGCGTGCCATTTTTTGTATCTCATTGAAAACAAACGG
>DASPOJ010000259.1:0-2742 GCA_035626055.1 Candidatus Methylomirabilota bacterium | reverse complement strand
TTCCCGCCCCGCGCGCCTGAACGACGGCGATCTCATCGAAGTCGGCCGCGTGCGCTTGAATTTCCTCTATCGCGATTGATCGCTGCCGCCCAGCCATGCCCATGTCCGCAAGCGTCGGGAGCGCACCGAAACCGGCAGGCGGGGGCCGTCTGGCGCTGCACGCCCTCTGGGGCCGGCGGCTATTCCTCACGATCAGCTTCGCGCTGACGATCGCCACTGTCGCCGTCTGTCTGTTCACGTTCGTGGCCGAAAAGCCCACCCCGATCTTCGCTTTCATCAGCGACGGCCCCGCCAGTGTCTACAAGATTCGTTGCCAGAAGTACCTCTTCGCAGAGCCAGAAGCCTCGTGGGACGGCGTGTACACACTGTCGCATACGTAGCGCGCGGCGAATAAGTCCGACCAATGAAGCGCGAAATCGAATCCGAGCTGATCGATGAATTGCTGGCTGACGATCCCCGTGCGATGCGGTCGCGGCGGGACCTCCGAAGAGTTCACCGATGGATGGGCCACACTCGCATCATGGCCCGGACCCTGGACGCCGCCTTCACGGACCGGATTCCTCGCTCGATTGTCGAATTAGGGGCAGGCGACGGCACGCTTCTGCTGCGGCTCGCGAAACGACTCGCGCCTCGATGGAATCAGATGCGCGCCGTACTGGTGGACCGCCAGCGATTGCTGGCTTCACAGACCAAGGCTGAATTCGAGGCGCTGTCGTGGCACGTCGAATCTGTGGAGACGGATGTCTTCGATTGGCTGGAGCGGCCGAATCCGGAAGCCTGCGACGTCACGATCGCCACGCTATTCCTGCATCATTTCAGGGAGGGCGATCTGCGCAGGTTTCTATCGCTCGCGGCCCGTCAAACCGGATTCTTTTTGGCGTGTGACCCGGAGCGAGCTTATTTCTCACTCTGCGGAGCTTCGCTGCTCGGACTCATTGGCGGCAACTACGTCACGCGGCACGACGGCAAGATCAGTGTGCGCGCGGGCTTCGTGGAAAATGAATTGTCGGATTTGTGGCCGGCTGGCGAGGATTGGCGACTGGTGGAACGGCAAGCCGGGCTGTTCACTCATTGCTTTGCCGCGCAGCGGATCGGCGACTCCGCCCGCGTCGCTAGCCCGGCGGCCAGTGAAACGCGCGGCCGCCCATCAGATGTACGTGAAGGTGAAAAACGGATTGGCCCGCTCCCCCGCCGCTGTTGATCGTCGTGCGATACCCGCCCGTTAGTTTTCGTTCGCGCGCGAGTTGCGCGGCCACCAACAGAATGCGGCCGAGCAGCGCCGCGTCCTCCGGACCGGAATCGTTCAGATTCGCGACGTGCTTCCGCGGACAAATCAAGATGTGCGTCGGCGCCTGCGGATGCAAATCCTCGAATGCGAAAAGTTCCGTATCTTCGTACACAAGCTTCGCCGGAATTTCCTTCCTCGAGATGCGGCAAAAAATGCAGTCGGTCTCGCTCATTGTCCCTCATCCAGTCGAACGACGAACGAATTGAATCCGCCATCCTGAGTCAATTTTATCGCGGCTTGCTGCGCTTCGTCTTGCGTCGCGAAGCGTCCCACGCGCACGCGATAAAAATTCCCGGTCGGCGTGTCGATTTCCTGAATTGTGACGCTGGCATAGCTTTCGACCAAGCGGTCGCGCAGGCGGTCGGCATTCGCTTCATCCGAAAACGCGCCGATCTGCACGGCGAATACTCCTGCCACGGGATTCGCCGGGCCTGCAACCAATTCCAGTTTCACTGGAGCCGTGCCCGTGCCCACCATATCTAGCGCGCGCGCCGCGGCAAGAGAGAGATCGATGATGCGCCCCTCGACGAACGGGCCGCGGTCGATGATGCGAACCTCCGCTTGCTTGCCGTTGTCGAGGTTGGTCACGCGGACGATGCTGTTAAAAGGCAGCGTGCGGTGCGCCGCGACCATCTGGTTCATGTCGTAAATTTCGCCGTCGGAAGCGCGGCGCCCGTGAAACGGATATCCGTACCACGAAGCGAGGCCTTGCTCGGAATAGTTCGGATTGACCGGAGTCCCCGGCGCGGGATGCGCGGCCGCGGAAGCAGCTGGGTTTGGCGACGGTCCCGTGGAAGGCGCGGGCGGAACATGCGAGGTGACCGGCCGGTTTCCGCAGCCCGCGGCAAACCACAGGAGGACGCCGAGGCTGGCGGCGAAAAGAGATTGCGATCTTCGCCGGCGGCAAATGGAATTCACACCGGCCCCGACTTCACTTCTTATCCGCCCGTCCGGCGCTGTCCGGCGCCGCAGCCGAGCGGGCGATTCGCGCCTCGATCTGGTCCGCCGCCGCAGCCAAATGTTTGGAAGCTGCGCGCAGCGCGTCCGCGGCTTTCTGCGAAGTCTGTGGTTTGATCTCTTTTTCCAGAAGCTCGCGGATGCGGGAGAATTCGCGATCCATCTTGCGCCCGATCTCTTCCCAGTTATCCATACTCATTTCACCCCGGTGATTCCGCCAATCGATTGTCGTTCGTGGCAACTTTTTCGTATTATAGGCACGGCATCGAAAGCTCGCAAGGAGACCTCGTGCCTCTCCCGCTCCGCCTGCGTTACCGGCTCAATCGCTGGCGGGACTCGATCAAGAACTTCTTTCGCTCGAAGCGCGCGGAAAAACCTGTCGGGCGACCGCGCATTTGCCCGAATTGCGGGACGCTCGTCGGTTCCACAGCGAGAACCTGCTACAGCTGCGGCGCGAACGTCTCTTTTTCGATGGCGGCTGCTAGCCGCTCGATCAC
>DASPOJ010000258.1:0-5325 GCA_035626055.1 Candidatus Methylomirabilota bacterium | reverse complement strand
AAGATAGCCCAGCTCGCGCGCTTCTTCCCCGCTCGTCGAGACTTTCGCCATGGCGATGTTCTCGAAAATCGGCTTCAGCGCGTGGAATAGATCAAGGCCTTCGCCGTCGGCCGCGTGCTCATTCGCGCGAATCAGCATTTCTTTTGTGCCTCCGCCGGCCGGGACCAGGCCGATGCCGGATTCAACGAGGCCGATGTAGGCTTCCGCGGCGGCGTGGATGCGCGCGGCGTGAAGAGAGATTTCGCACCCGCCGCCCAGCGCCATTCCTTGCGGCGCGGCCACCACCGGCCGCGGCGAATGCTTGATCGCGAGATTGACATTCTGGAACTGCCGCACGACGAGATCAATGTCGTCCCACTCCTGCTCCTGCGCGGCCACGAGCAGAAGCATGAGGTTCGCGCCCGCCGAAAAATTCACGGCCTGGTTGGCGATGACCATGGCCTCGAAGTCCTCGCGCAGCCGCTTCAATCCTTTGTGCAGCATGGCGAAGATTTCGGCGCCGAGCGCGTTCATCTTGGTGTGGAATTCGCAACAGATCACGCCGTCACCGAGATCCACAAGACTCGCGCCGGAATTGCGCTCGATCTCCTTCGCTTTTTCTTTCAGCGATTTCAGGATGATGACGCCATCCGGCTCGCGCAACGCCAGGAAATTCTTCGACGCCAGATCGAAGTAAGAAGTGTCGCCGTGCGCGGACTGGTAGAAAGAGCTCTTGCCCGAGGAGAGCAGCCCGGTGACCAGCGGCGGCAGGGCTTCACCCTCTTTTTCCAACCGCCGCGCCACTGCTTCGACCCCGAGAGCGTCCCACAGCTCGAACGGCCCAAGCTCCCAGCCGAATCCCCAGCGCATGGCGCGGTCCACGTCCACAAGCGAGTCCGCGATTTCCGGAACGCGCCGCGCCGCATAGAGGCACATTTCGGAGAGCGTCGCCCACAGAAATTTCTGCGCGAGATCGCCGGGCTGCCCCGCGAGCACAGGCCCGGCCAGCGCGCGCAATCGCTCTCGCGTGTCGTCAATCGTGCGCACGGCGTCGAGCGAAGCGAACCGGGCATTCTGGCGCGGGCGATACTCCATCGTGGCGGGATCGAGTGTGAGAATTTCGCTCTCGCCGCCCTTCTTCACGCGCTGGTAAAAGCCGCGTCCGCTTTTTTCGCCGAGCCACCCGCGCCGCTCCATTTCTTCGAGCAGCGGCGGCACGCGATAGAGTTCGCGCGATTCGTCGCCGGGGATGCTTTCGTAGATGTTGCGCACGACATGAGTCAGGATGTCGAGCCCCACGATGTCTGCCAGGCGAAACGTCGCCGACTTCGGCCAGCCGACCGCTGGCCCCGTGCACGCGTCCACTTGCTCGAACGTCATCCTCAATTCGCCCATCACGCGCACGACATTCAGCATGGAAAACGTGCCGATGCGATTGGCGATGAAATTCGGCGTGTCCTTCGCGACCACCACGCCCTTGCCGAGCCGCCGGTCGCAAAAATCGGCGAGCGTTGTCAGAACATCCGGCGCGGTCTCCGGACCCGGAATCACCTCGACCAGGTGCAGATAGCGCGGCGGATTGAAAAAGTGCGTGCCGGCCCAATTCCTGCGGAACTCTTCAGGAAAACCTTCAGCGATCCGGCCGACGGGCAAGCCCGAAGTGTTGGTGGAAACGATTGCACCGGGCTTGCGATGCGCTGCGACGCGTTCGAGGAGATTTCGCTTGATCTCGAGATTTTCGGTGACGGCCTCGACGATCCAGTCCGCTTGCGCGCACCACTCCAGATTGTCCTCGAAATTGCCGCTGCGGATGCGTTTCTCGAGCCCGCGGGTGAAAAAGGAAGCTGGCTTCGACTTAACCGCGGCGGCGACGCCCGCCGTCACAATTCGATTGCGAACAGCGGGCATTTCGAGCGTCAGGCCTTTGGACTGCTCATCGGGCGCGAGGCTGGTAGGAGCGATGTCCAGGAGCGAAGGAGCCAGCCCGGCGTTGACAAAATGCGCCGCGATCCGGGCGCCCATCGTGCCCGCACCGAGAACCACCACATTTTCGATCCTTCGGAGTAACATTCGTGCGGCACCACCGAGCCGCGACCGGGGTGCAGGTTACAGAACGCGCCTCGCGCAGGTCAATCTTTTATGGCGGGCAAACTGCCTCGGATGAGGAGCATCCCGGGCGGCACGCCAGGTGTTCTACTACGGGAGACTCGCGGAGGACGATCATGCCGGGCTGGCTGGAACACGCGGTAGAGCGACTCCGGGGATTTGCTTACGGGGGCAGGAGGGTGCGTCCCGGAATCGGGCTCGCCCTCGGCGGCGGTTTTGCACGCGGCATAGCGCATCTGGGCGTTCTCCGCGTCCTCGAGCAAAACAACATCTCCATCGGTTGTATTGCGGGCACCAGCGCCGGCGCGCTGATCGGAATCGCCTACGCCAGCGGGCAGCCCATCGAACAAATCGTGCGGCAGGCCGCGGCGACGCGATTCCGCGATTTCGGACACTGGAAACTCTCCTGGATGGGCCTGGCAACGAACTATCGAATGGACGGTTATCTGCGGCGGTATCTGCGCGTGACCTCGTTCGCCGACTTGAAGCTGCCGCTGGCGATTGCGGCCACGGATCTCGATACGGGCGACGCCGTTTTCTTCCGCGAAGGACCGCTCGGCCCGGCGCTCCGGGCGTCGTGCGCGTACCCGGGAGTCTTTTGCCCGGTGGAATACCAGGGCCGCTTGCTCGTGGATGGTTTCCTGGCCGCAGCGGTTCCCGTGGCGGCCGCGAGAGAGATGGGCGCCGAGATCGTCATCGCGGTCTTCCTTCAAAGCGACAGCGTCGAAAGGCCGACCGGCGCGCTGGAGATTGTGGAGCGTTCGTTTTCCATCTTGCAGCGGTACGCCGATCTGCAATGGCGCAAGGCGGCGGATGTCATCATCGAGCCGGACGTGCGGAAATTCGGTTGGGACGATTTCGAGAAAACCCCGCAGCTCGTTGCAGCGGGTGAGGAAGCAGCGCGCGCCGCACTGCCGAAAATCCACGCCGCAATCGAAGCCGCGCGGAAGAAGCATGCGCTCCACCTTCCGGACGCCCGCCACGAGCACAAGGATTGATTCTCGCGAGTCAGCTCGATGCGGCTCCACGCGTCGTCCGAAACTGGGAAAGGTTCATTCGGGAAGAATTTCCACTTGCACCGGCCGGCCATTGCCTTTGCCGCGCTGGGTGAGCCACGCCGACAACGCCTCGGCGAGCTTGTCCGGATCGACGCGCAATCCGGCCTCGAGCCGGCCCTCACCAAGAGGAAGCGTGTCATCGAATTCCGCCGACCCGGTGAAATTGCGCATGCAAAAACTGTCCAGCCATTCCAGAGGACAAGGACACTTCTCGCCGTCTACGATGAAGGAGACTCTGAGCTTTCTCGCGTACACGGCAGCGAAGTATATCACCTCAATTCTCGGAGGTTTCTTGCTTCCGGAGCGCCGAGACTTTAAACTCCAAGAAGTGGCAAGCTCGCGAGGCGCCCGCCAGTTTCTCGGTCGAAGTCTTGTCCCGATTGGCAACCTGTAACGGAACGGAGAGTTTGTGTCCACGTTTGTCGAACAATGGATTGAAGAAGCCGCGCGATTGACGCAGCCGGCACACATCGTTTGGTGCGACGGCTCGGAGGAACAGGAGCAGCGCATCCTTTGGCAAATGCTCGAGGAGCGCCACACGCTCCGGCTCAACGAGCGCACGTATCCAAACTGCTACCTGCATCGCAGCAGCCCGACTGACGTCGCGCGAAGCGAAAAAGCCACCCACATCTGCTCGCGAAGTGAATCCGACGCGGGCCCGACCAATCACTGGATTGCTCCCGCCGAAGCGAAAGAAAAGCTTACGGCGCTCTTCCGCGGCGCGATGGAAGGGCGAACCATGTACGTGGTGCCCTACATCATGGGCCCGCCGGACTCGCCGCTGGCGCAGGCCGGAGTCGAGTTAACCGACAGCTCGTACGTCGTAGCCAACATGCGAGTCATGGCGCGCATGGGTCGTGTCGCCACGGAAAGAGTGAAATCCTCCGGCGATTTTGTGCGCGGGCTGCATTCTCTCGGAGATCTCAGTCCCGACCGCCGTTTCATCATGCACTTTCCCGAAGAGCGCCTGATCTGGAGCGTGGGTTCCGGCTACGGGGGGAACGCACTGCTGGCGAAGAAGTGCCACGCGTTGCGGATCGCCAGCTGGATGGCGCGCGAGCAGGGTTGGCTGGCCGAGCACATGCTCATCCTGGGGCTGGAGGACCCCAGCGGGCGCGTAACCTACATGGCGGCGGCATTCCCCAGCTCGTGCGGAAAAACCAATCTGGCGATGATGGTTTCCGCCTTGGAGGCTCAGGGCTATCGCGTTTGGACGGTGGGAGACGACATCGCCTGGATGCGCATCGGCGCGGACGGCCGGCTGCGCGCGATCAATCCCGAGGCGGGATTCTTCGGCGTCGCGCCGGGAACGAGTCTGAGCACGAATCCGCACGTCGTCGCCGCGATTCAACGAAATACGATTTTCACGAACTGTGGGCTCACCGCGGCGCGCGAACCATGGTGGGAGGGAATGAGCCCCGAGCCGCCCGCCGGACTCTTCGATTGGCAAGGCCGGCCGTGGTCGCCGGGCCAGGTTCCAGCGGCGCATCCGAATTCCCGTTACACCGTGCCCGCCGCGCAGGTTCCGGCGATCTCACCTCATTGGGAAGACAATGAGGGAGTTCCGATTTCGGCGTTCATTTTTGGCGGGCGAAGATCCAGACTTACGCCGCTCGTCTACGAAGCTCTGGATTGGAACCACGGGGTTTACATCGGCGCGACCCTCGCCTCGGAGACAACCGCCGCGGCGACCGGCGATCTCGGCGTGACGCGACGCGATCCCATGGCCATGCTGCCGTTCTGCGGCTACCACATGGGCGACTATTTTCAGCATTGGCTGGACCTGGGCAGCCGCGTTCCGCGTCCTCCCAAGGTTTTCCACGTGAATTGGTTTCGCAAAGACGCCGATGGGCAATTTCTCTGGCCGGGCTTCGGCGAAAACGTGCGTGTGCTGAAATGGATTCTCGAGCGCATCGAAGGAAAGGGCAGCGCCCTCGAAACCCCCATCGGCCTTTTGCCCTCGCCCGGCGCGCTGACGCTCGATGGCTTGAATTTCACCGGCGAGCAGATGGAAATCCTGCTGCATGTGGACCCAAACGATTGGACCGAAGAACACGCTGGGATCGGTCGGTTCTTTGAGACCTTTGGCGAGCGGCTGCCGCAAGAACTTCTCGACGAGCACGGGCAGTTGGGCGAGCGCCTCGCGCATGCCGCTTCAGCTCCGCGCCATAGCGTAGGCAAA
>DASPOJ010000257.1:0-6083 GCA_035626055.1 Candidatus Methylomirabilota bacterium | reverse complement strand
GGAATCGGAGGGCAGGGCCAGCGACATCAGCAGCGCCCCGAGATTCGCATAGCCCAAGCCGAGTGGGCGGAAATCATGCGAGTTTTTCCCGATCTTCGGCGTGGGGTAGCTGGCGTTGTCCACCAGAATTTCCTGGGCCGTGATCGTGACGTCCACCGCGTGGCGGAAACCATCCACGTCAAACGTGCCGTTCCCCCCGAGGTATTTCATCAGATTCAGCGATGCTAAATTGCAGGCCGTATCGTCCAGGAACATGTACTCGGAGCACGGGTTCGACGCGTTGATGCGCGCCGTGTTCTTGCACGTGTGCCAACGGTTGACGGTCGTGTCGAACTGCATACCCGGGTCGCCGCAATGCCAGGCCGACTCGGCCATGCGGTTCAGGAGCTCGCGGGCGCGGAATTTCTCGTTGGGCTGGTGATCCGTCACGTTGCGCGACCACCAGTCGCGATCCTCTTCGACCGCCTGCATGTACTCGTCGTTTACGCGCACGGAGTGATTCGCGTTTTGAAAGAAAATTGAGGAGTAGGCCTCGCCGTCGATCGCCGGGTCGTACCCGTTCTCAATCAGCACGCCCGCCTTGCGCTCTTCCTTCATCTTGCAATCGATGAATTCCAAAATGTCCGGATGGTCCACGTTGAGGATCACCATCTTGGCGGCGCGGCGCGTTTTTCCGCCGCTCTTGATCACGCCAGCAAAGGCGTCGAAGCCCTTCATGAAGCTCACCGGCCCCGATGCGATTCCGCCTCCGGAAAGCGTCTCGCGGCTCCCGCGCAGCGCCGAGAAATTTGTTCCCGTGCCAGAGCCCCACTTGAAAAGCATCCCCTCGGTCTTGGCCAGATTCATGATGGATTCCATATCGTCCTGGACCGAGTTGATGAAGCATGCCGAGCACTGCGGCTTGGCCTGCACGCCGACATTGAACCAGACCGGCGAGTTGAAGCTGACTTTCTGCTCGACGAGCAAGTGCGTCAGCTCGTCGTGGAAGATGTCGCGCGATTCAACCGAGGCAAAATAACCTCCTTCCTCGCCCCACCGTACGATCATATCCACGACACGGCTGATGAGCTGCCGGACCGAGGTCTCCCGGTTGGGAGTATCGATCTTTCCGTGGAAGTATTTTGAGGCGACAATATTGGTCGCGGTTTGCGACCACGCCTTCGGAACTTCGACGTTCTCTTGGCGGAATATGACCTGGCCTTTTTCGTTCGTGATCTGCGCAGTCCGTTTTTCCCATTCGATCTTGTCGAACGGCGAGGATCTGCCGTCCGTGAATCGCCGTTCAAATTGCAGTCCCGTGCGGGGCTGAGTTTGCGCCGGTGCCGCGGTTTGAGTTTCGAGAGTTTTTTCGTTGAGCGCCATCTTCGGGTGAGCCATTGTCCGCCTCCGCGCAGGTCGGCGGGTTCACCGTTAAGCGGTGAATCCGTCTATTGTACTCCCAAGAGCGCCTAGGAGTTCGCAGTGCCCGATTCTCCGGCAGGCACTGCTGGATTCGGGGGGCGAGCTGCGGGTCCAGGACAACGCCAAAATGGCGAATAATTCCCCACGGGCGCTCCGCAACTGAAATTTGCAACAGCGCGGTGCGCTCTTAAGGCATTTCGCCAGCTTTGCTGGGAAAGCCGGCTCGGGGGAGTTAACAGAGCCCCCTCGTTGTCTTGTCGAAACCCGGACAGGCCTCGTGGTGCGGTGGCTCGGGGATCCCGGGGTGCGGGTTCTGAAGCGACCGAATCACGTCCCACCGAATCTGAGCGCGCAATCTACAAGGGACGCTGGAAATTTGTCAAGGGGATTCCGAAAAAAGATCGCAAAATGTGTGGCCTCTCGTGTCTAAAGCGTCCAGATATTGTGGTGCTGTTCCGCGACGACACAATCGAGCAGCCGGGCAAGAAATTGTGTGGGACCGAATCTTTTGAACTGCCTCACGCGAGCAACTCTCGTTGTTTCATTCATATCGCAACGCGTCAACGGGATCCAGCCGCGCTGCGCGCGCCGCCGGCCATACACCGAAGACCAGTCCGACCCCAAACGAGACTGCCAGACCGAGCAGTTCGGTCCACAGCGGCACCACCGCTTTCATGTCCGTGGCCAGCCGGATCAGCGGCACGGCAATCCCTCCCGTAATTACGATTCCCAGCAAGCCCCCTGCTCCGGTCAGAGTCATCGCCTCGAACAAAAATTGCCAGGTGATGTCGCTGCGGCGCGCTCCAATCGCTTTTCGCACGCCAATTTCGCGCGTCCGCTCCGTGACGCTGACCAGCATGATGTTCATCACGCCGACGCCGCCGATCAACAATCCAATCGAGCTCAGCACCACCATCGCCAGCGCCACCATCCCGATAATCTCATGGAACTGCTCGATCTGTTCTTCCGCCGTGGAGATCGAAAAATCATCCGGCTTGTCGTAGGCCACGTTTCGGCGACGCCGGAGAACTTCGCGGGTCTCGTCCACGGCCTCATCGAGTTGCCCTGGCAGTCCCTGCACGCGCATGCTGACTTCGTACGCCGCCGGATAGACCTTTTGAAACGTGAAGAAGGGTATCAGTGCGCGCTTGTCTTGGTCGTCCGTTCCGAATGCGCCTTCCGGTTTTTCGAGAACGCCGATGACGCGGTAGGTCGACCCGTCCACTTTCACTTCTTTGTCGATTGCGGACAAATCGCCAAACAGCGCCTTCGCGGCGTCCTCGCCAAGCACAATCACGCTTTCCCGGTGGAGATTCTCGGTTTCGGTGAAGAAGCGGCCTTGCTTCAGTATGGCGTTCGCATAGACCTCGGCGTAGCTCGCGACCGTACCGCGGAAATCCACAGCGTCTACTTCATTGGTTTGGTAGAGCACGTTGTGCGGGCCGGTTTCCCACTCGACGATAAACGGCGCAACGGCCTTCACCGACGGACACAGTTCTTGAATGGCCTCCGCGTCTTCGAGCGTGAGCGGTTTGCGCTGGCGCTGTTCCTTCGTCGGCCGCGTGATGGACGGCCCCTGATCGAGCCGGGCGACGAACGCGCTGTCAGCGCCGAAACCGGTGATGCGTTCCACGACGCTCTGGTTGAATCCCTGCAGCAGCGCGCCGACCAGCATCAGCACGGAAATACCGATGACCACGCCGAGGACTGTGAGGAAACTGCGCAGTTTGTGCTCGCGCATCGCGTCGAGCGCCAGCAATAGATTCTCTTTGTAGTCTTGTCTCATCGTGTCCGGCCTAATTTTCCGCGCGAAGCGCCACGATCGGATCCAGCCGCGACGCTCTCACGGCGGGGTAGATGCCGAAAAACAGTCCGACGCTGCTGGACAGCACAAGCGCCGTCACAACCGATCCGACAGTGGTGGAAATCGGCACGGAGGTGAAGGTCCGCACCAGCAGCGTGATCGTCAGCGCCAGCGCGAGCCCCAGGAGGCCGCCCGCCACCGATAGCGTCGCGGACTCCAAAAGAAACTGCAGAACGATATGGCGCCGGCGCGCCCCGAGCGCCTTGCGGATGCCGATCTCCCGCGTCCGTTCGGTGACGCTTGCCAGCATGATATTCATGATCACAATGCCGCCGATCAAGAGAAACACTGTGGTCAGCCAAACTGCGATGGCGAAGATATTCCCGGTGAGCTGCTTCCAAAGGCCCATGATCGAATCCGGCGCGATGATCCCAAAATCGTCCGGGTCGCGGTAGGGAACGTGGTGTGCCGCGCGAAGGATCATTCTCGATTCGTCCTCCGCCGCTTCCATCATGTCCTCCGAGCGCGCTTGCACAAAGAAGCTTGCGGAATCTGTGGGGGTTTTCCACTCCTTCTCATAAGTTTGGAATGGAATCAAAACGAAGGTGTCTCGCGATACGCCGAAAACGGTTCCGAGCGGATCCGCCACGCCCACCACCGTGCACGTTTTCGAACCGATGCGGATCATTTTCCCGATAGGATCCATTCCCGGGAGAATTTTGTTGGCAACGTCCGCGCCTAGGACACACACCTCTTCGCGGTGCAGATCATCCGCTTCCGTGAGGCCGCGGCCTGTGGCGATGCTGATGTCCCGCATTTCGGTGTAATTCGGAGTGGCGCCCCAAAGCTGCGCGTCCTCAAACAACTCATTCCCGTAACGCGCGTCCTGCGTCGTAGCCTCGATGGCCGCCACGTGGTCCGCCAATCGCATGTGGCCTGCGAGCAACTCAAAATCGTCGGCGGTCAAGCGCGGACGCTTTTGCGCGCGCACCCATTCCTGCGCGTTGGTAATGATTCCGAACCGGTTTACCACAAAGCAGTCAGCGCCGAGGTTTGCGATCTTATCGGCGATGTAGAAGTTCAAGCCGTTCACAATGGACATCACGGCGACCAGCGTCGTCACCGCGAGGATGATGCCTAGCAAGGTTAGGAAGCTGCGCAGTTTGTGCGCGCGGAGCGTGTCGAGCGCCAGGACCATCGTCTCTCCCAGCGCCACACCCGTTACAATCCCTTTTCTGGACACAATGCTCCCTATTTCCCCTCTAGGAGTTACGAAACTGAGACATCCCGTGTTACACCCCTACCGCAGGCGGGGCCCTCCCCATAGAATACTCTTGCAACCGCTCGCCGCACTGAAGAATCAGATTGAGTGCGGCATTCATACGGCCGCTCTGGCTCATGCGAAGGCGTCTCACGTACGTGCTGCTGCTCTCCCTGGGCTCGGCCGCGCTGGCAGCCTCCACGTTGCCGCAAAATCCCGATGGCGGCGCGCCGTCCCCCGCTCAAGTCCAGAGTTTTGTCGCGCGCGCCATCGATAACCAGCACCGCGACGATCTGTTGCTGGAGGAATTCGATCGCGTCGAACACACCCAGCTCCGCAAGACCTCCGAATCCTCCGTCGTCGACGATAGACGGTGGCGCATCGTTCCCGTGGGCACGGGGTTGTTCCGGATCGCGCTCACTCCCGACGACAAACCTAATGATCCGATCCTTTATCGCCGGCAGTTGGCGTTGATCCAAGCTTCATTGCAATCGGCAATGCAACCCGACGAGTACGAAGAACAGGCCCTGGCCAAATATCAAAAGCGCCTGGAGGAACGCGCCGAGATGGTCACGGACATCGGCAAAGCATTTCGTTTCACATGGCTCGGCCGCGAGATGCGTTACGGCCGACTGCTGGCCAAAGTGCAGCTTGATCCAGATCTTTCCTTCGTGCCGTCCTCGCGCACCGCGGAGGTGCTTCCGCACGTGCGGGCCACACTCTGGTTTGACGAATCGGCCGAGCAAGTGGTTCACATTGAAGCGGAAATCACCAGCGACGTGTACTTCGGAGCGGGCGTCTTCGGCAAACTCTACCGGGGCGGCCGGTTCTGGTTGGATCAAGCTGAAATCGCACCCGGCATCTGGGAGCCCGTCGCCCATGAATATGATTTCTCAGGCCGCAAATTCCTGTTCGGATTCGAGGTTCACGAGAAGACAGAAGTCAGCCACTATCGCCGCCTCGGTCCGCTGCCGCAGAGGCTCGCCTTCATCCGTAATGAGTTGAACAACGCCGGGACCAACCACTCCGGCGACTGAACGCCACGGGCTATAATCAGAGGTATGAGGCCGCCATGAGAACCCTTCTCTTTTGCGCCCTAGGCGCTCTGGCGCTTTCCGTAGTCGGCAGTGCGTCGGCGCGCGGACAATCTCCGTCACAATCCCAGGCTCCCGCAGCCGGTCCGCAGACTCCAGCGGCGAGCCCGCAAGCCGCGCCTCAGCAACCGAAACCTGCGCCGCCAGCCAAGAAAGTCTGGACAAATGACGACATCGACGCGTTGCGCGAACACGGCGGAAGTGGCGTCTCGGTCGTCGGTGGCAGCGGTCCTGCTGCAGGTGGCGCGACTGCGAACACGCCTGGCACGCGCGCGAATCAGTCGCCCCCGCACCTGCCGAAGGAAAAAGATCCTGTGTGGTACAAGAAGCAACTCGCGCCCCTCTACGCCAAGCGCGACGCGCTGGACACTGCGATCGCGAACGCGGAAGCGGCAGTGTCCGGAGACACGCGTGGAAGCGCGACCGTGGACATGACCAATTTCGGAGCGGCCGCAACCCCCCAGGAGCAACTCAAGCAGCTGCAGGATCAACAGCAGCAAGTTCAAAATCTGATCGACGCGCT
>DASPOJ010000256.1:0-9181 GCA_035626055.1 Candidatus Methylomirabilota bacterium | reverse complement strand
CGATTGCCTGCTCGAGTGCCGGCCAAATGCCAATTCCGCGCACCACGCTCACCTCGTGGGGCATACCCACGAGCTGCGATTCGACGCGTTGCATCTCCGCTTCGGCGATTTCCTCCTGCGCTTCGACTGCCACGCCAGCCGCTTCCGGGGCCGCGTACACGTAGGACTCCGGGTTCAAGACATGCAGCGCATGAATTGTCGCACCAAACTCGCGACCGATGGCAAGTGCGAATGGCAGCGCCGCCTGGGAGGCTTCCGAGAAATCTGTGAGAAATAGGATGTTTTTCAAGGCGATGCGAGCGCCAGTGCCAGCGGGACTCATGGGGGGCACCTCCAGCCCATTAACCATGCATCCTCGGCCGCTGCGCCAGCAGTGACCAATCTCACTCCTCGTTGTGATACATATCACAGGGATTAGAGCTGGTGAGACGTGGACGAGGCCTAGCGGTCGGCGCTGTCCTCTGGAGCGGTCTAAACCCACATTTTCAATGTGAGATTCTTTCGCCGAACCTTTGGATCGTCGCCACCCTCATTATTCATGCGGGGCTAAATGCGATGGAGACGCTCCGGAGACCCGAACCCAGTGGGCGGGACGCAAGACCATTCTTTCGGCTCTCCGCCAACGCCTCTCTCAAGGTCGATTTCCTAGGGACCGCGTGACTCCAGAGGGCGGCCTGATTCTGGTTCGCGAGTCGGATGGGCGATTGGGTGTGGAGAGGCTCATCGGGGGACACCTGAGCGACTCGCGCCAGGACTTGAACAAGCAGTCCACCCTGGCCGATCTGCTGCCGTAGACCGAAACAGATTTGGGTGCCAATCGACATTGGAGAAGGGAAAGTGCCTGAGAAACGGCTTCGAGGAGTCCAATTCTGTGGCTTGGGATCTTCACGAAACCGCCGAAAAGGTTATGCAGTCGGGAACCTGGCTGGAGGCTTGATAACTGAAACAGTCGGATATAAATTACCCGGTAAACCGAACGGTCGAAGCGGAGGTCTGGTTACAATGCCTAAACTCCACAGATTCGCTGTTACCTTGTTGTCGACTTTCATTTCCTGTGCATCGATCATCGGCTTGTCCCAAACTGAGGAATTCTCGAAGCTCCGCCGGGACCAAGCCCAAGAAATGTTGAAAACCACAATCGACGAAATCCGCAAGCACTACTACGATCCGACATTCCACGGCGTCGATCTCGATAAGGAATTCAACGCCGCCAGCGAATATATCGCAACGGCAACCTCGATGAACAAGTCTTTGGCCAGTATCGCCACCGCCGTGCAGGCCCTCAACGATTCACACACATTCTTCTTGCCTCCCCAGCACGCCACTCGTCGTGAGTATGGCTGGCGCTACGAGATGGTCGGTGACCGTTGCTTTATTACGCAGGTGCAGCCGAAGAGCGATGCCGACCTCAAAGGAGTCAAACCGGGAGACGAACTTCTGGCCATCAACGGAATAACACCGGCACGCGATATCATCTGGCAGATCCAATACCTGTTCAATGTCCTTCGCCCGCAGGCTAGTCTGACTCTCAATTTACGGGATCCTCAGGGCCACCAGCGCTCCGTGGACGTGGCTGTGCAGTACGGCGAAACCAAGCGAATCATCGACATCACTGCGCACAACGGCGCCTCGGACCTTTTCGACGAAATCCGAAGAGAGCAAGAATACGAGCACTTGGACCGGGCTCGCTATGTCGAATATGGTGATGCCTTGATTATCGTCAAGCTTCCCGAGTTTGTTTTTACGCCTGGCAAGGTTTCCGAGATCATGGCCAAGGTGCGCAAGCATAATGCAGTGATTCTGGATTTGCGGGGAAACCCGGGCGGCGAAGAGGAAACACTTCAGTATCTGCTGGGCGGCTTTTTTGACAAGGAAATCAAGATTGGGCAGCGCGTCGGCAGGAAAGAGAACAAACCGCTAACGACCAAGGGCACCGGCAACTTCACCGGCAAGTTGGTTGTGCTGATAGATAGCCAGTCGGCATCGGCCGCCGAAATCCTTGCCCGCGTCATTCAGCTCCAAAAGCGGGGCGCCGTTCTGGGCGACCGCTCCGCGGGAGCCGTCATGAGGGCCGAGCGGTACGTCGAATATTCCGGCATGGACGTGCGTCTTTATTATGGTGTCCAGATTACGGAATCGGATCTGATTATGGAAGATGGAAAGAGCCTGGAGCACATTGGAGTGACGCCAGATGAAGTGGTCCTTCCCACCCCCGCAGATTTGGCCGCCGGACGGGACCCCGCTATGGTTCGCGCCGCCGAACTAGTTGGCCAGAAGATTAGCCCGGAAGAAGCCGGTAAGTTCTTCCCATTCGAGTGGCCGCCGCCAGAATAGTTTCGCGTTGAAAGAATGCGGCCGCAGTGGTCCGTTGCAAGTTGCGACTGTGTCTATGCCATCAGTGTCAGGCACAACGCATGGACGCAGAAGCGGCGAGTCGAAGACAGCCATTTGATCCCTCGTAACCGACGCTGGCGGTACCCGTTGGCCTTCGCCTTTGTCGTTGCTGCTGCTTATCGAATAATCGGCACTACAGCCCGAGCAAATCGTCTATCAGTGGGTCGCCGGAGTCGCGCCCTGCTCCCCTAACAGCCGGTTGGTGAGCCGGGCAATTTGCGCGTCCTCCAGGCTTGGTAGGACACAAACGCGGGCGCGACTCGAACCGGCGCTAATCGTCTGAAGGCCACTCAGGTTCTTCTGTGAATCGAGGGAGATGCCGAGCCATTCGAGCCCGCTGCAGATTCGCTCTCGAACGGTTGCGTCGCGTTCACCGATGCCTCCTGTGAAGACCAGGAGATCCAGTCCGCCCAATATCGCGACATATGCACCGATCGCTTTCTTCGCCGACCGGCAAAAGATTTCAATCGCAACTTGCGCGCGCGGATTCTTTGCGGACGCATGCAGTTGCCGCATGTCCCCGGAGATGCCGGAAATCCCGAAAAGCCCCGATTCGGTATCGAGCAACGTCTCGAGCTTATCCAGGTTGCTTCCCAACGTCCGGAGCATATACAGGAATACGCCGGGATCGAGATCACCGGAGCGGGTGCCCATCACGATGCCGCCGGTTGGCGTGAGCCCCATCGTTGTGTCAATCGAAGCGCCGTGTGCAATTGCCGTAATGCTTGCGCCGCTTCCCAAATGGGCAACGATGATTCGCGGTGGAACGTCTGCGCCCAGCGTGTGCAACACGGATTCACACGAGAGACCATGAAACCCGTAGCGCCGCACTCCCGCCTCCCAGAACTCTTGCGGTAATGCAAATCGCGCCGCGAATTCCGGCAGGGTTCGATGGAATGCCGTATCAAAACAGGCAAACTGCGGCGTTTCCGGGAAGTGCTGCTGCACTTGCCGGATCATGCTCAACGCGGGAGGGAGATGCAGCGGCGCAAATGTGACCGCGGTTTCCAATGCACTGAGAACTTCCGGTGTGATCTTCTGGTGTTCACAAAGCTTGGAGCCTCCGTGCACGATGCGGTGCCCCACCGCAGCCGGCCTGGGAAACGGGAGGTGCTCCAGCGCCGTGGCAACGGCGCGAACCGCCTCCGGCTGCCCGGCAAAGACTTGGCGGTCTTCTTTGAGCGTTCTCCCGTTTGCATCGTGAATCCAGAAGCTTCCCGCTCCCGAACCGATCCTCTCGACCGCGCCCGAGCAGAGCGGATGGACGTCGTCGCCCCGCGCGTTGAATAAACCGAACTTGAGCGATGACGATCCGCTGTTCAGCGCGAGGATGACGGCGCGGGTCACAGTTGGGTCAGCTCGGCGACCATTTCCAATTTCGCACTTCAGGCAAATCCTCGCCGTATTCGGAGACATACAATTTGTGGCGTTGCATGATCTCCGTGAAGCGCTGCACGGCGCGATCGGCGAGCGGCTTCAGGCGCGGCACTCGCGTTACGACATCCAGCGCCAATTGGAAGCGGTCCAGCCGGTTGAGCACGGTCATATCGAACGGCGTGGTTGTAGTGCCTTCCTCAACGTATCCGCGGACGTGGATATTGAAGTGATTGCGGCGGCGGTAAGTGAGCCGGTGGATCAGCGTCGGATAGCCGTGAAAAGCGAAAATCACGGGTTTGTCCACCGTGAACAAAGCATCGAAGTCTTCATCCGCGAGTCCGTGCGGATGCTCGGAAATGGGTTGCAAAGCCATCAGGTCGACGACGTTTACCACGCGAATACGCAAGTCCGGAATTTGTTCCCGCAATAGGGAGATGGCGGCAAGGGTCTCGAGCGTGGGAACGTCGCCCGCACAGGCCATTACGACGTCCGGATTTCCGTCGTCATTCCCGGCCCATTCCCATATCCCCAGCCCCGTCGTGCAATGGCGGACGGCCGATTCGATGTCCAACCAATTCGGCGCAGGCTGTTTGCCCGCAATGATCAGGTTGACGTACTGCCGGCTGCGCAAACAGTGGTCCGCCACCGAGAGCAGGGTATTCGTGTCCGGCGGCAAATAGATGCGGACAACGTCGGCTTTCTTGTTCGCGATATGATCGATAAAACCAGGGTCCTGATGGGAGAACCCGTTGTGATCCTGACGCCACACGTGAGACGTAAGAAGGTAGTTGAGCGACGCGATCGGCTTCCGCCAGGGAATGTCTCGTGTAGTCTTCAGCCATTTGGCATGCTGATTGAACATGGCATCGATGATATGGACAAAGGCCTCGTAGCAGGAAAACCAGCCGTGCCGCCCGGTGAGAAGGTAGCCCTCGAGCCAGCCCTCGCACATATGCTCGCTGAGGACTTCCATCACGCGGCCGTCAACGGAAAGATCTTCGTCCGTGGGCAGAGTTGTGGCCTCCCAGGCCTTTCCGGTTACTTCATACAACGCCTCCAAGCGGTTTGACGCGGTCTCGTCGGGCCCGAAGACGCGGAAGTTCTGCTTATCGAGGTTGAGCTTCATGACGTCTCGCAAGAAGCTCCCGAGAATGCGCGTGGCTTCGGAGTCTGGCCTGCCGTGCTTTTTCACGTCCACTGCGTAATCGCGGAACGCCGGGAGGCGCAGAGGTTCGAGCAGCAAACCGCCGTTGGCGTGCGCGTTCATGCCCATTCGCCGCTGCCCTTTTGGGGCCAGCGCGGCGAGTTCGGACTTGAATTTGCCGTTTACGTCAAACAGCTCTTCCGGCCGGTAGCTCTTCATCCACTCCTCAAGGATCTTGAGGTGCTCCGGCTTTTCGCGCAGCTCCGCAAACGGCACCTGGTGCGACCGCCATGTGTTTTCGACCGGTTGTCCGTCCACCACTTTCGGCCCGGTCCAGCCTTTGGGCGTGCGAAGGATCAGCATGGGCCAGCGAGGCCGCTCCGTGTCGCCCGCCTCGCGTGCGCGCTTCTGAATGGCATGAATCTCGGCAATCATCTCATCCAGAGTGGCGGCCATCTTCTGGTGCATCTCGAATGGCTCATAGCCTTCGAGGTAGTGCGGCTTATAACCGTATCCCCGAAACAGGGACTCGAGTTCCTCCTGCGAAATGCGCGCCAGCACGGTGGGATTCGCGATCTTGTAGCCGTTCAAGTGCAGGATCGGCAGCACTGCTCCGTCCTTTGCAGCATTCAAGAATTTATTCGAGTGCCAGCTTGTGGCGCAGGGGCCCGTCTCGGCTTCCCCGTCTCCGACGATGCAGGCCACGATGAGGCCGGGATTGTCGAAAGCGGCGCCGTATGCATGCAAGAGAGAATACCCGAGCTCACCGCCCTCATGGATCGATCCGGGAGTTTCGGGCGCGACATGACTTGGCACGCCATACGGCCACGAAAATTGCCGGAAGAGCCGCTTCATGCCATCGCGGTTCTGCTCGATGGCGGGATAAATTTCAGAGTAGGATCCTTCCAGATACGTGTGGGCCAGAATTCCCGGACCGCCGTGTCCCGGTCCGATGATGTAGATCATGTTGAGGTCATGTTCGGCAATCAGCCGGTTCAGATGGGTGTAAATAAAATTCAGGCCGCTCGTCGTTCCCCAATGCCCGAGCAGCCGAGGCTTGACGTCGTCGAGCGTCACCGGCCGTTCCAGCAACGGATTCTCTTTGAGGTAGATCTGCCCCACTGACAGATAATTTGCCGCACGCCAGTAGGCGTCCATTTTCTCGATTTGCTCTCGACTCAATGGGCCATTCATCGGGATCTCCCTCGAAACTTAGATTCGACTTCGGTCTCGGCTGGAATACGCCTGGAACCCACAAGGATACGCCATGCGAGGGGCTGTTGTTGCGGCAGACTTCTGTGGCGGCGAATGAGCCTTGCTCCCGCCGCTGCTAGCGCACGAATCCTCGGATGGGGCGCTCGTGTGAACCCGGATGAGCTGCGGCAGAGGTCAATTTAGTCAACAGACGCGAGGGTCGCGCGTCTTCCGGCAACGCCCGCGGCCAATGCAGTTCGAAATTCCCCGCCTAGAACTCGTTCCAGAGGAACTGCATGTACACCTCGTGGTGGTGCTGCGCTTCGGGCGGCTTCACGATGGCGCCCAACAGCCGGAGTCGCCTGTCCGCGGAAGCCTTTTTCAAGCCGGCGTGCCGGCCCTTCCCGTCTTCGCTGAACAGAGTCGTGGTCCGCTCCGCCGCGTGGAAGGCTTTAGATTCTGTGGAACCGAATCAGGGTGAAGGAGGGGCTAACAATGAAGTGATTCTTGCACACGGCGCGCGGGCTTTGTTGTCATCGAGGAGGTACCCTCGTTTCGGTACGTCGCGTTGTTTTGCAGCGGTGGTATTCTCAGCTCGATGAGCGTAGTCAACCGAAAGGAACAAACGGAGGTGCGGGCCGCCCGTCAAAATCAGTGCTGAAAAAGGAGATTCCTATGAGGAAGATTGCGGGGCTGTTCGTTGCCATCCTGCTTTTGGCCGGAGTTTGCATCGCCGCAAATGGTTCGGGGAAAATCAACAACATCTCCGACTATGTCCGTGAAACTGCCTGGCTGCCTGCGGGGTATCACATAACGCTCAACCCGCACAGTCCACCGAATGGTCAGGATTACTTCATCACACAGGAGAATGTGGGTCGTGATGGTTGGAAGAAAGGGGATGACGTGACCTTCATTGACCCGGATGCGAACCACCCCTGTCCGTCGAAGGATACAGACACAGCCTTAATCGATACGACAAGAAACCAGTGGGTATGCGCCATAGCTGCGGGTTCATTCTAGGAAAGGTCTGTGCAGTCACTTCGTCGGAGATGTGGAGTGGAACGCGTCGCTACGACGCACTCGCCGTGACGGCCTGCAAAATCAACGGTCCGCAATAGTGTTGTCCGCTACAGTGACAGAACTCGCGCCTCTTGAGATTGACTGTAACTTAACGAAAACTGTGGTGAGCCGCGCAGGACTCGAACCTGCAACCCGCTGATTAAGAGTCAGCTGCTCTACCATTGAGCTAGCGGCCCACAATCCCTTCATCATATCACGACGACGGCGGAGCCCAAGGCGCGGGGCAAGTGCGGTTCGCGTGTACCACCGCGGCTTTCAAAGACGCGGATGATGGCTTGAGCGGAGAGAAAAACCGCGAAATCAACGGAGGAGGATGCGAACCGCAATTCCCGTCTGGCCATCGTCGCGGCGCTCGATGCGCAGAACTTCGCCAACCCACTCTTTCAAGACGGGATCACCCTCCCGGTAGCCCAGGACGAGATGAACATGCATTCCGACGTGGTAGTGATGCTGACTGGAAACGAAGTAGAGACCGCTCTTGGAAACGTTCGTCGTGCGGCAGAGGTCGATCTCATCGGCATTAGTTGTTGCGCGGACGCGGATCGGCTGCTCTATCTTGGCTCGATGCTCACTGCGAAGATCTTTGTCGATAGGCATTGCGTCCCGCTGTACGTTCAGAGCGCTTGTTCTGTCAATGCGCGTTTGAGAACTGACTGGGTGACTTCAGGCTAGAACAGCGCGGCGGGCCAGTCCAGAAGCAGAGAGAAACAGAGAGACGGAAACGCCAACACGGCGCCGCAATGGAATTGAAGTCGCTGCATTCCAAGTTGGATCATCAATCGCGCAGTTGCGCAGCAATGTCGCGTGCGACCTGGCGAGCGCGTTCGATATCGCCGGGATCGAACGAAATCGCTGCCACGCGCGGATGTCCGCCGCCGCCGTAGGTTTCCGCAAGCGACGCCAAATTTTTCTCGACGGCGCGGGTGTTCCAGGGATTCGAGCCAAGAGAAATTTTCGCGCGCAAAGGCGACGAGCTCACGCCGACGGAATAGATGGCTTCGCGGTACAGCAGATAGGGGATAAATTTGTTGTAGCCCTCAAAATCGAGGTCGCTCACGTCGAAGAAGATCACGCCGCCGCGGCACTCGGAGCGTTCGCGCAATATTTCGATCGACCATTTGTGCCGCTCGAGCAAAGGACCGAGCGACTGCGCCACGATCGGCAGGCGCACGATTTCCGCCAACGGCCTGACGGCCAGTTCCGGGATGAGCCGAGCCGGCAATCCGGAATCGGGAGCGGCTTCGATCACCAGGGCCAATTGCGTCGCAGGCTCGCGCATTTCGACGGCGGATTCGGGTGTCGGATACTGCGCGCCGTCGATGATGTCGCCCCAGTGAATCAGTTCGGCGAGAGATGAAGCGTCAAACCCAAATTTCTCGCTGGCGATATCCGCAATCAGTTTCGTGCAGGATTTGTACGTGGGATCGTAGAACTTGTGGCCCGAAGTGTCGTGACGGAAGTCCTCGGCATCGGCGGGAGTCAGGAACGCGCTCTGGTGATGGTCGAACCACCAGGTGACGCGCGGCGAGTTCGAATACTTGAAGTCAACAATGGCGTTCTCATCGCCGTCGAAGGTATCGTCGTTGAACAAACTCGAGGCGCGGTGCACCATGCCGGTGAAGTGGAATTCAGAGTTCGGTTGAATGCGCGCCTGATAGAAGCGCAGGAAGACGGCCGAAGAGGCCGCCCCGTCAAAGCAGTGGTTGTGAAAACAGAGCCGAACGTTCACCGGACCCGGCACGCACCCTCCTTGCCTTCTAGGGCCTCGCGAGCAAAGCCTATGAAGATGGACGGGACATCGAAGATTGTCAAGTAGCTAAACGAGTGGGCGTCGAAATGCAGGAAGGATTATCTGGCCTGCGAGGAACGGTGCGCTCATTGGGCGCTGGGGGGGGCGTGGGTATGCCTGGCGAGAGTCGCGAGAGTGTGATCGAGCAATGAATTTCGTATCTGCTAGGGGTTCTTGATAAACTTTGCCGGGGAAATGTGCAG
>DASPOJ010000255.1:0-3342 GCA_035626055.1 Candidatus Methylomirabilota bacterium | reverse complement strand
CAACCTCATAGATGAGCCACGCGCAGAATTCGAATTTGCGCTTGCGAATTTTGTCGGCGGCGCGAAACAGCAATTCGACGCGCTTGGCCGCGGGAACGTGCCGCCAGGTTTCAAATCCGCGCGCAGCCTCTTCGACAGCGGCACTCGCAACCTCGGCGGTCGCCCTGGAGAAGATTCCGACGACACGCGACGGCTTCGACGGATCGAGGGAGCTGAGTTTGTCGCCGGTGCGCAGTTCGCGGCCGCCGATCCACAGCGGGTATTCGCGGCCCAATTCGCCTGCGACTTTTCTCAACGCAGCCTGCATGGCCTTGCGATTCGCAGGCTTGGAGAAATCGGTAAGCGGCTCATTTGAGAACAGGCGGCAGTGCACGCGAGACTTGGCTGCGGCCATATGGTGACTCCTTCTTGCGGCGGGACGCGCTAACGGGCGACCGGAGCAAGAAGTATTTTAGCTTGTAGCGCGCAAGGCGAACAACAGGGCGCGCGCGATGCGCGTCCGAGAATTGCGGCAGGCGCTCGGAAAGTTGCGGGGATCCACTCGATCCTTCGCTTCGGGGCAGCTTCCTTGTCCAAGCCTGGTACCGGGGGATAAGGAAGCCTGGGACTAGGCGCCGGCCGTAGCGTCTTCCAAGGGGATGGCGCCCTTATTTTGCGTCAGCCACGCCTTGAAACTCTGCAGTGCAGGGTTCAGGCTCCGAGCGAAATCAGGACTGCGCACCCCCGAAAAATATTCCTCGAAATCGCGCTTGAACTGAAACATGTTCCCCAGATCGTCCGCTCCAGGAAAGCCGAACCCGCGGTACACCTCCGGCGGCACGTTGTTATAGCGGATTTCCTTGCCCAGTATTTCCGTAAATATGGCGGCCATCTGCGGGCCCGTGAGGTTCTCGCCACAAATTGCAACGGTCTTGCCGATGTAGGCGTCACCCTTCTTGAATACGCCGTAAGCGCACTTGCCGATGTCTTCAGCGGCGATGCCCGGAAGTTTCTTATCGCCCATCGGGAAGGTAATGGCGAGCTTGCCGTCCGGACCCTTTTTCGGGCCCATGCCAAAATAAATGAAATTGTCCCAATAGAAAGACGTCAGTAGAAAAGTCGTCGGAACTCCGGCATCCATGAAAAAGTGATTCGACTCGCCCTTCCCGTCGAAATGCGGAACCTTGTACTTGCCTTGAAGAGTGGGCATTCGGTTGTCGCTGAGCGGCACCCACTTCCGAGTGTCTTCCAGCGTGGACCAGATGACGTGCCGCAGCCCGGCAGCTTTCGCCGCCTCTGCCATAGCCTTTGCTTCCGCCATTTCTTTTTCCGGCGAGAAGTGGGCCCAGAAGAATGTGACGCAATAGGCCCCATACGCTCCCTGTAGCGCCTTCCGCAGGCTCTCGGGGTTGTCAACGTCCGCGGCCACAACCTCAGCCCCGCGTCCCGCGAACTCCTTCGCCTTGGCTCCGTTTACATCCCGCGTGAGCACGCGCGCGGCGAAGCCGCCGGCCGGGTCATTCAGGATGGCCCGAACCAGGCCGCCTCCCTGCGCGCCGGTTGCTCCCACTACTGCGATCACTTTTTTGTCAGGCACGACCGTTCTCCTTCGCAATCTTGAGAGATTATGTGTGCTCCCGTCCTACGCAACATCTGCCATCGCCTCGATAGCAGACAGCATTGTATATCGAGCCGGACCGATTCGAGACGCGGCGAGTCACAGCGAAGGGAGGCCAGCCCCGCCCCTACACGAGGACAGGAGCGGGGCAGGGGGCGCTGGGACTTGACGCGGTTGCTGCGAAGTGCGGAGTGGAGTAGGCTCGCCGGTTCAGCGCGAAGCGATCCGAGGCGCGTGAGCATGGCGCAGGTCTGGGACGCGATTATCATCGGCGGCGGGCACAACGGGCTCGTTACGGCGGCGTACCTTGCGCGTGCGGGGCGGAAAGTCCTCGTGCTCGAACGGCGCGAATTGTTGGGCGGGGCGAGCGTAACCGAAGAGATTTGGCCCGGCTACAAAGTCTCTACGACGTCCTATCTGTGCTCGTTGATGCAGGACCGTATCATCCGCGAGCTGGATTTGCCAAAATTCGGCTACCACGTTTACGCGAAGGACCCGGCTTTCTTCACGCCGTTTCCCGACGGGCGTCACTTCACGATGTGGCAGGACCAGAAGCGTACGTGCGATGAGATTGCCAAATTCTCGCAGCGCGACGCGGAAACCTATCCCCACTACGAAAACTACATCGAACGGCTGGCGCGATTCGCGGAGCGAATGCTGCTCCAGACTCCGCCGAACGTGGCGCGGTCGCGGTGGTGCGATCTGGCGGGACTCGCGAGACTCGGCTGGACGCTCCGGAGAATGCCGGACGACGAGCGAATCGGGCACGCGAGAATCTTCACCGAGAGCGTGGCGGATTTTCTGGCGGGGTGGTTTGAATCTGAAGCGCTGAAGGTGACGCTGGCCACCGACGGCGTCATCGGGACCAACGGCGGGCCGCGCACGCCGGGTACCGCGTACATCCTCCTGCATCACGTCATGGGAAAAGTGGACGGGCACCGCGGGCTGTGGGGATTCGTGCGTGGCGGCATGGGCGCCGTGTCGGAAGCGATCGCGGGAGCGGCGCGTGCGGCGGGGGCGGCCATCCGCGCGGGAGCGAGCGTTGAACGCGTGCTGGTGGAAGGCTCGGGAGAAGATGCGCGGGCGACCGGTGTGGTGTTGAGCGGCGGCGAGGAGATTCGCGCGCGCCTCGTGGTGTCCGGTGTGGATCCGAAGCGGACGTTTCTGGGCATGGTGGGCGAAGCAAGCCTCCCGCCGGAGTTTGCGAAGGCGGTACGCGAGATTCGGATGAAAGGCTGCTCGATGAAAATCAATCTCGCGCTGGACGGGCTGCCCAGTTTTCGGGCGCTCCCTGCCACGACGCGGAAGATGCCCTATCACGGCGCGACCATGCACATCTGCCCCGACCTGGATTACGTCGAGCGGGCGTGGGACGAGGCAAAATTCGGGCGGCCCTCACCGCGGCCCATGATCGAGATGACGATCCCGACCATCTACGACGATTCCATCGCGCCGCCGGGCAAACACATTATGGGCATTTTCTTGCAGTACACGCCTTACGATCTGCGCGAATCGAATTGGCATGAGATCAAGGAACGCTACGCCGATCGCGTGTTGGACTTGATCGAAGAGTATGCGCCGGGGTTTCGCAGTTTGGTACGAGAGCGGCAGGTGCTTTCGCCGCTCGACTTCGAGGAGATCTATGGGCTCACGGGTGGCAATATTTTTCATGGGGAGATGAATCCAGGGCAATTATTCTTCATGCGGCCCGTGCCGGGCTGGGCGCGCTATCGCACGCCGATTCG
>DASPOJ010000254.1:0-3167 GCA_035626055.1 Candidatus Methylomirabilota bacterium | reverse complement strand
TTCAAACTCTCCAGCCTCAGGCGCTCTTCGTAGTGGATCAGGGCTCCGACCGCATGTCCCACTACCAGCGACACCCCTAGCCAAATTGAGAGTCCCTCAAGTATGGCCGATAGCATTCGGCCTCCTGTCTCAACATCCCCCACCCCCGGCTATTGCATTTGGACTGCCAGCCTCTGTTATCACGAGTGTTTAAATAACCTATTTGTTTTCAATATATTGGGACTAACGCTAGGCCGTAGGAGTTTCCCGAACTGGTCCTAGTCCGCGAAAATGGTACACGCCACTGTGCGAGATTACCCACCTCGACGCGCCAAATTTGTGCAGGTTTCGCTCCTGTCCTTCGACTGAATGCCGAATTGCTTGCCGCTTCGCCAAGAGAGGGATTGATTGAAGCGCGGATCACGGCCGCGGGCAGGTGAGCGTGAGCGGCGCTGAGCCGCAAGGTCTTCGATCCGCGGTCTCAGGAATGATCGCGAGTTCTCCCCACGGGGCATCCTGCCCATCACCCGCACGGCCTGCCCGAGCCGGAAACGGTTCGGGCAGGCCGTCCCGCCGAGAATGGCCCGGGTGGACAGCGTGCCATCCGGTCGTAGACAGGTTGGACAAAGTCCCATTCGCCCCAGGGCTATGTTCCGCTATAATGTGCAGCGCTCCGGTCTGGTTAATTGTCACGTACTCGTGAGGTGCGCAGTTCATGGCGGTTCAGGCGCGCACTAGATTCCTCGAATATGACGCCACGCGCTACCGCGGCCTCCGCCGCGAAGATTTGATCCGGATTTACCGTACGATGTACCTCTCGCGACGCCTGGACGATCGCGAGATTCAACTCAAGCGGCAGAATCGCACATTTTTCCAGATCAGCAGCGCCGGACATGAAGCGGTCAACGTCGCGGCCGGCCTGACTGTTCGCGCGGGCTACGATTGGTGCCTGCTGTACTACCGCGACCGCGCATTGAGCCTGATGCTCGGCGTTACTCCGTACGACATGATGCTTCAGGCCGTCGGTGCCCAGGACGACCCGAGTTCCGGTGGCCGCCAGATGCCGTCGCATTGGGGCGATCACAAGTTGAATATTGTGACGCGCTCTTCCGCAGTGGGAACGCAATTCCTGCAGGCGATCGGCGTCGCGGAAGCCTCGCTCTACTATGAGCGCCATCCGCGCGCGCTCGAACTGGCGCGCCAGGCGCCGCTCGGCGAAGATGTGCGCCACCAGCCCGATGAAGTCGTGCTGGTTGCCGGCGGCGAGGGAAGCACGAGCGAAGGTGAGTTTTTTGAATCGCTCAACACGGCCTGCTTGAAGAAGCTCCCGGTGATCTTCCTCATCGAAGATAATGGCTATGCGATTTCGGAGCCGGTCGCGCGGCAAACGGCGGGCGGCAGCATCTCCCGCCTGGTGGAAAATTTTCCCGCGCTGCTCGTCCAGGAATGCGACGGCACCGAGCCGCTCGAAAGTTATGAAGTGTTGAGCCGCGCCACCGCCTATTGCCGCGAGCGCAAGGGACCTGCGCTGGTGCACGCGCACGTCACCCGGCCGTATTCCCACTCGCTTTCGGACGACGACAAACTGTACAAGATCGCAGAGGAACGCGAAGAGGAAGCGCACCGCGATCCGATCCCGAAATTCGGTCTATTCCTCGTGCGGGAAGGCATCGCGGGCGAGAAGGAGATCGAGGCGCTGGAGGCCGGCGTGGAGAAGGAAATTCGCGCTGCGTCCGACCGCGCGTTGGCCGCTGCGCCGCCACATGCGGATTCCATCCTCCTCGCGCAGTATTCCCCGGATGTGGATCCCACGTCGTCCCGCTTCGCCACCGAGCCGAACTTCACGGGCCATCCAAAGACGATGGTGGAAATGGTTTCGGCGACGCTTGCGGACGAGATGTCGCGCGACTACCGCATCATCGTTTTTGGGGAAGACGTCGCCGATTGCGGCAATGAGGAATACCTCGGCAAGGTCAAAGGCAAGGGCGGCGTTTTCAAAGCGACATCGGGATTGCAGCGACGATTTGGCGGCGGACGCGTCTACAATACGCAGCTCGCGGAAGCGAACATCGTGGGCCGGGCGCTCGGTATGGCGCTGCGCGGGTTGAAGCCCGTCGCCGAAATCCAATTTTTTGATTACATCTGGCCGGCGATGATGCAGTTCCGCGACGAGCTGTGCGTTTTCCGATGGCGCTCCGCCGGACACTTCAAAGCGCCCGCCGTGATTCGCGCCGCCATCGGCGGCTATCTCACCGGCGGTGCCATTTATCACAGCCAGTCGGGTGAAGTGGCCTTCACGCATTTGCCGGGTCTGCGCGTCGTGATGCCTGCGACGGCGCTCGATCTCTGCGGCCTGCTCCGCACGGCTCTTCGCGCGGACGATCCCGTGCTCTTCCTCGAACACAAGCATCTCTACCGCCAACCCTACAATCGCTCGCCGTATCCCGGCCCGGACTTCACGATTCCGTTCGGCAAGGCGCGCCTTGTGCGCGAAGGTGCGGACATCAGCATCATCACCTACGGGGCCGTGGTCCATCGCGCCGAAGTCGCCGCCTTGCAACTCGAACGCGAAGGCGTCTCCGCGGAGATCTTGGATTTGCGCTCTCTTTCTCCCTATGATTGGGATGCCATCGCCGCGAGCGTCCGAAAAACGAGCCGCGTGATCGTGGCCTACGAGGACATGCGCAGTTGGGGCTACGGCGCCGAAATCGCCGCGCGCATCGCCGATGAATTGTTCGGCGATCTCGACGCCCCCGTCCGCCGCGTCGCCGCCATGGACACTTTCTGCGCCTACCATCCAAGGCTTGAAGAAGAGATTTTGCCGCAAGCCGCCGATTTACTGGCTGCTGCGCGCGACCTCCTCTCCTACTAGCGGGTAACGTCAAGCTGCTTGTGTAAATAGGTTGAGGGTGTGAGTTTTCCAGTCCTGGTTGAAGCGACTGAAAATCGCATAGATGATTCGGTCGACGCTCTCCACGTTGGTGAACACCACCATCGGTCGGGTGCGCCGTCGGACCTCGACGAAGCAGTGTTCGATCACGTTGGTGGTGCGCAGCTTCCGCCACAGGTGCGGCGGGAGCGCGAAGAAATGCAGCAGTTCCGGCAGGTCACTTTCCAGTTGCCGCACCATCGCCGGATACCGCGACCGCCAGCGAAAGCGGAACCGCTCGAAGGCCCGCCGGGCTGCC
>DASPOJ010000253.1:0-8318 GCA_035626055.1 Candidatus Methylomirabilota bacterium | reverse complement strand
CACGGCTTGCGGATTCGCCTGGCCGCGCGACGCCTTCATGACCAGGCCCACGAAATGATTGAAGACGTTCTGATTGCCGGCGCGATATTTCGCGGCGTTCTCGGGGCTGGCGGCGATGGCGTCGCTGCAAAGCTTTTCGATTGTAAACGTGTCGTCTATCTTTTGCATGCCTTCCGACGCGACGATTTTGGCAGCGCTCTTGCCGGTCGCAAACATGCCCGGAAATATCTTCTTCGCCATCGCGCCGGTGATTTCGTTCTTTTCAATCATGACCAGCAGCGCCGCCAGGTTCTCTGGCGTGATGCGGAAATCGCCGCCTGAGTCTTCCTCGGGATTGGCTTGGTTCATCTGGCGCAACAATTCGGTTTGAATCCAGGAGGCGGCGAGTTTCGCCGGTGCACCGGCGCGAACGGTTTCCTCGAAGTAGTCGCCTAGTTCGCGCGTGGCGGTCAGAACTCCAGCGTCGTAAGGCGAGAGGCCGAAGTCGCCGAGGTAGCGCGCGCGGCGCGCCTCGGGCAATTCGGGCATGTGCGCGGCGATCTCTGCAAGCCAGGCGGCGGAGACGCGCACGGGAAGCAGGTCAGGGTCCGGGAAATAGCGATAGTCGTGCGCGAATTCCTTCGAGCGCATGGGCTCGGTGCGGCCGGTGGCGACGTTCCAGAGGCGCGTTTCCTGGTCCACGCGGCCGCCGGATTCCAGGATCGTGATCTGGCGCTCGATTTCGTATTCGAGCGCGCGCTGGAGGTAGCGAAAGGAATTGAGATTCTTCATTTCGGCCTTGGTGCCGAGTTTCTCCGCGCCGCGGCGGCGGACGCTGACGTTCGCGTCGCAGCGCAGCGTGCCTTTCTCCATGTCGCAATCGCTGACTCCGGCGTACTGCAGCAGTTGCTTGAGCGTCGTGAGATAGGCGTGCGCTTCGACGGGCGAGCGCAGATCGGGTTCGGAGACGATTTCGATGAGCGGGATGCCGCAGCGGTTGTAATCCACGTAGGATTTCTCGGCGGAATCCGGGAACCCTTCGTGCATGTTCTTTGCCGCATCTTCCTCGAGATGTAGGCGCGTGATGCCGATGCGTTTGGTCTTGCCTTCGTCTTCGATTTCCAGCCAGCCGCGCACCGCGAGGGGCAGCTCGTACATCGAGATTTGGTAGCCTTTGGGCAGATCGGGATAGAAATAGTTTTTTCGGGCGAAGCGCGAAGATTCCTCGACGTGCAGGTGCAGGGCGAGCGCGGCGCGCGCGGCAAACTCGAGCGCCTTCTTGTTCGTCACGGGCAGCGAACCCGGCAGACCGAGGCAGACCGGACACGTGTTCGAGTTCGGCGCGTCGCCGAAGCGGGTCGAGCAGCCGCAGAAGATTTTCGTCTCGGTCTTGAGCTGGACGTGGACTTCGAGGCCGATGACCGGCTCGTAGCCCGCCAGCACTTCCGGTGCGATGCGTGATGCTTCGGTCGCCGGCTTAGCCATGGGAATCGGCATTATAGCATCTGAGGACGCGGGCCTGGCAGAAGTGGCGAGTGGCCCGCCTTTGTCTGCCACGGCGGACTTCGGCGCGGCAAGCGAGTGACGAGCGAGAATTGGCGCGCGGCTCGTGACCCACGTGGGGAAGGAGACAACGAAGTCGATAGGCAAGGAGGCGAGGACTCGCCCAGAATACGGGCTCATGGGGGCGCCGGTTCGCAGGCCAGACAGAGGTAACCCGAAAGGTACTCCTCTCCCCCCAGCCCCCGGTGTTTTTATGTAAGTGCTGAATCTAAAGAACTTAGGGCGAGAAAATGCGGAACTGTTGATTCTAAAGTACTTAAACCGGCTTGTTTTCAATGGGTTGCAAAATATGAAGTCAATTCCTGTAAGTGCTGATTCTAAAGGGCTTATGGGCGCGCTAAGTCCTTTGCTGTGTATCACTTTTGAGTTGCACAAAAATGGTGCAGGTTTGGGGAGCGGGGCAGGGGAGTTTGAAACCACGGATACGCACCGATGGGAACGGACAGAGAGAGACAGAGATCGAGGAATTGAAGTGGGAATCAGGCCGGGATGGGAAACGTCAGACACGCCGCAGGGTAGGCGATGGGTACTCTATTGTCAAGTCTAAAGTGAGTATTCGAAATGATTTGCACAGCCTGGCTTACGGGTGGGCAGGCAGCAGGCTGGTTTGAACGCGTGGGCGAGAAGCAGCCGTGACGGTCAAAAGCCCTACGTGTCGCGCTTGACGCGAGACGTGGGGCACGCTTCAAGTCACGGCCTGGCCCGACCAGGTGAGTCTGCGCCCAGCCGCCCGCCGAGTATGACCTGCGCGGTCGGTGTCTCCAATTCGCTGGGCTTTACTCACCACAGCTAGTCTTATATGCTTCTGCTTGCATCCTGTATGCGCAGAGGTTTGCTTGCCAGCACTTACGGCTGAGACAATCGCCGGCACCACTCGAAAACTGGGCACTTTGCTGCGGAGGAATCTCAATTTTGAATCCTCCGATAGTGGATATGCCTCCCATGGCATCCATCCCTTTGCTGCGAAGTTCCCTCCTCAAATTCCCCGCCTATTCATAGAAGAGCTGACCCGATCTGGTGACACTGTTCTCGACCCGATGGCCGGGTCTGGGACAACCATCGTTGAGTCCCTTCTCTTACGGCGGGAGGCATTTGGGTTTGATATCGATCCTCTGGCCATTCGCCTATGCAAGGTGAAAACGACTTGGCTTTCGATTGACGAATTGCAGAAATCGGGAATCCAAATTATCGCCGCGGCAAAGAGGCACGGGTCGGACCGAGAGACGACCGAAGCGAAGTTGAATTCAAGATTTGACAGCGAGACGCAGGAGTTCCTAAATTACTGGTTCCTGCCGAGGACGCAACTTGAACTGATGGCATTAATCTCAGCTATTGAGCAGGCAGTGGATAGCCCTGTTCGCGACTTCTTTGAACTCGTCTTTTCCTCCACGATCATCGCTAAGAGTGGGGGGGTATCCCTCGCAAGGGACTTGGCACACTCTCGCCCTCATCGCGATGACGAGAAGAAGCCCAAGAATGCCATCTCAGAGTTCGAGCTAAGACTTGCCAAGGTACTTCGCAAGTTCCATGCACTACCGCTTGGAGTCAAGAGGGTGTTTGTCTTGGAGCGCAATGCAAAGGACCTGCCCATTCCAAGCGATTCAATAGACCTCGTTGTGACTTCTCCTCCTTACGCAAACGCGATTGACTATATGCGAGCCCACAAGTTCAGCTTGGTGTGGCTCGGGCATAGGATCAGCGAGCTCAGCAATCTCAGGGGGCGCTATATTGGGAGCGAAAAAACCAACGGCACCGCATGGGAAAGATTTCCCGAGAAAGCGGACGCATATTGTGGTGCCCTCGAGGGTAAGGACAAAGGAAAAGGGAGGGTACTCCGAAAGTACTTGATGGAGATGAAGCAGGTCCTCATGGAAATGAGACGCGTGCTGCGGACCGGGAAAGCCGCGGTCCTTGTTGTGGGGCCCTCAGTGATGCGAGGAATGGAAATACCTACACACGAATTGTTGGCAGAGGTTGCTGAAGACGTGGGATTCGACATTGCAGGGATACGGAAGAGGGAAATCGACCGTGGTCGGCGGATGCTCCCAACCAGCTTTGGAAGAAACGGGAATTCAATGATCGAGCAGCGGATGCACAAAGAGTTCGTGATTGGATTGGTCAAACGCTAAGGCCAAAGACACATATGAGGAGAGTCATGCCGAGAGCCACGCTTGATGATCTCCGCATCGAGTTCCATCGGAACATACTCCGAGAAATCCTGGGGCTACGCCGTGGAAAGGAATCCCGTGGCTATTCGAACGCAGACACAAGCAGCAGAGGTAGTAAGGCACTTGCTGAGTTGGTTGCCCGGAAGCTCAGAGCCCAAACAGGACAAGAGCCGTGCAGGCGCCTTCCTCAAGAGCAGACCGTGGGGACTGTTTTCGCGAAACTCACGCGGGATTTCTTAGATCAGGCCTTTGGCAGAATTAACCACCTGAGGCCGGGGGAGTGGGCACTCTCCACTAGTCAGGAAAGCGGAGGAATCACAAAGTTCTATCAATATGAGCACGTGGCCGAATTAGCTGGTCTTCTCCAGAATCATCCCAAGCTCAGAGCCACTCTCGGAGGCGATTACCTCGTCACTCCTGATATAACGATTTCCCGGTCCCCTGTGACAGACGCTGAAATAAATAAGCAGGGGCTCTTCGTCTCGGAGGCTGACCACGTTGCCAGATTAACGCCCTTGCGACGCGCAGTGAATACCACCAACATTCTTCACGCGAGTGTCTCTTGCAAATGGACCATCCGAAGTGATCGTGCGCAAAACACGAGAACCGAAGCCCTCAACTTACTACGGCACAGGAAGGGCAAGGTTCCAATCGTCGTCGCCGTTACGTTCGAACCTCTTCCAACTCGGATCGCTTCCGTCGCTTTGGGAACTGGCGATCTTGATTGCACATACCACGGCGCGTTGATGGAATTGAGTGAAGCGGTCGCCGAGACCGAAAACGAAGATCAGCAAGACATGCTCGCCACTCTCGTAAAGGGACGCAGGCTGAGGGATATCAGTGATCTGCCTTTGGACCTCGCCGTTTGAGTTTCGCATTGTCGGTTATCGAGCAGGTGATGGGTGGCCTTCGAATCTGCGAGCACACGTTTCAAACGTTGGCAGGAGGCGCTTCTTAGTGGTTGATGTTGTGCTACCCACACTGAAGTAAGATTGGCCGGACATGCTTGCAGCCGGAGATGTAGTTTCCTACCTGGAGATGTGCCGTGTGGAAGCGGCGAGCTTACAGCGCGGAATGAACTTCCGTCTGGGCGGCAAGAAGAGCGTAATACTAATGAATCGTCGCAGAGGAGCCCCCTACGCCGACAAGGTCGAGGAAGATGGCCGCGTTCTCATTTACGAAGGCCACGACGTGCCACGAACAAGCGATGGCCCTAGCCCAAAGTTAAAGGATCAAGTCGCATCTCTAGCCTCCGGAAAACTCACCCAGAACGGACTTTTTCTTAGAGCCGTGGCTGATTACAAGTCAGAAAAGGGCCCGGCCGAAGCCGTACGAGTGTACGAGAAGATTCGCGAGGGCATCTGGGCATTCGCAGGCGAGTTCTTACTAATTGATGCCTGGCAGGAAACTGCAAGTGGCCGTGCTGTCTTCAAATTCAAACTTATGGTCAATTTTGATGAGGCGAATTGGCCACAAAACGCGCCGGCGGATCTCGCAACCGGTCGCCTAATTCCGACGGCAGTAAAATTGGAAGTGTGGGCAAGGGATAGGGGCCGGTGCGTCAAATGTGGAAGTAGAGATAATCTTCACTTCGATCACGTCATTCCCTATTCGAAGGGCGGGTCCTCCCTGGTTGCAGAAAACATCCAGCTACTATGCGCGCGGCACAATCTCTCAAAGAGGGATCATATCGAGTAAGCCGCTCGTTTCAGGCCCTCTCGCTGTTCCTGGGCGAAACATCGCTTCGAATAATTGGCTCACAGAATGGCGTGCAGAGCGCGCAAGGCCGGACAGAATGGTGCCTCGTCCCGACCGAGTCCCCGTACTCCGGGCAGGCGGAACACGCACAAGACGCTCGTCGCCAAGCCTACGGCGCGGCACGCCATGCAGGTGCAACGACGGCGTCTGGGGAACCCGTAGTACCACTAGATTCTTCGGTGCGCGCAAGGCGCGGCCCTCAGAATGACAATCGTTTGGAGGGCGGCGAAATAGGTGGAGAGATTCCTCGTCGCCCGCTGCCCGCCCCGGCAGGCAAGCTCTGGCAAGGCCCGCTTGTGTCGCCCCTCCGGGGCTCGGAGGAATTTGTTGCGCGCACCCAGGGTTTCCACCCTGGGCTAAATTGTGTCGCCCCGCATGCGGGGCTGGGGCAAAGACGGGCCAGTCACGCGCACGAAAACATTCTTTCAATAGGGGAGTGGAGTAGAATCCGGCGCATGAAAACCTACCTTAGAAGTTGCTTGCTGGGCGTGGCGCTTGCGGCGGCGGCGATGGTGGCGGCTTCGGCGCTTGAGCCGGAGATTCAGAGGCTCGATCCGGCGCTCGACGCGATCGTGCCGGCGGACGCGCAACTGGAGCGCGTGGCGACCGGATTCTACAAATGGACGGAAGGGCCGGTGTGGACGCGCGACGGCAGTCTTCTCTTCGCGGAAATTCCGGCGAACAACATTGACCGGTGGACTCCGGCGGGCGGGGCGACGGTCTTCCTGCATCCGAGCGGCTACCAGGGAACGGAGCCGTACAAGGGGCCGGAGCCGGGCTCGAACGGGATGACGCTGGACGCGATGGGGCGATTGACCGTGGCGGGGCACGCGCGGCGCAACGTCTTTCGATTTGAAACACTCGACCCGCACGGACAAATCACCGTGCTGGCGGATTCTTACCAGGGCAAGCGGCTCAGCAGCCCGAACGACCTCGTGTACAAATCGGACGGCTCGCTCTACTTCACCGATCCGCCATACGGTCTGCCGACGCAGGGCGACAACGACCCGGAGAAAGAGTTGAAGGTGAACGGCGTGTACCGCATCCCGAACGCGAGCCGCCAGAAGCCGGGCGCTCCGCCGGATCGCGACAAGCTGCAACTTATAATCGGTGACCTTTCGCGGCCGAACGGTATCGCGTTTTCGCCCGACGAAAAATATCTCTACATCGCGGAGACCGCCGTGAAGAAGTGGTTTCGATATCGCGTGCTGCCGGACGGCTCGGTGACGGACGAAACTCTGTTCTGCGATGCGTCGAAGGCGCCGGGAGCGGGCGCGCCCGACGGGATCAAAGTGGATAAAGCGGGGAACCTGTACGGGGCGGGGCCAGGGGGCGTGTGGATCATTTCGCCGGAGGGAAAACATTTGGGAACGATCGAGGTTCCGGAGCGGATGGCGAATCTGGCGTGGGGCGATGCGGACGGCAAGACGCTTTACATCACGGCGAGCACGAGCGTCTATCGGATCAGGCTGAAGATTGCCGGCGTGAGGCCATAGGGGAAGTGACTAGTGGCGAGTAGTTAGTGGCGAGCCCGACGGCTTTCTTTGCTCGCCACGGTGAGTTTAGGATGACAGCCGCGCGATTGCCGCGCGGCTGTCAATTTGCCGGAGCGGCGGACTTCCATTTATCGAGGAAGGCGAGGATGTCTTCCGGCGCCATGGAGCGGGCGTCCTCGAATTCTCCGCCCTGCTGGCTGAAGATGAGTCTGCCGGCGGAATCAAGAACGGCAAGCGCGGGCACGCCTTTCGTGAGCGGCACCTGATACTGCTCGGCGATATCGAGATTCTTGTCGAACCGACCGATGTTCACGTGGACGACGACGAAGGAAGCATTGAGCGTCGGCGCAATCTCAGGGCTGTGAAAAGCCTCGTCGAGAACGTGGCAATCGAAACACCAATTCCCACCAAAGACCAGCAGCACTCGTTTTTCAGTCGCGGCGGCCGTGCGCAGCCCGGAGGCGATCTCTGCGCGGGCGTCTAAATCGGGCGGATAGATGGCGTTGTCCGTATTGAGCGGTTGCCGGAGGCGCGCTGGAACTCCGCGTGCAGCGGTGGCGATTTGCCACTGGCCGCCGCGGCGGACCCAGTATTGCGCGGTGGCGATGAAGAGATTCTGAGGGCCGGCGCCCGGCTCGGCGAAGTGCAGCGCTGCCTGGAAGAAGATCTGGCGTTCGTCGAGCGTAGGGGACTGTTGCTGAACGATTTCGAGCTTAAGCGACGTGAGCCCCTTCGCTTTCCAGTCTTGCCAAAAGCTCGCGTCCTCGGTCGCGCCCACAGTCTTCTGGTCGCCCGTATTGATTTGTGCCGGAGGCGATGCGCTGTAGAGCTTTACGAGCTGGTCGGCGTCGCCGGAGAGAATGGCCTGGCGCCAGCGCTCGAGAGGCGCAAAGGCCGGAGCTGTGGTTCTGTGGGGCGCGGCGGGCGGCGTGGGCGACCCAATTTGCGCGCGAAAGATCGCCGCGGAGAAAAGCAGTGGAACCGTTAGCGAAGGAAAAATCTTCTGGATGCGCATGACAAGCGACCTCTTGCGATGCAACGGACGCAGTATAACAACGGCTCCGAGCGAAGAGAAGGTGGCGACGCCGCAGAGTGGGGTCGCCGTTACGGCAGAAAAAAACTGCAAACGAGATCACTCTTTGCCGATGGCGAGACGCAGGCCAGCGCTAAAGCCGCGGTGATAGCCGGGATAGCCGAGGGCGTCCTGGTAGAACTCGTTGAATAGATTCTCGACGCGGCCGATGAATTCCACCTCGCGCGAGACGCGATAGCTTGCCGCCAGATTTACGAGCACATAGCCGGGATCGCGCGTGAGGCCGAGCGGCGGGTAGAGAAAGTCGCTATCCGTGCGGAC
>DASPOJ010000252.1:0-6050 GCA_035626055.1 Candidatus Methylomirabilota bacterium | reverse complement strand
CTGCGCTCGCGCACGCCTTCTCCCGCCGTGACGACGAATAGCACGATGTGATCCCGCGCCGCTCCCGCGGCTTGCCTGCCGGCAGGCGGGCGCGGAAGTACGTAATCGCTCAGGCAGAGCCCGCCCGGTGCGTGCTGCCGTTCGAAGCGGAACGTATGCAACGGCTCCGATGAGCCCTCTGAGAACAGTTGAATCGCGTTGCCGTCTCGTTCGGCCTCGAAAAACTGCCACACTGCGCGCACCTTCATGAATGTCGCCGCCACGCGCTTCACCTCTTCGACGTTCTCGTAGAGCTCCAGCGCACGCGGCTCGCGTTCGGCGACCGCTTTTTCGAATTGGCCTTTGTAGCCCAAGTGCCGCCCGTAAAGCATGTACGGGTTGATGTAGCCCCAGATTTCGTTGAGGTCGGGCACCACGCGCAGCCTCGCATCGAGGTACGGCGCGGGCGGAATCGGGATGTCCACACGCACGCGCGGCGAGCGCTCCTCGCCCGCAGCCACGGTTGCGGCGATGCGCGGTTCTTCCGCTGCGGCTGCGTCCGCGGGCGAATGCGCTTGCAGCACGGCCGAGCGCCGCGCCGGATCACTCAACTGGTTCATGAGGTCCAGCCCGCTCATCGCATCCTTCGCATAGCAGACCGGATTGCCGTAGCGCGGCGCGATCTTCCGCCGCGTGAATTTGTCGGAAAGCGCGGCGCCGCCCACGAGCAGCGGGATTTCGATGCCCGCTTCGCGCAAATCCGCCGCGGTAATCGCCATCTGCTCGGCGCTTTTCACGAGCAGGCCGGAGAGCCCGATTGCGTCGGGACGATGTTCGCGATACGCGCGAATCAGATCCTCGGGCGGCACTTTGATGCCGAGATTGATGACCTCGTAGCCGTTGTTCTTCAGCACGATCTCGACGAGATTCTTCCCGATGTCGTGCACGTCGCCCTTCACCGTCGCGAGAACGACCCGCGCGCGCTTGGCCGTGTCGGCCTTTTCCATGAATTGTTCGAGATGGCCGACGGCCGCCTTCATCGCTTCGGCCGATTGCAGCACCTCGGCGACGATCAGCTCGTTGTTATTGAAGAGGCGTCCGACTTCGGCCATCCCTTCCATCAGCGGGCCGTTGATGATCTCCAGCGGACGCACTCCCTCGGCGCGCTTCCGTTCCAGGTCTTCGACAAGGCCGTCGCGCGTGCCCTCGATGATGTATCGCGAAATGCGCTGGTCGAGCGGAAGGCCTTGGCTGGATTCCTTCTTCTTGCGCTTCGCCCCGCGAAAATGTTCCGTGATCGCCGCGATATGAAACTGATTGATGGCGATTTTTTGTTCGCGCGATTGCTCGCGCCAGTCCGCAGGCGCAGTGCGGAATAGCGCCGCGTCTGGATGGTCGGCAGGGAAACGTCTCGGAACGTGATTGAACAGCAGATCTTCCGCGAGCCGGCGCTCTGCATCCGGGATCGAAGCGAACCGCTCGATACGCTCGGCATTCACGATGGCGAGGTCGAGGCCGGCTTTCGTGCAGTAGTAGAGAAAAACAGAATTGACGATTTCGCGCGCACCCGGCGGCAATCCAAAGGAAACGTTCGAGATGCCGAGAATCGTGCGCACGAAAGGAATCTTTTCCTTGATGAGACGAATTCCTTCCATTGTTTCGGCGGCGCCCCCGATGTAATTCTCATCGCCCGTCGCGCACGGAAACACCAGCGGATCGAAGACGATGTCTTCCGGCAAAATCCCGTGCGATTCCGTGAGCAGCCTGAATGAGCGCTCCGCGATGGCGAGTTTGCGCTCGCGCGTGAAGGCCTGCGCCTGCATCAGGTCTTCGTCAATGCAGCCCGCCACGATCGCCGCGCCGTACGATTTCGCCAGCGGACAGATCCGCCTGAACTTCTCTTCGCCGTCCTCGAGATTGATCGAATTGATGAGGCTCTTTCCCTGGCAATACGTGAGCGCCAGCTCCACCGCGCGCGGGTCGGTCGAATCAATCATGACCGGGACTTTCACCTTCCGGATCAGCTTTTCGTAAAAGGGTGGGACGTCCTTCAGTTCCTCGCGCTCGGTGCTCTGCAGGCAGACGTCCACGATGTGCGCGCCGCTTTTCACCTGGCGTCGCGCGATCTCGCTCGCCTCTTCCCACTGTTCCGCGGCTACGAGCTGCTTGAAAAGCCGCGAGCCGATGACATTTGTGCGCTCGCCGACCACCAGTGGACGCGTGCTCTCTTCGGCTTCGATCGCTTCAATGCCGGAATAGACGGCGCAATGGCTCCGGCCGGGCGGATGTCGCGGCGGCTGGCCTTCGGTCATTTGCGCGATCGCGCGGATGTGCTCTTCGGTGGTGCCGCAGCATCCGCCGACGATATTGAGCCAGCTGTGTCGCACGAATTTCTCGAGTTGCGCCGCGAGCGACGACGGCGTCTCGAGGTACACGCCCTCTTCGTTCGGCAAGCCCGCGTTCGGATAGCAGGATACGTTTCCGCTCGTCAGTCCTGCGAGCGTGCGCAAGTGATCGGTCATGAACTCCGGGCCGGTGCCGCAGTTCAATCCCAGCGAAATCAATTGGAGATGATCGAGCGAGGCCCACAGCGCCTCAATGTCCTGGCCGGCCAGCATCGTGCCCATCGCTTCGATCGTCACGGAGATCATCAGCGGGATTTCGTGCCCGATTTCCTGGCCGAGCTTCTGGATGCCGAGCACGCCCGCCTTGATGTTGCGCGTGTCCTGGCAAGTTTCCAGAAGGAGCACATCCGCGCCGCCATCGAGCAAGCCGCGCGCCTGCTCGTGGTAAGCGTCGCGAAGCTGCTCGAACGTGACGCCGCCCGTGACGCTGATTGCTTTCGTCGTCGGGCCCATCGATCCCGCCACGAAGCGCGGTTTCTTCGGCGTTGTGAAGTCGTCCGCCGCCTGGCGCGCAAGCGCCGCGGCCAGGCGGTTCAATTCGTAGACCCGAGCTTCCAGACCATATTCGGCCAGCACAATGGACGTGCCGCCGAAGGAATCTGCCTCGATGATGTCCGCGCCCGCTTCGAGGTAGGCGCGATGGATTCCAGCCACCACGTCGGGACGGCTCGCCACAAGATGTTCGTTGCAGCCTTCGAGTTTGGCCCCGCCGAAGTCTTCGGCGGTCAGATGCGCCCGTTGCAGCATCGTCCCCATCGCGCCATCAAGGATGAGGATGCGCTGCGCCAGCACCTCGCGGAGTTCGCGTCCGGTTTGTGTAAGGTTTCTCATCGGCCGCTCCGATCCGCCGTCAAACTGCGGCGTTCGGGTTCTGCCTGCAAGAATATTGGAACCTCGTCGCAAAGGGAATTTCGCCTGCGCCGGCAGGCGCTGCTCCGAGGGGTTTGCGTGGTTCTCGAAAGATTCGCGAAGGTTAGCGCTGCACCTTTCCCTTTAACTTGGTGATTTTACACCAATTCGCGCGCTTGCAGGAAGCGAGATGCGCCGATGCGCCTGTGTCACTGGGCGACCGACTTCATCTGTTCAAGTTCCACGACGATTTACTCCCCGGGAACCCAGCAAGCAAGACAAGAGAGGTCCATTGATGAGCAGGACATGCCGCGAGGTGAAACACCTTGTCTACCGCTATCGATAGTTCCAAAATTTATGCATACGTCAGGACCGCCAATTCTCGCCGTGGGCGAAAATGCCGGTCCGCCCCAGCGCATCATCGAGGAAGGACTGAGAGAGACAACCGTCGAGCGTGAATGAAATGATGAATTCAAAATTAATCCGCCGTTTCCAGGAAGTGAATCGAGAACTGTGGCTGATACTTTCGCTTTTTGCCATCGCATGGTTGCTGAATTCCCTCGTGGCGCTTCATCGAATGGTTCTCGGTTTTTATATGTTACCGACATTATTTTCCGCCTACTACTACGGAAAACGTCACGCGACTCTCACCGCGCTCGCGAGCGTCTGCCTGGTAACGATAGTCGCGTATTTCAATCCCGCGCTCTTTGGATTGTCGAGCGGGATATCGATGGCGGACAACAAGTGGTTTGACATCACCGTCTGGGGCGCCACGCTCGTGGTGACCGGCTACGCGATGGGGGCGCTCTACGATCGCAAGGAAGCGCACGTTCGCGAACTCAAGCAGACCTACGACGGCGTGTTGATGATCCTTCAGCAGTTCATCGCCAAGGACAAGCATACGCAGAATCACTCCTATCGAGTTTCCATTTACGCCATGCGAATCGGTTCCAGCCTTGGGCTGAGCCCAGAGCGGTTGGAGGACATTCGCGCCGCTGCGCTGCTGCACGACATCGGCAAGATCGAAATCAGCCGCGAATTGCTCTACAAAGCGGCGAGTCTGACCCAGGAAGAATACGAACAGATGCAGACCCACGTGAACAAGGGCGCCGATATTTTGGAGCCGGTCGGCGGGACTCTCCATCGCGTGATCCCCATCATTCTGGCGCACCACGACAAATTCAACGGATGCGGCTACCATCCGACGCGCGGCGATGAGATTCCCCTCGAAGCGCGGATTATTTCGGTCGCCGACGTTTACGACGCCCTCACCAGCGACCGTCCCTATCGCAAAGCGATGCCTCCCCTCGAGGCCAGGGAAGTCATCGTGAAGGGCGCAGGCACTGATTTTGATCCCGATGTGGTTGCTGCCTTCCAGGCCGCGTTTTCGGGAGGTTTGATGGAAGTGCCCGAACTCGTCATCTGAGCCTGAAATCCCGCAAAAAGAACCGAGAAGATTATTCCGCGGCTTCGCTGAGGAATTCCGGCTCGGCTGGTCCCGGAATCAGCCCGGCGGCGACGCCGCGCGCCAGCAACTCGCGCACGGCCCGGCGGCCGGCTTCGCCGTAGCCGAGCGTCCACTTGTTGACGTACATTCCCACAAATTTGTCGGCCAGTTCCGGCTCCATGTCACGCGCGAATTGCATTGCATAGTTCAGCGCCGCCTCGCGGTGCTCGAGCGAATAGGCCACGCTCTCGCGGATGGCCTTGGCGACCTGGCGGCCGGTCCGCGTTCCGAGCGCCCGGCGAATCGCGTTTCCCCCGAGCGGCAGCGGCAATCCCGTCTGCTCGAGCCACCACTGGCCGAGGTCCACAACGCGGTGCAGGCCCATCTGCGGAAACATCAACTGGCCCTCGTGAATCAGCAGGCCCGCTTCGATCGTGCCGCTCCGCACCGCGTCCAGAATCTTGTCAAACGCCATCACCACCGGGCTGATGCGCGTCTCGTAGAGCTTCAGCGTCAGGTAAGCCGTGGTGCGCAGGCCGGGAATGCCAATGCGCATGCCGGCGAGCTCTTCGCGCCGCAGGGGGTGCGAAGCGACCACAATCGGGCCGTAGCCTTCGCCGAAACTCGCGCCGCAATCCAGCAGGACGTACTTCTCCCGCAGGTGCGCGTAGGCCGCGAAGCTGATCGCCGTGACGTCGTAAACTTCCTCGTTCGCGGCTTGGTTCAGCGTCTCGATGTCCGCCAGAACGTGGGAGAACTGCAAGCCCGGCGTGCGCACTTTGCGCGTCGCCAGGCCGTAGAACATGAAGGCGTCGTCCGAATCGGGAGAATGCGCGAGTCTGATCTCCCGCGCCTTGCTCGTCGCTTCTCTACTGGCAGTCGCCAAGATTGGCCCTCGCAGAGCCCCGAAGACACGCCGCAGCCTTCAGACACTTGCGCCGCAAACGGGAGGCCTCCGGGGACGGTGTCAGGGAACTCTCAGGATATGCGCCCGCGTCGCGGGGAGCAACAGTGAACCGGGTGCAGCGTCGTGCCATCCACCCTAAACCGAGTCCGAGATTAGCACACTCCGCCGCACCCGACAATTGCTCCGCGCTGCCTCAGCACGGAGTCATCCCGAAGAGTCCGCCATGGCGGACGACGAGGGACCTCTCTCCCTCCCCTTTGCCCCACATCGCCGCTCAGCCCGCTCCACCACGCCGTACCCTCGGCGAGGAGCGCCTTTTGCACCCTCGCCAGCCTCCCACGGGCGGTACTGCCCCGTGACGTGCGCACGGTGGTATCATGGCTCGCACATCCAGCGCAATGGAGCAAGAATCAAGATGCTCGTGAAACGAGCGGGACCAGCGGCCCACCCGCCAGGATTTTAG
>DASPOJ010000251.1:0-2748 GCA_035626055.1 Candidatus Methylomirabilota bacterium | reverse complement strand
GAGACGCCGCAGGAATCGGAACGCCCGTTGATTGCGGGTGTCTTCAAGAACCGTCTTCGCCGCGGCATGCCGCTGGAGTGCGATCCGACCGTAATCTACGCGCTGGAACTGGCCGGCCGCTATAACGGCGCGCTGGGAGCCACTGATATGCGCTTCGCTTCGCCGTACAATACCTACCTGAACAAGGGACTGCCGCCGGGCCCGATTGCTAATCCAGGCGAAGCGTCGTTGCGCGCGGCATATGACCCGCAGAAGACGGACTATTTCTATTTTGTGGCCAACACAATGGGAGGCCACTTCTTCAGCAAGACTTTGGCCGAGCACAATGCACAGGTGGCGCGCTACCGCCGCTTGCGCGAACAGCAAGAAAAGAAACAATCGGGAGACGCGTCAACCGGAAAGCCCGCCGCTGCAGCTAGGCCGTCGCATCGCCGGGGGTGATCATGACAGAATCCTCCAAACTCTCGAAAAAGGACCTGATCCTCGCCATCGCAGCCGAGTTGAACGTCAGCCGGTTCACGCCTGCGGAAGTGGAACAAATTCGCCGGCAGATGGTGGCGCGAGTGGGGGCGCTGGGAAAAGCTTCCACGGATTACGTGACAAGCACCTTGCAGGAAGCGGGGCTGCGCGTCCTTTGGTCCACGCGATCAGATACGGAAGGACGCTACGAAGAGGAGTTTCATGATCTGCTGCACTTTGCCACCTTGGAAGAAGCAGAGATGTGTCTGGTTCGGCTCGATGAGCTTTTGCGGAAGTTCCGCGAGGAAAGAGACGCCGCTGCCATCGAGCGCGTGCTCGAAGTGGCGCGATTGGGCCGGCGCCGCGCGGAGATGATCGCCCGCAATCAAAAAGTGGAATTGTCCAAGCGTGCCGAGAAGGAAGAGATTCTGCAGTGGTTCCAACTCTGGCTGGAGGCCCCGGAGAGTTTTTTTGACTGGCTGGAAGTGCGCAAGCAATCCCCGGAGTTTCAAAAGCGCTTTGCCACGGGCGCGGCTGGCGGAGCTTGAGGGGCATGGAAGATCCTCTTTATCGGCTCGAAATCGAGCCACTCGATCTGGGCGAAGGCGTCAAGGGAGTGTCGCTTGAGCTTGTGGATGGAGAAACGGGCGAGCCTCCGGCCGGCGAAGAGGCCGCGCGCATTTGGGCGGCTGTGGTGCGCGCGCTGGCTGGAGACGCGCCGTGGGCGCTCGATTTCTTTGCCCACCTGGATCGCGTGCGCGAATTCTGCGAGCGCCACGGAGTCGTATTTCGCGAGCCCGCCGCAGGGAGCCGGGCGCTCCTGGTTCCGTCTCCGATGGAGGCCCTTCTGCGGGCTTTGATCGAGCGATTTGTGGGAGAAACATTCGGCATTCGCGCGGGAGGTTTGTTGCCGGAACACGATCCCGAGCTCGAGGGCGGACTGTCGCGCCACGGGGTCGATGCCTACCAGCCCTTCATTCCTTCCTATCTGTTTTGTGCCGTGTGCGATTTTGAGAAAGGCTTCTTGACGCTGCTGACCAGCCGGTTATGGGCCACGGAGGTCATTCGTCGCGTGCGTCCTGCCCTCGAGGACTTGCGCGTCGCGGTGGCGCGGGCTGAATCGCCCTGGTTGAATTGACACGCCCTTGCCGGGTCGTTAGATTCTTGAGCTTGCCTCGATGACAATAAATGTGCAGAGGACGCGCGCTTTGTTCCTGATGGGAGTGGCGGGCGTCGTGTCGGCTCTGTCGGCTGGCTGCGCCGCGCAGAAGACGCACGTCGTGCCGGTGACGCAGTTACGGCCCGCGCAAGAGGCAACGAAGGGGCAGCTTTTGGAAACCTACAACGCGCAGGCCAGAGCCATGCAAAGTTTGAACGCCACGGCCGAATTTCAGCCGACAGCGGGTTCCACGTACAGCGGGGTCATTCACGAGTACCACGACTTCCACGGCTTCATCCTGGCCGCCCGGCCGTCTTCGATCCGGGTGATCGGCCAGGCTCCGGTAATCGGGAAGAACATCTTCGACATGGTGAGCGACGGCCAGACCTTTCAGATTTTCATTCCCTCGAAGAACAAATTCCTGGTCGGCTCCGCGACTCTGGCGCATCCTTCGAGTAAACCCATCGAGAATCTCCGGCCGCAACACGTCCTCGACGCGTTCTTCTGGTCCGAAATTCCTTCCGGCGACCCCGTGCTCCTCGAGCAGTTCGACGCCACACCAACTCGATACTACATCCTGACCGCGTTGCGCCGCGGGGGCGAAGGCGATGCCGGCGCGGAGTTGGAGATTGCGCGCAAGATCTGGTTCGACCGGGCGGACCTCTCCATCGCCCGCATTCAGCTCTATGGTCCGGGCGGCCGATTGGATTCGGATATTTCCTATTCGGAGTGGCCCGCGCAAGGGACCGCGCCGGCTGGCGCTGCTTCAGGGACACAGCAGCCCGGAACGTCCGCGACGCTGGATTTTGCCCGGGACATCCGCATCACGCGTCCCCAGGACGATTACCAGCTTGATATTCACATCACGAAGTTGGCGCTGAATCAGCCCATCGCCCCGGACAAATTTGTTCTGCAGCAGCCGCCCGGCAGCGAACTCGTGCATGTTGGCGAAGAGGGCGGCGGAGGTGCGCAGCCATGATGGGGCAGATGGTTTCGCGCAATGTGATCCATCGGCCTGTGCGCACAACGGTGAGCATCCTCGCCGTGGGGATTGAAGTCACACTGGTGGTTATCATCGTTGGTCTGACCAGCGGCCTGCTGCGCGAGACGGGCAAACGCATCGAAGGCAT
>DASPOJ010000250.1:0-10274 GCA_035626055.1 Candidatus Methylomirabilota bacterium | reverse complement strand
AATCTCAGACAGCTGTGGGAGGCAAGAAAGAAACTCGCGGAGAGTCCGACCGAACTCTCCGGCGACGAGATCGAAGGCCGCGCCAGATTCCCCGGTCTTTTCCTGGAATACGATCGCCGCACGACACAGTCTATTATGGTGTCGGGCCTCGCCATTGCGTTCCTGCTGACGGCCTTGATGGTCTATTGGCCGGGATTGCGTTTGCGCTACATCGTGCTCGCCGCCGGGGCCATCATGTTCTTAAACATGTATACGGGCAGAAAGCACTTGGCTCGCGTGCACGCGACGCTCCTCGCCACTATCGAAAAGTTCGAGAAACGTCCAGTCGGATCGAAGCCTCCTGCCGCCGGCTCCTGACTTGCGCTTCGCACAAAGAAATCCTGCCGCTTCCCCGCAATCGGAACTGCAGATTCGCGAGCAGGGCGGAGTTGTCAGCTTCGCCGTGCGCGTGCAGCCCCGGGCGAGCCGCGAGGAAATCGGGGGCGTGCACGACGGCGCGCTCAAGATTCGTTTGACGGCGCCGCCGGTGGGAAATCGCGCGAATGAGGCGCTGAGACGTCTCCTGGCCTCGCGTTTGAAACTGCCTCTATCGGCTGTTAAAATTGCCGCCGGCGAACGCAACCGGACCAAGCGTGTCGAAATCACCGGCGCGAAGGCGGATGCGATTCGAGCGCTCGCCTGATTGCCCCCGCAGGGGCTGCGGAAGATTCGTTCGCGCACGGAAACTGCAAATTCAAGCGACCATGCCCGACATCGGCGCCATCCAAAAAGCGCTCCGCGCGCAAAACCTCGACGCCTGGCTCTTCTACGATTTTCATCACCGCGACCCGATTGCCGCGAACATCCTGGGCCTCAGCGGCGGGCTGGGCACGCGGCGCTGGTTCTATCTGATTCCCGCGCGCGGGACGCCGCGAAAACTCGTTCACCGGGTGGAATCCGGCGCGCTGGATGATCTGCCCGGCAAGAAACTTCTGTACTCGCAGCTCGACGAACTGTACAAGAACCTCCCGCGCCTGATCGGCGGCACACGGCGCGTGGCCATGCAGTACTCGCCGAAGAACGCGATCCCCTACGTCTCGATGGTGGACGCGGGCACAATCGAGCTGGTGCGGAGCGTCGGCTGCGTCGTGGTCAGCTCTGCGGACCTTGTGCAGCAGTTCGAGGCGACCTGGTCCGCGGAGCAATACCGGACTCACCAGGCCGCGGGCCGCGTCGTGGATCGCGTGACGCAAGAGGCGTTCGTGCACGCCTCGACGACCGTGCGCGCGGGCAAAACAATCACCGAATTCGAGTTGCAGCAATGGATGCTGGCGCAACTCCAGACAGGCGGCGTGACAACCGCGGACCCGCCGATCGTCGCCGTCGGCGCCCACTCCGGCGATCCGCATTACGAACCCAACGCCGCGAATTCGGCGCCGATCCGCGAGGGCCAGTTGTTGCTGTTGGACGTGTGGGGCAAGCAGCAGGCGCCCCACAGCGTCTACTACGACATCACGTGGGTCGGCTATCTTGGCGCGACGGTGCCGCCGAAATACGCGAAGGTGTTCGCCGTGGTGCAAGAGGCGCGCGATCGCGCGGTCGCGTTCGCGCAGAGCGCCGTGAAGGCGCGCCGGCCGATTCAAGGATGGCAAGTAGACGCCGCCGCGCGCGAGGTGATTCGCAAGGCGGGCTATGGAGAATACTTCGTGCACCGGCTCGGACACAGCATCGGCCAGGAAATACACGGCAACGGAGCGAACATGGACGGATTCGAAACGCGTGACGTCAGGCGCGTTCTGCCTCATACTTGCTTTTCCGTCGAACCGGGAATCTATTTGCCCGAGTTCGGCATCCGAAGCGAAGTGAACGTTTTTGTAGACGAGGGCGAAGCGCGCGTCACAGGGCCGATGCAAACGGCGATCTTGCCGCTGCTGGCATGACGTCACCGGCACAAAATCAAATGAGCGAAGCGAAAAATCAAGTAACGACGATGGCCAACACCGGGCGCGGAGTCGCGGCGGCCGCCGCCGGGTGGATCGTGCCGGGACTCGGGCACGCCATCCTGAAGCGCTGGGGATCGGCCGCCGTGTGTTTTCTTTCCGTGAGCGTGCTCGCAATTCTCGGGATGGCGATGCGCGGCAACGTTTTCCCTTCCTCGAGCGCGGACCCGTTCGACCGGCTGGGATTTTTTGCGGACCTGGGAACCGGAGTGTTCTACTTTCTCTCAAAGACGTTCGAGGCCGCCGGTCCCGACGTTTCGCACGCGGTGGGTGTGTACGGCACGATGCTGATTGCCACCGCCGGCGTGCTGAATATGCTGTTCATTCTCGAGGCGTTCGACATCGGACGCAAAACCAAGCCGTGAGCGCCGCGCGCGAAAGGAATCGCTGAGGATTCAATGTTGAACCATTTCCAGACCCTGCTCCTTTTCGCATTCGTCGCGTCGCTGGCGTTCGCGTTTCTCTCCAAGAGAAAGCTGGGAGAGCGCCTCAAGTACACCATTTGGGCGTTCCTCGCATTTGTCCTCATCGCCATCGCCATCGGCTGGCTGATGTATCCTTTCACGCGCTAGGGCCTGGAAACTTCCCGCTGTTGGGAAGATGAGAAATCAAGTCCTGGGGGCGTTTGACCGTGCTGGGAGGGAATGCTAGATTCGATGTAATGGTTTAGGCCTGCTCACCGCAGGCCGTGTTGTTGGCTTGCCGCGGGGCGGGCTGAACGGGCCGAGGTAGCTCAGCTGGTAGAGCAGCCGATTCGTAATCGGCAGGTCGCCGGTTCAATTCCGGCCCTCGGCTCCACCTAATTCAACAAGTTACGGGAAGGGTCCGGGGCTGCGAGAGAACGTTGGCGACCGTTCCCCGGTCAAGATTCACCTCGCGTGCGGTCTGTCGCTGAGACTGGCCCGTCGGCGCGCTTTGGCGTGTCTTGGCGGGTTTGCGCTTCTAGGCCTATCTGGTGGGCAAGTCTTGGGTAGTTGATGGAGTTGCGGGAGGCCCCGCGTGGCTGTCGATGCTGTCAGAATTGCTCAGTTACGCTCTTTCGGGTGGTCCTGTCCGAAGATAGCCCACGAGTTGGGTCTAAGCGTGGGCACGGGCTATACGCATCGCCGACAAACATAAATTCCGACGCACACCGTCGTCAGGGCCGCCAGGGCTAGAAACACCACGGTGGCAGCCCTTATTCCGTCTTCGATTGGCTTCAGGGCGGCCACGTACAGCCAGAGATCAACCCATTGCCGAAACCGACTCAATAACCGTCGAATTGGCCATTTTGCTGCCTCCGCGACAGCTTCGTGAAGGATAAATTCTCGCACTTTCTCTATGAGTTGTCCGACCATGCCCCGAACATACCACACCGGCCTTTCAAAAACCCCCTCCTCAGTGGATGCCCGCAAGTCGCTGATTCTGCGCACCAACTTTCGGGGGGATCTCGCTTTCAAAAACCAGATGATTCTTGACGGCCTTGAATCACCAAGAAGGCGGGGGCACGCTCTCTAGCTGCTCGTTTGTATGTGCAATTACGACAGCAAAGTTTGGGAAGAAACTACGAATAAATTCCTGGCAACGATCCCTCACGGCCTCCCGCACACTGCCCGCCTCCCCTATCGCCACAATTGAATCAGGCGGTTTCCAACGCACAAAGAGCAACTTCCGATAGTTGGGTGGAACGGCCAGTGAGTACAGCTGCATCAGCGCTTTCCGTGTCGGTTCTAGTAGCTTCATAATTACCGCGCGCTGACACTCCTCGACCCGTTCGTTCACAAGGAATGGACCGGGGCCGTACTGAAGCATGCCGCAATTCCCATCACGTAGGCCAATACTCAAAGTCCTGGACTCCGGCAGAGTAACTGTGAATTTTGACGGCCGTGCGCGCGCGGGCAGTGAATCAATTATCTTCTCTACGGCCAGCGTCTGTTCCGAGGTCAAATCCTCGAATGGCCTTTCGATGTTCAGAAGTTCGACGGTAAAATTGAAAATGTCGGGGTGTGCGGCCCGATTGTAGTGCCAGCGAGCAAAAGCAACATAAGCAAGGTTATTCGGTTCCCTCAAGTTTTTCGCCTCAGTCACATAATTAGTTCCGTTCTGGGCGGATATCAGATCGGTTGTGATGGGGTCGTCATCTTTGGGCAGCGTTATGTCTGTGTGTCCACTATGGGCAAGATAAATGCTTGCCATCATCTCAGCGATAAAATCTTCCAAGCTCTGATCGAAGGATTCTTTGTCTGGGCGAAGAATCGTCCGCGCCTTGCGCACAAGATCGTTTTCCCGAGCCAGCGCTTGTCTAGTTTGGCGGAAAAGATCATTCCAGGCGTTGATATTTCTGCCCGTCTCCAATTGCTGAAGAATCGAGCACTCCCGCCAATTCGCCCGTTTGGCACGCAGACGTAAAAGGTCCCCGATGGCCCACTCGATTTGTTGGTTTCCCGGGTCGCCTAAATTGTGAAGAGCATCTTCGACAGGCATATATATCCTCTCGCACTCGAATTCTTTGCAATTAAGAACTACTCCTCGTTCGGCTTGCCACCTAACTAAACCGCGTCAGTCAGGTTGGGTCAATAAATCGGGTCGGTCAAAGCGGCGTTGAATAGTTGCTTTGGGACATGAATTGGGACGTAACTGGCTCTGAGCGCCCCGGGGTGCGGCCATCCGCACAGTCGCCGCTGGAGGGTCGTCGTGTATCCTTACCCTCTTCTTTCTTGCACAAGGCGTGATTGCGGTACCCCGAACCAAGTGTCGCGACCGTGTCGTCAGGAAAAAGATACATGGTTTTCCAATCGTGGCTAATCAGAACTCGCTGTTCTACAATTTCGTCCTCAGGGGGAGCATATTGAAGGATGCGGCGGCCGAGCCGCGAGCAAATTGAGTCAAGCACAAGGGGGCCGCTGTGTCGGCGACCGTCGGAAGTGTCTTCCCCCACAACCTCTAGAATATGTGAGTCCGTGCAGCACGCCCTGTACCATCTCTTAGCAATTATCTCCGTAGTTCCCGAACCGGGCATTACATTCTCACGGTCAACGTGGCGGCCGTCCTTCAGCTTGTGAGCGGTCCATTTCCCTTCCAGCTTTCTCGCCTCGTGCCACGCACGATAGTGCAAGTAGAACTCAAAGCATTGTGTGGCGACCAAACCAACAATCACTCCAATGAGAGCGGAGACTAACAGGTTTTCCAAGTGGCTGCTCGTGGACTCATTATATGCCGTCCTCTCGGTCAGCACGTTGTCTGTTCGTGCGGTGGTGAGGGCGGATGAAAACAATCAACGCCGTCGCTTGAATTTCGAGTAAGCCCAAAGTGCGCGGTCCAACGTACGCATGGGAATGTTGCAGTCTGACGCGATCTGCCGACACCTTTGCACGTATTTCCACCAAAAAGAGAACTCATATGTTGGCGGCTTGACAATGCTCAAGGACTCTAAGGCTCTGAAGTCCAGAATTGGATAAGGGTCAACGTGGCCGAAGTGGAGCAAGACTGAAGCTGTAGGCCAGTTTACCCCTTCGAGGAGCGTTAGAACTTCTATTCGCAACCGCTCATTCGGAGTGGTGAACGCAATCGAAGTCACTTCTCGAATAAAACCTTCTTCGTTGCGTTCACACTGCTGCCGAGTGCGGGGTGTCTTCCAGTCGCAAAGTGCGAGGAACTCGCTTCTGGAGCATGAACGGTTCTTCCTCACGCTGGGACTGACAACCTGCTCGATATTCTCTTCCGCCTCCCACTCGCGCTTCTTGGCCCGCGAAATATACCTATTCGCCCAGTCCTCAATTTCTCCCTTTGTGAAACGATGCGCGATACTCATGCTGTTGATTCAACCCCTTTCCACCGTGCACTATACTCAGGCTCACGGCGCAGACCAAAGCACTTTGCCGTCTTTACCGAACAATACCAAAGACGCGGCGGAAGTCTTATGCTTCTCACCCGTGCTTGGAGTAATCAGATCGGAACTTCCCAACTGGGCTGAAAACCCGTCCCCGTCCGTGAGATTGAGATACGGGCTGCTCGAATTTATTCCCAGGTCTACGCGTGGCTGCTCGCTTGAATCGAAGAACGTAAGGTGGGGCACCAGAGCGGGTGCCCCGGGGCTTTCCAGTCCGCCAAGCTGAATGACTGCACTTCCTTTCTGATCCGCGAAGAAAAGCCCGCTGCTTGTGAGCGACACCTTGGTTATCGGCACTCGGAACGATTCGTTTCCCTGGCCAGGATAAGTCCTCGTCCCGGACCCGAACATTATGTAGCCGTTTGCACCCACTAGTGCGTTGACGTTCCCGCCTGAGTCAAAGAATCGCAAGACTGGATTTGCGCTTGGCACGGAGAGTTCGGCCCTCTTCATGCCTTTGGAATCCTTTAGGATGAAGTCGTCGGCCTCTATGGTTCGTATCGGCGCAACTTGCGCCATCACGAAGAGACAGGAAGCTATCAGCGCCAGCGCCAAGCCGCCCCTCTTGAACCAGCGATTTTGTCTCTCTAACTTTTCGACTCGGTCGGCGAGAGCCTGTAAGTCCGACACCTGACTTTCCATCGCGTCACCTCCGATACAAGTTAGCGGTTGCATGAATCTACCACGCAAAAGCCGTTAGATCGTGCGCCTGTGACGCTCCTTTGAGCAGGCGTTTCCTCGCGAGTTCGAGGAATCACTTTTTCTGGCCCAAGAGAAGAGCAATATGCGTTTCGTTCGTGCCAGTGCGATGCTCAAGGTGTCGGCCCGAGGTTTCGAGTTCCCCGACTCTCTCGGTCAGTCCGAAGACTTCCGAGACGGTTTCTCGCCTATCCGCGACTACGCGTGACTCAAGTTGTTGATGGGCGTTTCGGAGTTCGTGGATTGTCTCCCACAACCCGTCAATTATGCGCGGTATCTGCACCGTGTCACCCATCCCCATGCGGCTTTCGAGGCGTTCGAGATTCTCTCTTATGCGCGCGACTTCCATCTCAAGAGCTCCTGCTCCGACGAATGTAAGCCCGGCGACAAAACCTATCGTCGGAGTGATTTCGAGTTCGTGGCGGCCAAAAGCTAGGTAGAACGCGCTCACCAGCAGAAACCCGGTTAGCACAGGGTGTCGTCTGAACCAAGCTGGCACGGCCGGCACCCTGTTGCCAAGCCAATCCTCGAAAAATGAAAGAATCACGCCGAAGAGGAAGATCACGACCGCACAGCCCGCCACGAGAAGCACAACCTTTTCAGTTTGGCTCATGGATTCTCTCCCGCAAGATCGGCAACGGAGCCGCTGCGCTGAATCTTACCTCACAGTCAGGTGATTGTGGACGCCGCGAGGCTAGGCCCGCGCTCGCAATCCGGGGCGCGTGGCGCGACGATCTGCGTGTTGTCGCAGTCATGGTTCTGACGTCGGAGTTGGTGCACACCCAGACCAGAAACGGATTCACTGGGTATCAGTCTGCGCCGCGAGGAATTGAACCGCAACGCGAAGAAAACAGAGCGCGGTAGTAGTCAGTCACACTCGGTAGCGTTCGCATCAGTGACGATTCGTAATCGGCAGGTCGCCGGTTCAATTCCGGCCCTCGGCTCCAACGATTCGATCGAGGGCTGGGAACTCCCTCAAATTTGCGGAGAGCTCGAACGGCAAGTCTGAGTCCCGGGCGATGGGGGCTGGCTCCGCCCGCTTAAGCAAGTTGCGCCAGAGGTACTGCGGACTAGCGCTGAATATCAGGTTCGTTTCGGCCCGTGTGCTATACCACGCTCCTTGGACCATCTCGTTTTGCAATTGTCCCGGCGACCATTGAGATCGCCCCACAAACAGCCGCCAGTCTGGTGTTCCTTGGGGATTTTTCAAGAGCTCTTTGATGAAATCGGTATCAAAGCTCGCGTAAACGTCGCCAAACAACAGCACCGCATCCTTGGGGGCTTTGCTCGAGCGAAAAACTACGCTGGGGGTCCGCGGGTCCACAGGCCCGCCGAAGTACACAGTCTCGGAGCGATCCTCCAGCGCCTTGTCATCGGGAAAGATTTCGCTCAGCGCAAGCCGAGCAGGTCTGTTGACGATGAGGCCGACGACAATGCCTTCTCTTGCCCCCACGGACGGCGGAAACAGCAGCACCACCGACTCTTTGAAGATAAGGTTCCCTAGCTCGGGGCGGGCGACGAGAAAGACAGCTTTGTCCTCGCTGTCCCCTTCGTTGGGTTTGTCTTGTGCGCCGCGCACAGGCGCCTCATTGAAAACAAGCAAAAGGCAGAAGGCAAGCGCCGCACATGATCCGAACCGGATTCTCAATTTGGGCCTCTATCTCGCGAATCGTATGCTTCTCTTGTCCCCAACACAACGAAATTGCCGCTAGAGCTGGCCCCAGGCACACAACTTAGTCTGCGGCTCTCCAAACGACCTTTCCAGTCTTGTCGATGTAAGCTACATACTTGTCGCTAAGGTCCATCGATGCTTCAAAGCCCCCGCCAGTCTGCACCCGAGCTAACCCACCGGAGAAGTAGAAATGGACACCGTCAAACTGCGGCTGAATGACCATGTTGCCCGTCTTGTCGATAAATCCCCATTTCTCGTCGGTCTGAACGGCAGCTAGCCCTTCGGAAAACTGGTAGGCGTTGTAATACTGCAGCGGGATAACCACCGTGCCAGTGGTGTCGATAAAGCCCCATTGGTCGCCTGTCTTAACGGCAGCAAGTCCTTGGTGGAAACTGCCTGCAGCGTCGTACTGAATCGGGACGACAACCTTGCCCGTCTTGTCGATGAAGCCAGATTTTCCGCCGCCCGCGTTGAATATGATGTCAACTGTGCCGCCGACTTGTACCCGAGCAAATCCTTCGGAAAAGTCGTCCGCACCGTCATATTGTCCCGGGACAACCATCTTGCCAGTTTGGTCGATGAATCCAAATTTGCCGCCTGAATAGCTGATGACATCCACCTTGCCGCCGACGTAGACGCGAGCCAGTCCTCCGGAAAAGTTGGAGGCATCGGTGAATTGCGGCGCGATGACCATTTTGCCTGTTTTATCGATGTAGCCGAATTTGTCGCCTTTCTTAACCTGAACAGCGGCGAACCCTTCGAAGAAATCGTAGCCAAGGTAATATTGAGGCGCGATGACCATCCTGCCGGTCTTGTCGATGTAGCCGGTCTTCTTTCCAATCGTCACGGCAGCGAGGTCATCGAAGAAGGGGCTGGCAAAATCATACTGTTGCGGGATAACCATTTTACCGGCCATGTCGATGTAGCCATATCTGTCGTCAGTTTTTACGGCAGCCAATCCCCCCTCAAATTCAGACGCATCGTCGTACTGGAGTGGAATCACGACCTTTCCGGTCATATCGATGTAGCCGTACTTTTTACCCCTTTCCACAACAGTTGGCGGGTTCGCTTCATTCGCCGCAGACTGTGCGCCTGCGGGCTCGCCACGCTTATTGGCATGCGAGGGCGCCGCCAGGAAAGGAAAACATGCAGCAAAGACTAGTAACAGAGAGAGAATTGCAAATCGGGATCGCGCATTCATGGTGGACTCTCCTGAGATAGTCGAACCTCTATGAAATCGGCAACACAGTCTTGCTGCAACACGCGCATCTTACCCGGAATCTCCGATTTGGACCTCTGGCTTGTGGATCGTACGCTTCTCCTACCCTCGACACCATGAAATCCTCTCCAGAGCAGGCCCCCAGCGAAATCACCAGAGTCCGGGCCTCATCCCCAGTGCCCGCCACATCGATAGGCGCGAGCACAGAAAAGTCCTTTAGAATCAACAACATAAGAGTGTTCGGATGATCCGCAGGCCGCCCGTTCAATTCCCGCCCTCGGCTCCAACAATTCTCCGACCTATTGACCAACAGCGAGTTTACTCTGCGGCGTTCTGGTGGCCCGGGAGTTTCGCGGGGGTCTGCAAACACGAAGTTCGTGCGCGGCTCAGCCTTATACTTTTTCTGCTTTTTCGTAGACGACGAGGGGGCCTTCGCCCTCTAAATCGCTCGGATGGTAACGCGGAACGGGCAACTCGAACTGCTTGAATTCGACCGGCGCGGTCTTCTTGTCAACGAGGCCGACCGCGACAGCAACTCCCCAGATAATCGCTTCCGGCCGCGGCGGGCAGCCGGGAATGTAGAAGTTCACCGGAATGATTTTCTCGACCGGCCCGATCACCGCATAACTGTCGAACCAAACCCCGCCGCCGCACGCGCACGAGCCGATGGCGAAAACAAGCTTTGGCGCGGGCATGGCTTCGTACGCCCGCTTCAGCGCCGTCGCCGTCGAGCGCATCGCAGGCCCCTGGCAAAGCATCACGTCGGCGTGGCGCGGCGACCCGACCAGCTTGATGCCGAAGCGCTCCGCGTCGTAGTACGGCGTCAGGACGTTCAGC
>DASPOJ010000249.1:0-18052 GCA_035626055.1 Candidatus Methylomirabilota bacterium | reverse complement strand
CCACCCCGGGCACCAGATTTTCATTTACACGGCTCGCCAGAATCCGTTCGCCGACGGAAATGCGAAGGTTGCCCGTCGAGTTGCGGCAATCGGCATCACGCGGTGCCGGCAGCCGCATCGTCCGGCCCAGGCGCCAACGTGTTCTGAATATCACTACGTTCTATTAACCATAATCATAATTGTGCCAATGAACCGCCCGGCGTTTTCGGTGTAGAACCATCGTCCCAAATCGTACAAACTGTCTTTGCGGCGAGGTCACATCCTTCATGCGCTACCCTCGCGTCTCATTGTGCTCTCACCGCAAAGGATCAACATAGATCTGGGGTTGGCGCCCCGATGGCTGAAAATCCACAGGATTCCTTTCCGCGCACGGCTATTTCTCAGGCTGAGCGGCGCACGCATCCACGGCGAGAACTGAACGCCTCAGTGGAAGTGATCGATTCTGAATCGGGCGCGCAGCTGCAGGGGCAGCTCTCCGACTTGGCGATGGGGGGCTGCTATGTGAAAACGTCCGACCCCTTGCCAATTGGCACGACAACGAAAGTCGCAATTACGAAAGATGCACGCACGATCAAGCCCCAGGCCAGAGTTGTCTCCACGCACGTTGGCAAAGGGATGGGACTTGAATTCGTCAGCTTGCCCGCCGAAGATCTTGAAACGCTCGCGGCCTGGCTCGATGAGGCGCTCGGCAATTTATGGCTTGCGTCCAATCGCCGGACCAGCCAGAGAATTCAGATTGGAATTCCCGTGCGGGTCACCGGAAAGACGGCCACAGGAGAGAAGTTCGAAGAAGAGACCAAGACTCTATCAGTGGGGGTAAATGGGGGCTTGCTCCAGCTCATGACTTCGGTGACCAAGGGACAGCGGCTTGTGATATCGCGTCCTGAAAGCCAGGACTCCCTGGAATGCGCCGTCGTCTATGCGGCACGCACCCACGGGAAACATCTCGAAGTGGGCGTCTCTTTTATCTGGCCCAATCCGAAATTCTGGGGCGTGACTTTCCCGCCTGCCGATTGGTCACCTCAGCACCCTGACGCAAAACGGACAAGGAGCCGGGGCAAACGGGGCACGGCCGAATAGCGCGACTCGCAGCCCCTTCTCCGCCTGCCCGGGGCGGTGAGCTTGTTGGACCACTTCGAAGTTCAGGGCGCCTCCTTCGCGACGATCACGCAATCCGGGTTTTCGCGGCTAATGGTGTGACCGAGTTCGTTGAGCGCCTTCAGCAGCCCCCTTCCCCGATAACAATGCCATGCGTGGCGTTGTTTGTAGACGAATTCGGCGGTAGCCATTACAGCACGGAAATCCCGGTCTGTGGCGAACAGGAGCATAGTGCCTACAGCGGGCACTGAGACCGGGAGTGTGAACCTGCGGCTACGGCCAATCAAAGGAATATACTGCATACATCCTGACGGGTGGAGCGAACAATGAGCATCACGACGCAGTGGCGCAACCCGAGGGGCTGGCTCGGCAGATTGATGCTGCGCGGAATGAACACCACGCATTCCGGACTGACCGACTGGGGTCTGACGCATGTCGCGATCCGCAAGTGCGATGCGATTCTGGACGTGGGCTGCGGTGGGGGGAGGACCGTTCACAAGCTCGCGGGAAGCGCTACCAGCGGTAGGGTTTACGGCATCGATTCCTCCGAGGCGAGTGTCCAGGTATCCCGTGGGGCCAACAAGCAGTTCATAGAGGCGGGCCACGTCGAGATTCGGCACGGTTCCGTGTCTTCTTTGCCATTCTCGGATTCCGAGTTCGATTTCGTCACTGCTGTCAACTCTCACTGCTACTGGCCGGACCTCGTAGCCGACATGAAGGAGGTCCTGCGCGTACTGAAACCCGGCGGCACGCTGATGATCCTCGGAGGAGCCTACAAAGGCGGGAGACACAGCGCCCGAAACGAAAGATTCGCGCAGATCATAGACGTCGCCTGCCAAAGCCCCGATGACCTCAGGGGATTCTTCGCTGCGGCAGGCTATTCAGGTGTTCAGGTGTTCGTGGAGGAGCACAGGGGTTGGATCTGTGGCCTAGGCAGAAAACCCCGTTTGTGAGATCCCCTGTTGAAAGCAGAGGAGTGCGAGCAAAGGGTGCTTAAACGCGACCCGAGATTGTGATTGGTGTCACAATTGCGTTCGCGTTATGCCATTATGATCGAGACGATGCTTCTGGCCCTCAAGCGTGCACGATTCGCCATCCTCTCCGTCGGACTTACATATTTGCTCGCGGTCATCGCGGGGATAGCGATGGTGCGCTCGGGGAACCAATACTCGCTGCGCTTCCGCGACCGCCTCGTGGGCCAGGCCACTCATGGCAATATCATCCAGGCTCTCAACCGGGGCAGCAGAACGAAAGCCGCGATGCTCGACTTTGGCGGCAACCTGCTTTTAGGCGCCGTGCCCCAGACGGTCTCTGGCCTCGCGATCATTCCTCCGTACGGGTTTGCGATGTTTCGCGGCTGGGTGGGAGGGATCGTTAGCGTCGACGGAAATCACCACAGCCGTCTCGCGGACCCGCACGAGCGAACTTACTACCTGGTCGTGCTCGTTCTGCAATTGATCCCCTATTCGCTCACGGGAGGCGCAGGAGTTCACCTGGGACTCGCCTGGTTCCGCGAGTGGCAGCGCTCCGGCTGGGCTCGGCAGTGGCGGTTGCCGGTGCCTCGCAGTGCCCTGGCTGACGCGTTTTGGCTTTATGCTCTCGCCATGCCCTTGTTTCTGGGCGCGTCCTTGTTTGAATTCCTGGCACGCTGACCGGCTGTCGCCGGCGAAATATCACCGCGTATCCAGCGGAGCGTTTTGTCGTGTGTAGATGGCGTGGCTGGTCTCCCAAGTCCCGCGCTCACCCCTAACCGCACTACTGGACGACCTGCTACTGGCCCGTTCCTGCACAGCCCTAATGCCGAGTTCCTCTGACGCTGAGCTCCTTCAAAAGCTTGAAACACGCCTCGCGGTTCCTGCGTCAAATAATGGACATGCCATCCGGTGGTGCGGGGAGTCTCCTCAGTCTGCGGCCCCGGCAGCGCAAGATTGGCACCTTGAGAGGCGTTATGAGAGTGGCGCTGGACCCGAAAACTGGCAGGTGGAAGGTGCGCGCGAGACCGCTGCTCGTGTGTCTCGCTTTGCTGTCACTGGTTTGTTTGGCCGCCGCTGCCCCATTGCCCGCAGCCCAGCAAAACACCCCGGCCCCGCCAGGAAGCGCAGCGCGCGCCGTTGGCACGGTCAAGTCGGTGAGCGGCAGCAGAATCACTCTGACGACCGACGCAGGCGCTGATGTGCAGATAGTGATTCAGGACGCCACTCGCATCGTCAAAATCCCTCCCGGCCAGAAGGACCTGAAGAACGCCACGCCTCTTCAATTGCAGGATATCGAGGCGGGTGACCGTCTGCTGGTCGGCGGAAGACTGGCGGAGGACGGCCAATCGGTATCGGCGATTACCGTCATCGTCAACAAGCGCGCCGAGATCGAACAGTTAAAGCAGCAAGAAGCTGCGGATTGGCAGAAACGCGGCATTGGAGGCTTGGTGAGCTCAGTGGACGCCACCGGGGGCACGATCACGATCACCACCACGGTCGCGGGCACCAAGAAATCCATTACGATTCAAGTGGCGAGAGACACGATCCTCCGGCGCTATGCGCCGGATTCGGTGAAGTTCGAAGACGCCAAGCCCAGCACGCTCGGTCAAATCCAACCCGGCGACCAGGTTCGTGCGCGTGGCGCGATCAGCCAGGACGGCTCGGCTTTCGCCGCCGAGGAAATCGTCTCCGGAGCGTTCCACAATATCTCCGGCACGATCTCTTCGATTGATCCCGCGAAGGGAACTTTGAGTGTCAAAGACTTGGCGACCAAGAAACTTTTTGTGGTCAATGTGACGCCCGATTCACAAGTTCGCCGCCTCCCACCGTTCATCGCGATGAGAATCGCCGCGCGTCTTAAAGGAGCGCCCGCGGGCGCTCCCGCAGGGGGTGGCGCAAGTGGCGGCCCGCCGGCTGGCGCTGCATATTCCGCCTCACCGGGAGGCGGTCCTTCGGCGGGGCCTCGCGCTGGCGGAGGGGGAATGGACCTCCAGCAATTAATTTCCCGAATGCCAGCATCCACGTTGAATGATTTTCAGAAGGGCGACGCCGTGATGATCGTCTCCACAGAAGGCACGGCGGCAGGCGTAACGGCCATTACTCTGCTGGGCGGCGTCGAGCCTATTCTCGAAGCTTCGCCTAACGGAACCGGCGGTCTGCTACTGGCCCCATGGAATTTGAGCGCCCCCAGTGGGGACGCCAGCGGCGGGCAATAATAGCAGGACACATTCGCAGGGATTCTCATTCGTTCTGATTGAAGGAGACAGGATGCAAGCCGGGCCAGTTCGCACCACCCTAGTCGCATGTGCGGCGTTCTTCGCCGCTCTGATGCTCGCGCCGCTGGCGAGCGCGCAGACCGCTACAGGCACGCTCCGCGGTCAGGTGACGGATCCATCGGGCGCAGCCGTGCCGCAAGCGACGGTGGCGATGACTCCGTCCACAGGGGAGACCATCACCATAAAGACAACGGCGACAGGAACTTACGAGATCAAAGGCCTCGCGCCAGGCGTCTATGTTCTTACGGTGAATGCCAGCGGGTTCACTGTTTTCGAGAACGATTCGGTGCAAATTTCCGCAGGCCAGATCCAGAGGGTCGATGCCCGCCTGGTTCTCGCCGCGCAGCAGCAGAAGATCGATGTCTCGGGGGAGGCCGTCCATGTGGATGTCAGTCCGGAGAACAATGCCGGGGCCGTCGTAATTCAGGGCAAGGACCTCGAAGCCCTGTCGGACGATCCGGATGAACTGCAGAACGAACTACAGGCGTTAGCGGGCCCTTCCGCGGGCCCCAACGGCGGCCAGATGTACATTGACGGATTCACGGCCGGGCAATTGCCCCCCAAATCGTCCATCCGCGAGATTCGCATCAATCAGAATCCGTTTTCCTCCGAATGGGACCAGCCGGGTTTCGGCCGAATCGAGATTTTCACCAAGCCGGGCACCGGCACGCCGCACGGCCAATTCTTCGTCATCGGCAACGACTCCGGACTCAACACGCTCGATCCATTCATCATTCCGGGAGTCACACCGACGCCGCCTTATCACACCGTTCAGTTCAGCGGAAACGTCAGCGGTCCGCTCACTAAGAAGATTTCCTATTTCTTCGAGGTTGAGCAGCGGAACATTGACAACACGAGCGTCGTGAATGCGGAAACGCTGGATTCCGAGTTCAACCCGATGCAATACACGGCCTCGGTCGTGAATCCTCTCACCCGGACGACCATCAGCCCTCGCTTCGATTTCCAGCTCGGCGCGAACGACACGCTGACCGCTCGTTACCAGTTCACGCGCAGCGTTAATAATGACTCGGGCGCCGGCGGACTTTCTCTGCAGTCGTTGGAATCCAACTCATCGGACATCGAGAACACGATCCAACTTGACGAGACGCATGTCATCAGTTCCCGCGCGCTGACCGAAACACGGATCCAATATCTCCATCTAAGCGACAACCAAACTGCGCAGTCCTTGCTTCCGTCTCTCCAAGTCATCGGTGAATTCAACGGCGGCGGAAACTCGGCCGGCGTGACCACCGACGACGAGGATCGCTACGAGTTGCAAAGCTACACGCAGATTGCTTTCAGCAAACACTCCCTTCGCTTTGGCGGCCGCCTGCGTGATTTCCAGGTCACCAGTGTTTCGACGAGCGGCTTCAATGGCAGCTACACATTCCCTTCCTTGGCCCAACTTCAGGCGATTGAGACGGGCTGCACGAACCCAATTAGCTCTACTGGACTCTGCAATGAAGCATCGTTTGCGTCCGGTGCGGGACCGAACCAGTTCACGATCATCACGGGAAATCCGACCGCCAAGGTGAATCTTGTGGACATTGGCCTCTTTGCAGAGGACGACTGGAAGATTCGCCCCACGGTGACGCTGAGCTACGGCTTACGATTTGAATCGCAGAACCACATTCACGATCACGCCGATTGGGCGCCGCGCGTAATGCTTTCCTGGGGACTCGGCCATTCCAAGGCGGGCCCGACGACCGTTGTGCGAGGCGGATTCGGCATATTCTACGACCGATTTACGGACGACCTCGTGCTGCGTGCGGAACGTCAGAACGGCACGACCGAGCAGGAATATGAGGTCGCCAATCCGTCGTTCTTCTTCCCGAACAGCGCGGCGCCTTCCAGCGATTACACCGGCAGTTTGTCCGCGTCTATTCCGACGATCTACCAAATTGCGCCGAATCTTCGCGCACCATATAGATTGCAGACCGCCATTAGCGTCGAACGCCAGCTCGGCAAGAGCTCCACAGTCACCGCAAGCTATCTCAACACTCGCGGTGTGCACCAGTTACTCAGCGACAACATTTGCGCCCCTTATCCCGGAACCTATGTGCCTGGCGTGCCAGATAGCGGCACGCGCCCCAATGGGTGCGTTCTGGAGGGCAATCCGGAAAACATCTATCAGTACGAGTCGGAGGGAGAATTCGAGCAAAACCAGTTGATCGTAAACACGAATTACCGCCTCGGCGCCAAGCTGACTTTGTTCGGCTTCTACAGCCTGAGCTACGCCAAGAGCGACACAGGCGGTGCCGGGAGTTTCCCTTCGAATCCTTACGACATTCTCGCGGACTACGGCCGCGCGTCCTTCGACACGCGCAATCGCATTTTTCTGGGTGGCACGGTGACTCTGCCGATGGGTTTTCGCTTGAATCCCTTCCTTGTGGCAGCTTCGGGCTCGCCGTTTAACATCACGATCCCTCAGGACCTGATTGGCAGTTCCGTTTTCAACCAGCGGCCAGGACTCGTTTCAAGCACCGCCTGCGCCACTGTGACGCAGACGGGAAACGACTACTGCACCCCACTCGGTACGTTCAACTCCGTGCCTACGGCGGGCCAAGCCCTCGTTCCGGTCAACTTTGGCACGGGCTCCGCACTTTTCACCTTTAACCTCCGTGTTAGCAAGACGTTCGGCTTCGGCGGCGCGCTCGAATCTGCCGTAAACAATGGCCAACAAGGCGGCCCTGGCGGTGGCCCGGGCAGAGGCCCAGGCGGCGGTCCCGGCGGCCCCGGTGGCCCAGGAGGAGGTCCGGGCGGTCCAGGGGGCGGTGGACGCGGTCCGGGTGGCGGCCTAGGCGGCGGTGGTGGCCCGTTCGGCGGCGCGCCGTCGTCGGGTCGGAAATACACGCTCACGCTCAGCGCAAACATTCGCAATCTCTTCAATGTGGCGAACTTCGGGCCGCCCGTCGGAAACATTGGCTCCACGAGAGTGGTGAACGGGTCGCCGATGCCGGATTTCGACCAATCGATCGGAATGGCGGGCGGTGGAGGCTTTGGAGGCGGGGGCGGAGGCGGCCTCTACTCCTTCGGCACAGCGGACCGGAGAATCGATCTGCAACTGACGTTCAGTTTCTGAGTTGCGGATTTGCGGAAAACGTCGCGAAGGATTACGAACCTGCGGGCTCTGTTTTGGGTGGTTCGCTATCTGCTCCCGGGGTGAGGACTGGTGACTCGCCGGTGTCCGGAGAAGGTTCTTCCGCAGGCATCGTCACGGCGGCAGCCGGCTCAGCTTCAGCGGCACTCGTTTCTTCAGGAACGGGCACGTCCTCCACAGGCGCTTCAGCCGCTGGCTCGGGGGCGGCCACTGGTTCGGACGCGACTGCGGCAGGCGGCTCAATCGGCGCGGCCAATCGCGGCGCAAGCGCCTCCACGATCAGTTCAATCACGAGCTTTGCGGCGGAGCCATCCGCATCGAGAGCGGGATTGTACGCGCACACGGTCATCACGGCGAGGTGCGGTTGCCGCGCGAACACCGCGAGCGCCTCGCGCGCATCGGCTAATCGAAGCGCGCTGACCGAAGGATAATTCGTCGCGCGAAACTCCTCGCTCGAGATCACGTCCACGTCGAAATGCAGCACGAATTCGTGCCCCGCGCCGTGCATACGGTCGAGCGCTTGTTGTGCCGCGGCCGCGGCGCCCAGCTTCGCGATATCTTCCGCGCGGTACGCCCGCATAGGCGTGCGTCCCAAAAACTTATCCTCGGCGGGATCCGTCCGGTTCACGCCAAACAGCGCAATCTCCGGCTCGCGCACCAGCGGCGGTTCATTCCAGAAGCGGATCATCTCCGCTGCGCCTCGTCCGATGGCGTGAGAGATCACCATTCCATCCACGCAGCCCGACGGTGTCGAGGCCGGCTCATTCAGATCAGCGTCCGAATCCATGTAGACCAGGCCGACATTGCGGTAGTAGCGCCGCGCGCCGGCAATTGTGGCGAGCACGATCATGCAATCGCCGCCGATCACCAGTGGTAGCGCGCCCGACTTCACCGCAACCTCCACGCGCGGCCGCAAATCGCGCAGTCCGGCCAGCGCGGCAGGAAGATTTCGAGCGCGAGGGTGTTCGTCGTCAGGCTGAAAGAGTTGAGGGGCGGCGTCGCCGAGATCGGTGACCTCGAAACCTGCGGCTTCCAGAGCAGGGATGAGCCCCGCATCGCGCAAGGCCGCAGGCGCGCGCTCATGTCCGGCCGAGAGCGCAGCCGCGCTCGATGGCGCGCCCAGCAAGGCAATCTTCTTCGGCTGACGGACGATCTTGACCGCCAAAGGAGTGCTCCTTCACTTTTGGGAAGCCTGGCTGCCGCGGGCAGGGCTGAGACTGCCCGCCGCGTAGGGGCGCTATGCCTGCTTCGAGGCCGGCGCGATCACGGCCAATTCCGGCGGCAGCGTAAACCGAACGTCCTCGCGAATCAAGTCCCGGTCCCGTTGATCCGTGAAACCGAACGAAGCCAGCCGCTGACTCACCTGCTCGACCAAAACCTCGGGCGCCGAGGCCCCGGCCGTCAATCCCACTCGCGTCACGCCTTCGAGCCATTCCGGGCGAATGCCCGTCGCGTCGTCAATTAGCCGCGCGGACACTCCGGCGCGCTCCGCGACCTCCACCAGCCGGTTTGAGTTCGAGCTGTTTGGCGACCCCACGACCAGAATCAGCTCCACTTCGCGGGCCATCTCTTCCACCGCTTCCTGCCGGTTCTGCGTTGCGTAGCAAATGTCGTCCGATGCCGGCCCCTCTATCTCTGGGAAACGCTGCCTCAGCCGCGCTACGATCTCTTGCGTGTCGTACAAGCTAAGCGTCGTCTGCGTCAGAAACGACAGCCGGGTCGCATCGGCTACTTGCAGCCGGTCCACCGCCTCCACGCTGTCCACCACAACGGTCCTATCTGGCGCCTCGCCGGAAGTACCGACGATTTCCTGGTGGTCCTTGTGCCCGATCAGGATGATGGTCCGCCCCTCGCGCGCGAATTTCAGCGCTTCCAGGTGGACCTTTGTGACCAAGGGGCACGTCGCGTCAATCACCCGCAGCCGGCGATCTTTGGCCTCTTCGCGAACCGTCGGAGGCACCCCGTGCGCGCTGAACACCAGCACCGCTTCTTCCGGCACTTCTTCCACTGCCTCCACAAATATGGCTCCACGTTGCCGGAGCTGCTCAACAACGTAGCGGTTGTGCACGATCTCGTGGTGGACGTAGACCGGCGACCCGTATACCTGCAGGGCCAGTTCAACGATATCCACCGCCCGAACTACCCCGGCGCAAAAGCCTCGGGGGCGCATCCTGAGCAAGATCTTCCCTTTCTCGGGACCAGCCTTTGCCTCAAGCATTTTCACCTGCCGATTCGTAGATGATACACGATTCCCGGTCCCAGCCGCCATGCCAGTTTTGAGCTTTGGCGTTGCGTTCGCGCCCCCTTTGAGTAAAATTGTTGGGTGCCCAGCTCCTTGGCTGTAGGTAAGCCTTAACTGCCATCACCGGAGCGTCTGAATGCAGAAACGAATCCTGATAATACAGCCCTCGCGCTATCTCTCGAAAACGAAGCGCACCGTCGTAAAGCATCGGTCGAGGTCCCTAGTTCCGCTGGTATTGCCCTACCTTGCAGCTCTGACTCCTCAGGAATGGAATGTGACCTCGGTGGACGAGGGCGTGGAGGACATCGACTTTGACTCGCGGCCGGACCTGGTGGCCATTTCACTTTGGACCATCCATTCGTATCGCGGCTACGACGTGGCCAGAGAGTTCCAGCGGCGCGGCATTCCCGTCATCATGGGGGGACCGCACGTGTGGTTCTATCCGGAGGAGGCGGCTGAGCACTGCGATGCCATCGGCATCGGGGAAGCAGAGCCCATTTGGGCCGAAATGCTCGAGGACGCGGCGAACGGAAAACTGAAGAAAATCTACCGGGCTCCGCAAATGCCCAGCCTGGCCGGACTGCCGTTGCCGCGTTACGAGGTGGTGAATCTGAAGAAATACGGCCCATTCAAGACTTTTTCGATGATGTCGTCCCGCGGGTGCCCGATGCAGTGCGAATTCTGCTCCGAGCGGCTTTACCTGGGCGGCGGGTTTCGCGTCCGGCCGATCCCGGAGGTGATCGAGGAGATCAGGCATTGCGGCTCGAAGAACATTTTCTTCGGCGACAGCGATTTCGGAGGCAAGAGAGCCCATACGATGGCACTGATGGAGGCCATGATTCCGCTCAAAGTGCGCTGGTCGGCTTTGTGGACTGCATTCCTGTGCGACGACGAGGAGTTTATGGCCCTGGCCGCAAGGAGCGGGCTGCTGCACCTGAACATGGGCATCGAGAGCATTAACCCGGAAACCCTGAAGGAGATGAACAAACGGTTCAACAAGGTGAACCGCTATAGCCAAATTCTAAGCAACCTCCGCCGCCAGGGGATCAGTTACTCGCTGAACTTCATCTTCGGATGGGACAACGAGACCCCCGAAATCTTCCAATCCACTCTTGAGTTCCTGGAACGCGAAAAGGTCCCTGTGGCGTTCTTCAATATCTTGACTCCTCATAAGGGGACAATGTTTTACGAACGCATGATGCAAGAAGGCCGCATGATCCGCCTTGAGGATATCGGACGGTGGCCTGGGGACGTGTGCCACTTGAAATTGAAGTACTGCTCGCCGGAAGAAATGGAGCGGCGAATTCAAGAGATGTACCAAAAATTCTACAGTTGGAAGTCCATTTTGCGGCGGCTTCCTTTACCGATCACGCCCGCGAACATCGCCTCCTGGGTAATGAACGTCTCTCAAAGGAGGCTCACAAACGCTGCTACGGCTGCCGATTCTACGAGCTTCGACGGAATCTGACCGGTGGCCCTAACGGCCGTCGGGAGACAACAGGGCCGGCTGGGGAGCCCCGCGCAAGAGCACAAACTCCTGAGGCGAACAGCACGCGGAACCAAGCCGCGAAAGGTCCCTCTGCATCCGGGGCTTCGCTCGCAAGTGTCTCAACGTCTCGCGCAAGATACTTGCGGCGACCTCGTCCTTTGGGATGGCCAACCGGTAGTGCATCCATTTCCCGTCGCGCCTCGCGGTCACAATTCCCGCTTTGCGGAGATATGCCAGATGGCGGGAGATCTTTGGCTGGCCCATTCGGAGGATTTCGACGAAATAGCACACGCAAATTTCCCGGTCCGCAACGAGGTTGAGCAGACGCAACCGGGTGGGATCCGCCAGCGCGCGAAACAGTCGGTCCAGCGAAAAACTGTCTCTTCCTTTTGCCATACCCGAAGTATACATCACATCTGCCTTGACATATATGTGGCGCCGCGCTAGCTTTATATATGTGCACATGCGCATATGTCCTCCAGGAGGCGCAATGCAAGACGAAACCATCAAAGACGTCGTCCGGAACAAATACGGCAAAACGGCCCGGCGCGTTTCTGCGAACGATTCAGCCGCTTGCGGCTGCGGCGCTGACGCGGCCCCGTGTTGCGATCCAATTTCGGCCAATCTCTACGCCGCGAGCGAAACCGCCGGCCTCCCAGAGAAGGCAGTCGCGGCGTCCCTGGGCTGCGGCAATCCAGCCGCTCTCGCCCAACTGACGGCGGGAGAGTACGTGCTCGATCTGGGCTCGGGCGGCGGCATTGACGTTCTCCTTTCCGCGAAGAGGGTCGGGCCATCGGGCAAAGCCTACGGCCTGGACATGACGGACGAAATGCTCGCGCTGGCGCGCGAGAATCAACGCAAGGCCGGCGCGCAAAATGTGGAATTCCTCAGAGGAGAGATCGAGAACATCCCTCTGCCGGAAGCTTCGGTTGACGTCGTGATCTCGAATTGCGTGATCAATCTTTCGGCGGACAAAGACCGCGTCTTGCGCGAGGCGTTCCGCGTTCTGCGTCCCGGCGGACGCTTTGCCGTCTCCGACGTGGTCGTGCGCGGCCCCGTGCCCGCCGAAATCCGCAGGAGCGTTGAGCTGTGGGTTGGGTGCGTCGCGGGGGCGATGGAAGAATCCGAGTATCGCGCGAAGCTCGCAGCCGCGGGGTTCGTGGAAATCGAAATCGAGCCGACGCGCATTTACGGTGTCGAAGACGCGCGGCAATTTCTGACGGCCCAAGGCATTGATGTCGATGCCGTCGCACCGGCGGTGGAGGGCAAATTTGCAAGCGCCTTCGTTCGCGCCCGGAAGCCTGTCGCCAGCATTGATGCTGCCGAGAAGTCCTGTTGCACAAAGGACCGCTGTTCTCCCGCGGCAGGGGCGAATCGGTGACGCGGATGGAAGGCCATTACAACGTTCTTTTCCTTTGCACCGGAAATTCGGCGCGATCGATTTTGGCTGAAGCCATCCTCAATTTTAGGGGCCGGCCCAACTTCACGGCCTACAGCGCCGGAAGCCACCCCTCGGGCCTTGTGCGGCCCGAGGCTCTCAAGCAGCTCGACCTCGCGCACTTGCCCACCAGTGGTCTGCGAAGCAAAAGCTGGGATGAGTTCGCAATGCCTGGCGCGCCGAAAATGAAATTTGTCTTTACCGTCTGCGACAACGCTGCCAAGGAAGTCTGCCCGCTCTGGCCCGGCCAGCCGATGACGGCGCATTGGGGCGTTCCCGATCCGGCCGCGGTAACAGGGACTCCTGAACAAATTGAGCGCGCATTCCGCGAGGCCTTCATGATTCTCGACCGCAGAATCGGTTTGTTCCTGTGTCTGCCTCTTTCCAGCCTCGACCAACTCGCAATCAAGACGGAAATCGACCGCATCGGCCTGCAATGAAAATCTCGCTTGGCGCGCGTCTCCTTGCCGAATTCCTCGGGACTGCGTTTCTCCTGATTGCCATCGTCGGCTCGGGCATCATGGGAGAGCGGCTATCGGGCGGAAACACCGCCATCGCGCTGCTGGCCACTTCTCTCGCCACGGGATGCGGGCTCTATGTCCTGATTTCCGCCTTGAAGCCGGTCGGCGAGCAACACATTTGCCGGCATTCGCTTGGCGGATGCGCCTGGCTTTGTCGCGGCGCAACTGCTCGGAGCCCTGGCCGCGACCGCCCTGCTCTACCGCGCGCGCCGAGCCGCAACGCCTGAGGCACGCATCCCATCGGCATAAAAGGCATGACATCCGCCCGGCCACTTTCGCCAGCGGGGGATCCCGGCTTCCTCACAAGGCTTCGGAGTCTCTGCCTCAACTTGCGGAGGAATGCTATGCTGGAGCCGCTTTTGAGATGCTGCTGAAAGACAAAGTCGCAATCGTGACGGGAGGCGGACGCGGGATCGGCCGCGCCATTGCTCATCGTTTCGCTGCCGAGGGAGCGGCGGTGCTCGTCGCCGCGCGGACAAGCGCGCAAGTCGAGGCCGTTGTAGGCGAAATCACCAAGAGCGGCGGGCGCGCGGTGTGGATCTCGGCCGATGTCTCGCAGGACGCCGATTGCGCTCGCATCGTGAAAACAGCCGAAGAGCGCCTCGGCCCGGTCTCGATCCTGGTGAACAATGCCGGCGAGTACGGTCCGGTGAAGCCAGTCGAGGAGATTTCGCCCACCGAATGGGACCGCGTGATCGCGGTTCACCTACGCGGGGCGTTCCTTCTGACGCGCCTGGTTCTGCCGGGCATGTACGCGCGCCATTCCGGCGTGATCCTGAATATTTCAAGCCTTTCGGCAAAGGCGGCATTCTCCTGGGGGTCACCTTACGCGGCGGCGAAGGCCGGCATGCTCGGCCTGACACGGGTAACGGCGGCGGAGTCGGCGCGCAAGGGCGTGCGCGTCAATGCAATCTGCCCCGGGCCCGTGACCGAAACTCAGATGTCGAAGGAGTTGGGAGAGAAGCTGGGGAAACGCCTGGGCGTCTCCCCGGAAGAAGAGCTTAAACACTTTCTTCAGAGCATCTTACAAGGACGCGGCCAAACGGCGGACGAAATCGCCGCTGCGGCCCTGTTCCTGGCCTCGGACGCCGCCAGCGCGGTTACGGGGCAGTCTCTGAATGTTGACGGCGGAACGGCTTTTTACTGAATTCTCCGAGGAATCCCAAACCCCGGCGGCCCGCCCGGGCCACTGAGACCGCGTAGGGCTCCATCTTGGCCAAGCTGAACTGGCCAGCATGGTTCACGAGATACAGTGCGAGCACAAGTACGGTAGCCACAGCAAAGAAAGCAGCAAACAGAATCAGCAGCGCGAGCAACTCCTGCACGTAATAGAGTTGCAGCGCTATTACTACAACGACGGCAATCCAGAACGAACGGCGCACTTTCGGATTCCGGTACATTTGCCGAGCAGTCATGAAGTCGTGGGTTCCTTTCCCTTTTTGGTGCTCCCCTGCTTAGATGCAAACAATCGGCCAAACGACGCTCATCGAATTCAATAAAATTTTAGTCGCTAAACTGTTCCATCTACGACAGTACAAGCGACTCAAAAGGTCTAGGACTCACGGCACAGTACTCGAGCTGTTCCCAGTTCGGGCGGGGCAATCCCAATTTTGGAGTTTTTCTATGGCATTCAGTTGGTTTCGCGGGCAAGACCCGCCCGCTTTGCCACGCGAGCCTGCTTTCATTCAGCGGCCCTCAAACGGGTACCGGTCGCCCGCCGTGACCGCTGCGGCAACATTGCGGCGCAGAGCTATGGCGTCCACCGGCTCGCGCTTCAGGAAACGCCGCAAGATGACGAGTTGGGTGCGGAGCATGTCGCCTTCCGCCACGGCTGCGAGAGCCGTGCGAGCCTGTTTCTCGACGCGATCAGCGGCATCGTGAAGGAAGACGCGCGCCGCGTCGGTCATCGCGCTGGTGGCCTGCACCCCGCGGACCGCTTCGGCCTTTTGCGCCCGCCGAACGGAAGATTCTGCGGCGTAAACGTCAATCACGATGTCGGCAAGCGCGCCGACGGTCTCCTGCTGCTCGACCAGCTGCTCGCGGTGCTTTTGCACTGCGGCGCCCGCGGCCAGGAGGAACGATTTCTTCATGCCTTCGACGACGCGGTCCTCTTCGGTCCAAGGGCCTGGAATAGCGTCGTCGAACGACGGGCCCGCGAGGATTTCCTCCTGCAATTTCGCCCCGGCGGCAAGCAGGGGGAGCGCGCCCGTAAGGGCCCTCTTCATCAGCATCTGGATGACGAGCAGGCGATTGATTTCGTTCGTGCCCTCGAAGATGCGGTTAATGCGCGCGTCGCGGTAGGCGCGCGCGACGGGATAATCCTCGTGGAAACCATAGCCGCCGTATATTTGAACGGCTTCGTCCACGACGAAATTCAGAGTCTCGCTGCCGTACACTTTGCTGATCGAGCTTTCAATCGCGTACTCCTCGAGCGCTTTCATTCCCGCTTGCGTCTTATCGGACGCCGAATCGGCGGCGGCGACCGCGCGGTCCATCATCCCCGCTGAACGGTAAATCATGGACTCGAGTGCGAAGATGCGAACCGCCATCTCGGCCAGTTTTGCCCGAATCAAGCCGAACTCGGCGATGGGTTTGCCGAATGCGACCCGCTCCTTCGCGTACTTCGAGGAGACCTCGAGGGTTTTCTTCGCGCCGCCGAGACAGTACGCCCCGAGGCTGAAGCGGCCGGAGTTCAACACGTTGAACGCCACGATGTGGCCCCGGCCGATTTCGTGGAGCAGATTCTCTTTGTGCACGCGGCAATTCTCAAAAAAAATCGGCACCGTGGAACTGCCCTTGATGCCCATCTTTTCTTCTTCTGCGCCGATCGAAAAACCCTGCGAGCCGCGCTCGACGATGAAGCAAGAGAATTTTTCGCCGTCCACTTTGGCAAACACGATGAAGAGGTCGGCGAATCCACCGTTCGTGATCCACATCTTCTGTCCGCTCAGGATCCAGTTCTTGCCGTCGGGAGATAAAACGGCGCGCGCCTTCGCGTTTTGCGCATCGGAGCCGGCCTGCGGTTCGGAGAGGCAATAGCAGCCGAGCCACTCGCCGCTCGCCAGCTTCGGAAGATATTTCTTCTTTTGCTCTTCGGTGCCGAAATAGACGATCGGCAGCGTGCCAATCCCCGCGTGAGCGCCGTGGCTGACGGCAAACGACGCGTAGATGGCGAGCTTTTCCGCGAGCACGGTGCTCGAAACTTTGTCGAGGCCCGAGCCGCCATACACTTCGGGCACCCCGCCGCCCAACAGGCCGATCTCAGCGGCTTTCTTCAGCAGGCCGGCCATCAGGCCGTGTTTGTGCTGCTCGAGTTCCTCGATGACCGGCAGGACTTCCTTCGTGACGAACTCTTCGGCCGTCTGGCCGATGAGTCTCTGATCGTCGGTGAACTCCGCGGGGGTCAAAATGTCTTCGGGATGCCGCGCCTCGACCAGAAAGCCGCCGCCGCGGCTCACTCCATGAGAGGTCGTCGCTGTGGCCATGGATTCTCCTCCTGCCGGCCTGTAGGGCGCTCCCGGCAAATGCGTTTCTAGTTCAGGCGCTCGAAAATTCCGGCGGCGCCCATTCCACCGCCCACGCACATCGTGACCATCCCGTAGCGCCCGTCGCGGCGGGCGAGTTCGCGGACCAGCGTCGCCGTCAATTTTGCGCCCGTGCACCCGAGCGGATGGCCGAGCGCAATTGCGCCTCCGTTTGGATTCACACGCGCGGGATCTAGGCCCGCGAGTTTGATCGCGGCGAGTGCCTGTGCGGCGAACGCCTCGTTCAGTTCGATGACGGCGATATCGTCGAGCTTCAGCCCGGCAAGCTTCAGCGCTTTCGGAATGGCGAATGCGGGGCCGATGCCCATTTCCTCCGGCGGGCAGCCGGCTGTGGCGAACGCAACGAATCGCGCGAGGGGTTTCACTCCCAGCGACTTCGCGCGCTCCGCGCTCATCACGATCGACGCAGCCGCGCCGTCACTCGTCTGCGAGCTGTTTCCCGCGGTGACGCTGCCGCGCGCATGAAAGACCGGCTTCAGCCGCGCAAGCGCCTCCATCGAAGTGTCCGCGCGCGGACCTTCGTCGGTATCGAACTTCACAACCGACGTTTCCGGTTTGGGCGCGCGGCCGCTGGCCCCGTTGCCGGCCGGCAACGCGGTGATGGTCACCTCCACAGGCACGATTTCATCGCGGAAATATCCCGCGCCGATGGCGGCAACCGCTTTCCGGTGACTTGCGAGCGAAAATTCGTCGGCCTCCTCGCGCGTGATGCCGTATTTTCGCGAGACGACTTCAGCGGTGAGTCCCATGCCTAGATAGGAATCCGGATAGTGGTCCATCAGCCACGGATTCGGCGCGATCTTGTTGCCGCCCATCGGCACCATGCTCATGGATTCCGCGCCGCCGGCCACAATGACTTCCGCATGGCCGACCATGATTCGCTCTGCCGCCATGGCGATAGATTGCAAGCCGGAAGAGCAAAAGCGATTGATGGTCATGGCCGAACATTCGATCGGCAATCCCGCGCGCAACGATGCGATCCGGGCCACGTTCATTCCCTGTTCGCCTTCCGGCATCGCGCAGCCCAGGATGACGTCTTCCACGTCTCTCGCGTCCAGGGCGGGAACCCGGCCGAGCGCGGCGCGAATCGCAATCGCCGCAAGATCGTCCGAGCGCGTGGAGCGCAGCGTGCCTTTGCCGGCCTTACCGACGGCCGTACGCACCGAACTGACGATTACGGCTTCGCGCATTTCTCACCCCTTGCGAGCGCCGGGACGGAAGACCCCAAGCGTTCCCTGCATTGGATGCTGCGATGAGGCAAAAAGCAAGCTGGGCGCCAAGACTTACGAAACACTTCCGCCACGGCTTCCTCAATTTCTCAGCGGCTTGCCGGTCTTGAGCGTATGGGCGATGCGCTCCTGCGTCTTGC
>DASPOJ010000248.1:0-10318 GCA_035626055.1 Candidatus Methylomirabilota bacterium | reverse complement strand
ATCGAAAAGCTTTGCAGCGACGCCATCGCCGCCAGCCCCGAGAACGCCGCGAAATATCGCGCCGGCAATCAGAACGTCTTCAATCATTTCGTGGGCCTGGTCATGAAGGCGTCGCGCGGCCAGGCGAATCCGCAAGCCGTGCAGGAGACGCTGCGCCGCCTGCTCGGCTGAATGCGCAGTGCGTCGTTATTCTTTCCTGAGAAGGGGGCCACCGTGCTAAACGTCGGTGAGGCTGCGCCCGAATTTCATCTCCGCGGCGATGATGACAAGGAAATCTCATTGGCGAGCCTGAGGGGGCGTTACGTCGTGCTCTATTTTTACCCGAAGGCCAGCACGCCGGGCTGCACCTGCGAAGCGAACGAGTTTCGCGACCGGAAAAGGGATTTCGACAAGCTCGGCGCCGTCATCCTCGGGTGCAGCGCCGACAGGGTGGAAACGCAGGCGCGTTTCCATGACAAGCAGAAGTTGAACTTCAATCTGCTGAGCGATCCGAAGTTCGAGGTCATCGAGGCCTACGGCGCGCGGCGCATGAAGAAGTTCCTCGGAAAAAGTTTTCTCGGAATCGTCCGCAGCACCGTTCTGATCACGCCGGACGGAAAGATCGCGAAGATTTGGGAAACCGCAAGCTCCAAAGGCCACGCCGCCGAAGTTCTCGCCGCTCTGAAAGAACTGAAAAAAAAGGCCTGAGCCGCGCCGGCCCTTTTCGCGGGAATAGTCGCAAGTTCACAACGCGGCAACAACCGCGCCACCGTTCTCTTCCAAGTACAAATTGTCGATCAGCCGCGTGGTTCCGATGCGCGCTGCGATCGCCAAGTACGCCGCGCCGCGCACGAAAAGAAGCGGCTCGAACGTCGCGGCGTTCACAAGTTCCGCGTAGTCGAGCGCAGCCAGCGGCTCTCTTGCGATCATCTCGCGAACGCCCGCCAGAATGCGCGCCGCGTCGCGTTCGCCGCTGAGGATCTGCCGCCGCGCGCCGTCCAGCGCGCGATGCAGCACCGTCGCGGCGCGCCGCTCCTCGCGCGAGAGGTACGCGTTGCGGGAGGAGAGCGCCAAGCCATCTGTCTCCCGCACGATGGGGCGCACGATGATCTCCACATCGAGATTGAGATCGCGCACCATCTGTTGGATAAGCCGCGCCTGCTGTGCGTCCTTCCGGCCGAAATACGCGCGCGCCGGCCGCACAATCTCGAGAAGCTTGAGCACCACCGTGGCGACGCCGCGAAAATGGCCCTGGCGCACCCGCCCTTCCAGCCGCTTGGAAAATCCCTCGACCTCGACGTGAGTGCCGTAGCCGCCGGGGTACATCTCTTCCTCCTGCGGCGCAAAGACGCACGCAACACCTTCGCGTTCGAGCAACTCACGGTCGCGCGCGAGATCGCGTGGATATTTCTCCAAGTCCTCCTTGGGCCCGAATTGTTTCGGATTTACAAAAATCGAAACAACGACTGGCCCTCCGTCCGCGCGCGCCGCGCGCACCAAAGAGAGATGGCCTTCGTGCAGCGCACCCATCGTCGGCACGAGCAGCGGCTCGCGCCCTTCCGCGCGGCACTGGCGCGCGATTTGCTTCATCCAATCGATGGTGTGAATCGTTTCCAAGCGGAGGCTGCGAAATTATTTTCCGGCGCTGGCGGCGCGCTCGCGGCGGAACACAATGAAGCCGGTCGAGGCGGGCTTTGCACCAAGTTGCCGCAGCAGCGTCGCCATCTGCCCGCGATGATACGTGCTGTGGTCCGCCAGGTGCTGAAGCAGCAGAGTGAGCGGGTCCGCAAATTGCTGGCCCGCGAAGTTCTTGTACTCGATGACGCGCTCGAGCGCGGCCGCATCCAGGCCGGAAACGAATTTTACGAGCGAAGAATCCAATTCCTCGATCCGCGCTCGCATCGCCGCGGAGTCCGGGAGATCCCAGCCGGGCGGCAACGCCGTGTGCGAGCGGCTGTAAAAACGCTCCAGCCAAATCCATTCAGCGCCGACGATGTGCGCCAGCGTGTCACGAACCGAAGAAAAACTGGAACCGAGGTTGCGCGTGAATTGTTCCGGAGTCAGCGCCTCGCACGCCCCGAGCGTGCGGCGATTCGCCCACTGGTTGTGGAGAAACAATTCCTGAGCTTCACTGGGTGTCATCAATTTCCTCCAGAAGAATACTGCGGCGCGGCTGCTCTAGCGACGCGTGCCGATTGGACGCGTCGCTTGCCGAGGGCAGAGCTTCTCGCGCAGTTCCGCGGCCGCGTGGTACGACTCCGCGTCATTCGGAAACGCGCCGGACTGAACGGCCTCGCGATATTCCAATGCCGCTTGTGCGATCTCTTCGCGCAGGTTCGCAAATGCCCGCACGAATTTCGCCGTATGTCCGTAATTCCATCCGGCGAAATCGTGAAAGACCAGTATTTGGCCGTCGCAATCGGGCCCGGCGCCGATGCCAATCGTCGGAATGCTCAGTTCGGCCGTGATGCGGGCGGCCAGCTCGCGCGGGACCGACTCCAGCACCACCGAGAATGCTCCCGCTGCCTCCACCGCGCGTGCATCGCGAAGGACGCGGTCGGCCGCATCCGTCGTCCGGCCTTGAACCGAATAGCCGCCCATGACGTGCACGGATTGCGGCGTCAAACCGATGTGACCCATCACTGGAATCTCGGCGTCCACGAGTCGGGCGATCAGATCCAACCGCCGCTCGCCACCTTCCACTTTCACGGCCGCGACTCCCGCTTCCTTGATGAAGCGCACGGCCTGGCGAATCGCGTCGTCCGCGCCGATGTGGTAGCTGCCGAAGGGCATGTCCGCCACGACGAGCGCGCGCGATGCGCCGCGCACGACGGCGCGCGAGCAAAACAAAATGTCCTCGACCGTGACGGGCAGCGTGCTCTCGTAACCCAGCACGGCCATCCCGAGCGAGTCGCCAACGAGCAGGATGTCAATTCCCGCTTCGTCGAGCGCGCGCGCAGTCGGGTAGTCGTATGCGGTCAAGCACACAATTCTCGATTGCGGCTGGCCCGCCGAATTGCGCGGTGATTTACGTTTCTGAATTTCAGGGACGGTGATTCTGCCGCTATTTGCTGAGGCGGGCAGGCCCTCGGCGGGCGCTGTACTCATGTTGTCCTCCGGTGCTGCCCCCGGTAACCGGGGTGTAGCCCATCATGTGTATGCTACCAGAAAATGGCCGCAAACACAGGGCCAACGTGACGCGTCGGGTTGGTTTCCGAAAAGAGAGGAACTATTCGGCCCTTCGCCCGCGAAGGAGCAGCCGCACACAAATTCCACGCTAAGACCTGCGCCACTCGCCGGATGATCGCCTCACTCTGCTTGCGAGTTGTTGGAAATGACCAGCGGCGTCTCTGAGACCTCCCCCGGGTCCAAGGGATTCGGTAGTTTGCGTGTCTCTGTGTTAACGAATTGTGTGCCCGTCCATCTGTATCTCGTCACTCTATAGAGACTTGGGCACCAGACGCACTCGCCGGTACCCAGGCTCTCCCAGACCGAAAGCTGGCCGGGCTGAAGAACCATTCGTCCTTGGGAAATCTCGACCTCGAATAACTTGCGGTAATCACCCGAATCCCAGCCCAGTATCGCAAAGTATGTTCCTGATCCGTCCCCGGCAGTGGAATAAGCCACTGCAACTGCTGTGCGCACAGGACTAAGAGAAAATTCGCAGGCACTGAGGTAGTGTGTGAAGCCATATCCGGAGAAGGAATCCAGTGTCCTCATGGGAGTTCTGCCGACCACAACCGCTACTCTGGGCAATGGCTCCAAATCGTCTCGGCTAGCGTCAAATAAGACCACCTGCTCTCCTGCCGGTGCCAGCTTCGTATTCATAATCTTGCGGACAGTCGCGCCCTCGGGCAACTGAGCTCGGATAGCCGCGGGAACCTCGACTGCAGAGCTCGGGTGATCCAATGCGCCGAAGGCTTCGATAGTCCGGGTGGCCGGATCGCAACCGGATACAGATTCCTTCTGCGGCGTGCCAGTGCCCAGGGTTCCGCCTCGCAGCTGGACCCCCTTCAGAGTTATCTGTGTCTGCAAAGTGGCTGTTATAAGCGCAGACTGTACAATAATAGCTTTGAATTTTCTTACAAGTGGATACACCGAGAGAAACGACATCAGTACACCACTAATCTCGGACGGGTGGGCTTGGCTTCCATTTGCTCTCTTCCGTTGACTGGATTCATCGGGGAAAGGATATCACTGTTGCACTACATCGCAGCGTACCGAGACGAGGGTGCCCACGCTCCGACGACGAAAATCGGAGTGCGTGCGGGATCAGCGTGAAGCTGGGGCCATCGTGGCGGGCGCTGTGCTCATGTTGTCCTCCGGTGCTGCCCCCGGTTACCGGGGTGTAGCCCATCACCGATATGGTACCAGAAAGTCCCCGTCAAAATCCTGACCCTTTTCCCGCAGTGGAGAAAAGAGCGGGCCCCCAGAAATTCAAAGGCCGGACCATAATCCCTAGAATTCAAGTCCAAAGGCCGCGACGCCGGTCACGAGGCCCTGGCTTCCGGTGGCGTTGCTGACGGTCGCGACGCTGGGGTTGCCGGCGCTCCAAGTGACCGTGGCCGTCAGGTCTTGCGTGCTGCCGTTGCTGTACTGGCCCGTCGCGTGGTACTGGGTCGTGAGGCCAGGCGAAATCGTCGTCAGCGACGACGTGACCGAGATCGAAATCAGATTCGGTGCCGTGATTTTGAAATTCGTGTCCGAGGTGACCGTTGTCCCAGCAACAGTGACGGAAATCGGCCCGGTGGTCGCGCCCGAGGGAACGGTGACCGTTAGTGTACTCGCAGTTGCGGTGGAGACGGTCGCGGGTGTGCCGTCGAATTGAACCGTGTTCGCGCTGGGTGTCGTGCTGAATCCCTGGCCTTGAATCGTGACCGTGGTGCCCACCGGGCCGCTCTGCGGCGTGAAGCTCAGGATGGCGAGGCCGTTGTTCGCGGGCAGGGTCGAGCGCGTGATCGAGAGCAGATTGCCGACGGAGTCGTAGTGGTACGTGGCGATGTTCCCGCTCGGATCTACAACGCGAGTCAGTCGGCCCAAGTCGTCATAATAGTACTGCACGGGATTACCGCTTTGAGCCCACAGGGGACGAACAAATCCTATACCAACGAGGACGATCAATATTACCCGTATACAGCCGAGTATCAATTTTCGCGCTGTTTCCGCAGGCATGAATTCTCGCTCAGAGGCGAATAACCTATTCCAACGCCGGTTCGGCGGGCGATCGCCCGCCAACTTCGCGGACCGAACCAACGCCAGATCCGATAAGCTCCAAGGATTCGAGATCATGTATCTATTCGTTCTGCCAAACACGGATCAAGCACACTTTCCCATCGCGTATGGCAAAGCTCACACTCTCGTAGATGTCGTTCTGGTACGACAACACCTCGGTTCCGATGTCGGGAACCTTGTCGCCCGCCTTGAAACCCGGGAACATGCCCGGCAAATCCTTCTGCTTGTACACGTACTCATTCAGGGGTTTGCCGTAGACGCGAATCACGTCGTCCACGCTGCTACCCAATCCGATTCCCTCCGGCGTCCTCCATTGCTTCAAATCCGTGGCCGTTACCTGCACGGCACCTGCCCTTATGTAATTGCAGGTTGATATATCGCTGAGAACAAGATCGAGCACCCGACTTGAATCCAAACTTAGTTCGAGCCGCAAGAAAGTCTTGTCCACGGATTGAAGACAATAAAAGTCGTCCGTTCTTGCTTGCGGTGTCAAAGGTGGCGAGACGGCTGTACGAAGAGCCCGCGGTGAGGCTTCCGAAACATCCATATCCGTGCAAATGGGGCCCACGCAATCCGGTCCAGAAGACAACAGCGTTCGCCTTAACTCGATTGAGGTAATTCGTCCGTTTCGCACGCCAAGGATCATTTCGGCCGTTGCGTTTGCGACTGGCCCCTCGTAGAAAATCTTCTTTTCGTCGCTTGCCACGCCGGCTCGGGTCACGGTAAGGGCTTGCTCACCGGCGGGCGGACCGTACACGGCACGGACGTTGGCCTCCGTGCTCCCGAGCCCTATTCCCTCGGGTGTTTTCCAACCGCGAAAGTCTATTTTGACGGGGGTGTAGTCGTTCCTGCTTACTGATGGCAACGTGAATTCGCTCAGGGTGATTCCACCAACCGCGTCGGTCAAATCGGTGCCGCGGACAACCAAAAAGGCTCCGGTGGATCTGTAGATATATGCCGGGCTGCCGCTGGGGGACGGGCCAAAAACCTTCACCCAATCCTGGATAGACGCACCCCGGTCCACGCAGAAGCGTCCGAGACATTTAGGCCCAGAATAAGTTTGGGCCGCAGTCTTCGCAGGAACGACCAACAGGCACGCGATTAAGATAGTTATCCTCATTCCATTCTCTACTGCGACCTACAATATTGGATCGGCGGGGCATTCGGATTATTCTGCTGATACTGTTTAATCGCGTTAGCCAGGTTTTGCACGTCCTCATTGTGCATACGCGTGCAGCCGTTCGTCATCGTTAAGGGCTGATTCGGGGCGTAGGGGTTCGCGAGTCCGGACCCGCCTCCGTGGATGTCCCGTCCCCGCGGCGGATCACCAGTATTGATCAACGTACCGCCAAAGGCGGCCCCAGGACGGCTTTCTACAGTGACTCCCCATCCTGAACAATAAGGCAGGCCAGCACCGGGCTTCGCACTGCTCTGCGGCAATGTGAGGCTCGGTATCGATATAGGTTCGGCGTCGCCCCCAGGATAAAAAGTCGTCCAGCCGTTCGGGGCATATTCTGGAACAGGCCTGTTGTGATTTTGGGAACCTGGCGGTTCCCATCCAACGACCGTGGCGCTCGTAGAGTAATCTGTGATAAGCATCGCCGGGCCGGGCGGTGCGTTTGGGCTCGGAGGGGGAGGCGGGGGCGGGTAAAAGTGATTCAGAATTGAGTCGATGACGCCTTGTGTACCCATAGGATCCCCTGCGATAAGCGGTTGGTCACCCGCGTAGCGATACAAATTGTTCCCGCCGCCGAACTCTGTGGGATCTTCACTAATAAAACGCTGCAGTGCGGTCGAGTAGTAACGCGCCCGATAAAAGTAGAGACCGGTCGAATCATCCTCCCGGCTTGTGAATTGGTACGGATTCGAGGAATTACCAGCGACGGTCGTACTCCCGAACGGACCATAGGTGTAGGACGCCAGAGTGGCACCCCCTGGGCCGGTCAAAGGAACGGTGCTCCCAAGAGCGTCTCTCAGAAAGTTGGCGGGGCCGTTGCCATCCGTTCGCTGGAAATATTCGTCCACGCCGAGGCCCGTCAGCAGATTCGCGCTGACGCCCGTGCCCGAGAGTTCTTGGACCGGGTTCGCACCATCGTAGAGAAATTGCGTAGTCGGGCCGACCGTCTTGCTCACCCGCCGGCCGAAGGCGTCGTACTGGAAATTCGCCGAGACGCCGCCGCTGATGGCAATCAACTGATTCCGCGCGCTCCACCTATTGGCGGCCACTCCGTCGTTTTGTGCGCTGTCTACCATCTCCATCCCTTGATACTTGCCTCGTAGTGGCATGTGGCGATGTTGCCACTGGTGTCCACGACGCATGTGAGCCGACCCAGACCGTCGTAGAAGTACTGCACGGGGTTTACACCCTGTGCGTATAGCAGAGGAGCGCATCTACCCACCAATAGCAGTGCCAGCCCGAATAGAATGAGTCTGCGTTCCACTTCACTCCACCCCGACCTCGAAATAATGTGTGTCGCTCAAGGGCTTATCAGGGGCTTCGCCGCTGTATGTTACATAACGGTCGACCATGGAGCGGTCAAAGTATATGAGCACGAAGTAAGAGTTAGAGGCATCGCCCCCGTCAATTCGCAGAACGAAGTTGCCGCTATCGAAACGCAGCGAGCCTTGGTGTGCTTCGAACAGATAATCCGACACCTCGCCAGGAACGAATATCGACTTTCCATCTACCGAGATTTCCAGGTGCTCAGTGACCTCTATTTCCTTGGTGCCTAACAACCTCAACATCCGTGCTGCGGGGCACGCGCAAGTACACTTGGCCGCGAATAAGCCCGTGCGAATTGTCACGCTTGCGTTACCTTTTGGCGAATCCTCGCTCAATACTGTCGTCCCGACCCGCACGATCTTGGTCTGAGCCTTCGCAGTCGCAGCCGACAACATAAGCGGGATAAGCAGGAACCAGAAAGAGAAAGCGCGGTGTAGATGGAACGTCATGGCACAACCTCCAAACAATGGTCGGGGCTGTTTCCGATTTCCTTCCGGACGTCATCCGGAAGGATGATACAGCCCCTGGACAGTAGGCCGCCGTGGATAAGGAAGCCGTTACGTGGGGGATTCCCCATATTGTTGCCTGAATTCGGAGTGAGCCACATCGAATCGTATAGGTGAACTTGTTTGCCCTGGGCGTTGGTTACGATGTGAGTTCCTATCGGACCAATCGTGTAAAGACCCTGCGGAAGCGGGCCGACATTGGCCACGTACTGATAGTCTGGGTTGTCATACCCTTCGCCGTTTCCAGCGTGACCGTTTCCCACGTAAATCGGGAGAAGCGGACCAAGGCTGTAACCCCCGAAATCTCCCCCGAGGCCTGTCGTGCTGGGGTAGAGATAAATCGTCCAGTCAGGATTATAAAAAAGATTGCCTGTTGTCTGGCTGTAAATCCAGCACAGTCCGAGTGGATCTGTCCTTAGAACTGGGTCCCCGCCCACATAACTGTAGAAGTTCGGCCCGGCGAGGAACTGTAGAGAATCCTCACTTACGAAGCGTTCGAAAAGAAAGGAGTAATAGCGGTTCCGCAAGAAATACAAGCCGGTACCGTCGTTCTCGCGGGCAGTGAACTGGTACGAGTTCGACGAGGAGCCAGATACGGTTGTGTTGCCGAACGGCTCGTAGGTGTAACTAGCAAGCGTGTTGCCGGACGCGCCGGTCAGCGCGACCGTGCTGCCGAGGGCGTCGGTGAGGAAATTAGCGGGGCCATTCGCGTCCGTGCGCTCGAAATATTCGTCCACGCCGAGGCCCGTCAGCAGATTCGCGCTGACGCTCGCGCCCGACAGCTCCTGCACCGGGTTCACGCCATCGTAGAGATATTGCGTCGTGCCCGTCACCGTCTTGCTCACCCGGCGGCCAAAGGCATCGTACTGGAAAATCGCCGAGACGCCCCCGCTTACTGAGATCAACTGATTCCGCGCGCTCCAGGTGTAGGTGTTCGTGCCGTCGCTGGTGAGGTTGCCGTTCGCGTCGTAGGTCAGACTCGACGGCCCGAACTGTGTGAGCTGATTATCGGCATCCCGCAGAACCCTCCGGGATGCAAGAACCGCATTGTAGCTGTGCCTGGCGATGTTCCCGTTCGGGTCCACAACGCGCGTGGGTCGGCTCAAATCGTCGTAGAAATATTGCGCCGGTCCCTCGCCCTGCGCATGCAAGCTAGGCGCACACGGGGTGCAAAGGATTGTCGCTAGCTCGGTCTGCAATTGCTTATTGATCTCGTCTTCCACCGGCGATGGTTCCTCTTCCCTTGCTCCAAGTTCGCGCCTAGTCACCCCAGAAATGGAGCAGCCTCTGAGGTCGGTTCTGGCAGGTCACGGCCAGTTCCCTAATACTGCCTAAAACATCCCTCTGTTCGGTCGTCGAGGCTTGGCTAATGAGTACATCCAGTTCCCGCAATATCTGTGGCATTTGAAGCCCGTTGAAAACCGCATGTCCGTACGGATCTATGTACTGGAGAAGAGGAAAAGATGGGTCACGGACCGGCCATAGTTTTGCCAAGCAATAGTCAGGGTCGGGGGCCGCCGCGAGCCGCTTTCCCTCTGCTGCGCCTTGCAGGATCGCCGTTATCGACATCTATCGCTCCTTAAGGACGCGTCGGAAAACCCGGGAAAGCCGTTGCCAGGCAGATCTCCAGCAGATGTCCCTTATCCTTGAGCGTGACCTCCGCAGGCCAACTACTCGCGAGGTACTCCAAGGGACTGGAAGGGGTGCTGTCGGGCTGGACCTGGGTATTTTGCGGTGTCAAGTTGGGCCGTTCGTGCACAGTTACAGCAGTTTGGACTACTGGCAAACACAGCACGATGACGATCAGCAAGAACCCGCAAATCTTTCGGTCGCTCATCAGCGAATGGCACGCCCTTTCACGTTTCTTCTATCCGCGGACATCTTCGGTGCAATGCTACCGCTCCCGCGCGTCGCCGCTAGATGCGGGGTCAGCGTGAAGCTGGGGCCATCGTGGCGCGCGCTTCCTTCTCGACGCCTCTCCAGCCGACCGACTTGCCCTGCACGGCTCCCATGACCGCGCGGAAGAGCACGACGTACATCATCTGGCGATAGTAGAAGCGCTGCAGCAAAATGGGCCAGAGCAGCGACCAATCTTCCT
>DASPOJ010000247.1:0-5301 GCA_035626055.1 Candidatus Methylomirabilota bacterium | reverse complement strand
CGGCGGCGCAGCTGCGAGCGGCCGCGGAACAGTCGCGTGCGAACCGTACCTGTAGTCAGGCCGAGGTGGCGTGCGGTTTCGCGCGTCGAGAGATTGTGGATGTCGCGCATTAGGCAGACGCTGCGCAGGTGCGGCTCCAGCTCTTCGATCGCGCGCGCCAAGATGCGGCGGCGCTCCACCACGGCGTAGCGGCCTTCTGGGTCGAGCCGTCGCGAAGCGAACTCGCGGGGTTGCCTGTCTTCTCCGTCGGCGGAGGAGCAGTCGTCCAGCGGAAGAAGCCGCTTCGAATGGCGGCGACGCAGGGCCGTGATGGATTCATTGATCGCGATGCGCCCGACCCAGCCTCCGAAGTTCCCGCCCTCGACGAAGCTACCGAGGTGCGTTTGGACGCGCAGAAATGTTTCCTGGCGCACGTCCTCGGCGTCTTCGGCGCTGCGCGTGATGCGCAAGGCAACTCCATAAATGGTGCTGGCAAAGCGCTCCGTCAACATTTCCAGGGCGCTCGAATTGCCGTCGCGGGCGCTCGAGATCAAGTTGCCAAGGCCGCTGAATCCGAGATCGGCTGCGGGTAGGGTTGTTGTAGCCATGCCCTATGAGACGCAGGACCAAGGCCAATCGGAAGCAGCATTAAGTTGTTTTGTTTCAGTGGATTAGGACGAGTTTGTGGCTTCCGGGTGCCCGCTTTCGGGACGACGTGTCGCAAAACCGGGCAAATCTCCAGGGGGAGACAGCGCGGGCTCAGTGCCTGGCCGAGCCCGCGCCCTTTTCTTGCAACCCTCCCACGCTCCCACAGAGCTATGCTTCGCGCGGCCGGGGCTTAACGCGTGTAGCGCAGTTCGTTGGTGACCGAAAAAACTCCCGGCACCCCGTTTGCGCGAATGTTGGCGATCTCGCTGTCCGTCTTCGTGTCCACGACTCCCGCCAGCGTGACGTGGCCGTTATCCACGATAATGCGGATGCTTGGCAGCGTGCCCATCCCGTACCGTGAGAGGCTCGGGTCGCCGTAAATTGCGCGGTATTCGGCCCGGCGGATGTTGTCATCAAACGGCGAGAGCGGCAGCACCTCGATCTGATTCACAACTTGCGTGACTCCCGCGATTCTCTTGACCGAGTCTTCGGCCTCGTCCTTCAGAAACGGCTGAGTGACTTGGCCTGTGAGAGTCACCTCGCTGCCGTTCACCTGGTATTCCAGGTTGTCGAACACGCTCAACCACGGCAGCATGACGAGCTCGTGCCGGACTTGGCCGCTGAGCGCTGACCCGGAGTTTGGATCCGATGGCCGTGCGTCGGGCGGACTGCCCGCCAGGGCGGTGCCCACCCACAGCGATAGAAGAGCAAGTCCAGTCACGAGAAGCGAAGTAACAAATGTGTTTAGGCGCGATTGCATCTTGGCCTCCTTATCCACACCACATCTGGACCCTTCGCCCCTGGCCCTGCGTTTTCCCTGCACTTTATAAGATGCAATTTCGCGCGAGAAGGAAGTCCGTAAGCCCCGTACAGGCGGCGCGTCCGTTTCCGGATGAATTTCCGAATGAGGACACCACTCCCACAGGCTAGCGGGGGCCGGCTCTATTTCTGCTAGGATAATTCCGTGACTTTTCGCGGCCGGAGGGTGGCCAGCTGAGGAAGGAGAGCCTGTGTGGGCCGTGGCACATCGCGGGGCATCGGGCCATGCGCCGGAGAACACCCTTGCAGCCTACCGCCGCGCCGTCGAGCTGGGCGCGCGATTCATCGAGACGGACCTGCAGTTGACGCGCGACGCCCGCCTGGTCGCTCTGCACGACGAGACGCTCGATCGCACCACCAACGGCCATGGCCCGGTCCATTCCTTGACGCGCGAGGAAGTCTGCGCGCTGGACGCCGGATCATGGTTTGGCTCGCCCGAAGGCCGCTCCTACGCGGGGGAAAGTGTGCCCGCGCTGCGCCAAATCCTGCAGTTCGCGCGTGAATTCGATGTGGTGTTCTACCTGGAGCTGAAGGGCGGCTCCACGTGGGGCGCCGAACACGCGCTCGTGTCCGCATTGCGCGAATCCGGCGAAGCGACTCGCGCGGTCGCGCTCTCGTTTCATACAGGGCAGCTCGAGGCCATCCGGCGTCTGGACGACACGCTGATGACCGGCTACCTCTACGACGCTCCCCTGCTTGACCCGATCGACCGGGCGCTGCGCGCGGGTGCGCGGCAACTTGCGCCGCGTCACACGTTGATTACGCCGCAATTGATGGACGAGGCCCGCAAGGTCGGACTGCAGGTGATCGCGTGGACCGTGAACGAGGAATCGCGGATGCGCGAGCTGCAGGAGTTGGGCGTGAACGGAATCATGAGTGATTATCCGGAACGCATCGTCCACGCCTGCGGCGGGTCGGCCTAGCCTGCCTTCTTCGTCTGTTTTTCCCTCGCGCTTCAATCTCGCATCCCTGAATTTTGCCGTAGTTCGGCGCGAAGATCAGGCTCGCGTCTGTAGGAGGTCGGAGCTTTAGCTCCAACGCATCCCCTGGCAATACAAAAGGGACTTCAGCCCCTGAAGCCGAAGCGCGGCCCTGCACGCATCCGCGGGACACCAGAAACGGGTGGATGAGGCAGGCCCGGGAGAGGCGACACATTCCCCCTGAGAACTCATCATCGCGATTTCACTTACGCGCTCCACTCACAGCGGTTGCTTGCGCGGCGCGAAACACCGCCGCAAATTGCGCCAGGCTGAGTCTTTCCGCGCGCTCGCGAGGCTCTATCCCCGCGGCATCCAGGATCATTCGCGCGCGCGCTTCGCCAAACGCCGGCCGCAAATTGTTCCACAGAGTTTTTCTCTTTTGCGCGAAACACACCTTCACACAATCGAAGAATGCCCCGGTGTCTTCGATGCCGAGCCCCGCGCCCCCGCCGGGCAGCGAGAGGCTCACCAGCGCGGAGAACACTTTCGGCCGCGGCCGGAACGCGCCCGGAGGAATCCGCAAACGAATCTCGGGCCGCGAGTGGTACTGCGCGAGGACAGACAAGTAGCCATACGCGCGGCTGCCGGGCCGGGCCGTCAATCGCTCGGCGACTTCCATTTGAATCACGACGTGAATCGCCTCGATGCGCTCGGCCGAGTCAAATAGGCGATGAAGGATGGGCGACGTGATGTAGTACGGCAGATTGCCGTAAACATGAAAGCGATCCGCCTTCGCAATCGCTGGCAGATCGAGCGCCAAAACGTCGCCCGAGACAATCTCGGCGTTCCCCAGCGCCATCGTCACTTCGCGCAGCCGCTCCGCAAGCGACGCATCCAGCTCGGTGGCCACAACGCGCCGCACGCGCCGCGCCAGCAAGGCGGTCATCTCGCCATGGCCCGCACCGATTTCGAGCCACACGCTTTTCGCAGGTGGGCATATCGACGCGAGAATCTTCTCTCGCCAGTCGGCGCCGGTCAGAAAATGTTGTCCAAGCTTTTCCGGACTCACTGTCGATCAGTGTAGCAGTAGTGGAGGGGATCAGCGCGGCTCACTCCACCGAGAAGTGTGGGATGTCCGACTCGATCAAATTCAGCATCCTGCCTCCAGCCTGAGCCGCGTCCGCTCCACCCCATGTCGCAAGATGTATGCTGGGAAACGGCACACGCGCTGCGGTGCGCACCGGAAGCGCTGCCCCTCGGCCTTGACGCCAAGCAGCCAATTCAGTACCTTCAGCACACTAACCGGGGAACGATGAAAATTCTGTTTGCCGCATCCGAAGGTTTGCCTTATTCGAAGACGGGCGGCCTTGCCGACGTTGTCGAAGCGCTGCCCAAAGCCCTTGTCGCGCAGGGCCATCAGGTCAGTGTCATCCTTCCTCGCTATCGCGGCAACCCCGCCGCGCCCGTTTTTCTCCCCAGCCTCACCGTCGGTTTTGGCGACCGCCTTCGTTTCCCCTCGATCACTGGAGGCGGCTCCAGCAACGGCGTCAGCTATTTCTTTGTGGATGATCCGCAGTATTTCGATCGCGAGCAGCTTTACGGCGTGCAGGGCAAGGATTATCCGGATAATGCCGCGCGGTTCGGCGAATTCGCCCGCGCCGTGGTGGAGTTCGCGAAGCGCGGCTGGGAGCCTGACGTCATCCACTGCCACGATTGGCAAGTCGCGCTCGTCCCTGTGCTCCTTCGCACGCAGTACAAGGGCGATTCCGCGCTGGCCGGTTTGCCGGTCGTCTTCACGATTCATAACATGGGGTATCACGGGGGGTTCCCTCGCACCGTGCTTCCGGAGCTGGGGCTCGACCCTGATTTATTCCGCATGGACGCGATGGAGTTCTACGGCAAAGTGAATTTCCTGAAGGGCGGGCTGGTCTACTCGGATTACCTCACCACGGTCAGCCGGAAGTACGCGCAGGAAATTCAAACCGAAGAGTACGGCTGCGGACTCGAAGGCGTCGTGAAGAGCCGCGCCGACCGCCTGCTCGGCATCTTGAACGGCGTGGACTATTCCGTCTGGAGTCCCGAGCAGGACGCGCTGATCGCCGCGCGCTATTCGGTGCGCGATCTCACGGGCAAGCGCGCGTGCAAGAAGGACCTACTCGATTTGTTTCATCTGCCCACGAAAAGCCCGCAGAATCTCAACCGGCCGCTCTTGGGGATTGTTTCGCGGTTCACCGTGCAAAAGGGATTCGATCTGCTCGAGGAAATCGCCCCCGAGTTGACGAAGCTGAATCTGAACGTCGTCGCGCTGGGCGCGGGCGAGCCGCGTTACGAAAAGCTGTTCCGCGATCTTGCCGCGCGCTTCCCGGATAAATTCGCGGTCAAAGTCGCCTACGATAATACCCTCGCCCACAAGATCGAGGCCGGCTCCGACATGTTCTTGATGCCGTCGCGTTACGAGCCCTGCGGCCTCAACCAGATTTACAGCCTGCGCTACGGCACTGTGCCCGTCGTCCGCGCCACCGGCGGTCTGGATGACACGATCGAGCCCTTCGACCCGCGCACGGGGAAGGGCACCGGCTTCAAGTTCCAGGGCTATGAGGCCGCGGCCCTCCTGGCCGTGATTCGTGAGGCGCTGGGCATTTATTCCGACGCAAAGGCGTGGCGGCAAGTACAATTGAACGGCATGGCGAAGGATTACTCCTGGCAGACCTCTGCGCACGAGTATGCCCGGCTGTACGAACTCGCAAAGAAGAGTAGAAACCGAAAGGCCGTTGCGTCATCTAATTAGGACGGAGTTTAGAGACCGAATCCAGACTCGCCTGCCCGATTGCAGGCAGCTCCCAAGAGGGATAATTTCAATGGCAGAGAATGTAAGCAGCGTCACCGACAGCAATTTCCAGGCGGAAGTGATTGACGCCAGCAACACGCAGCCCGT
>DASPOJ010000246.1:0-8691 GCA_035626055.1 Candidatus Methylomirabilota bacterium | reverse complement strand
CGATTTCCACGTTCGGCGGCAATCCCGTCACGTCCGTCGCCGCGCGCGCCACGATCGAAGTCATCGAAGAGGAAAATCTCATCGAGAACGCGCACGTCGTCGGCGCCTATTTCCGCGCCAAGCTTGAGGAATTGCAGGCCAGGCATCGCCTCATCGGCGACGTTCGCGGCATGGGCCTCATGCAGGCGCTCGAACTCGTGAAAGATCGCGCCACGAAAGAGCCCGCGCCCGAAGCCACGAATGAATTGCTCGAACGCGCCCGCGAAAACGGTTTGCTCATCGGCAAGGGAGGCCTCTACGGCAATGTCGTCCGCATCGCGCCCATGCTCAACATCGCCAAGTCCGACGTGGACGAAGCGCTATGCATTCTCGACAAATCTTTGAGCGAGGTCAGCGTGTAAACGATGCTGGATCCGGACAATCACTGGTTGTTTGGTCGCAATCGTCGCCTGCGAATTGTGGTGGCGATCAGCCTGTTCTGTTGCCTCATATTGTTGAACACGTCGCAATTTAAACGCTATGACTTGCGTTCCATGTACGCTCTTCACCAGATTCTGTTCACGACGATGATTGGCGCTTGTTTCATTGGGTCGATTTGGAGGCGTAAGGCCATCCTCTACGTGTTCGGCTACATCTTCGGCGTCTCACTGTTCCTCATGGTTTTCGACATTTACCGGTACGTCCACGAAATGAGCGGCAGCTCGAGATTCGACATTGAATTGGATGGCTTCCTTCTCCTGGTAACCGTCGTCTGCTTTTTCTGGGAGAGACACCGCGCGTCGCGGGACAAGAATCATCCGTCCCTTCCCTCGCCGGGAGCGAGCGCAAACTGATGCGATGAGGGCCAACTTATGCCGCCCACCATAAGCACCGCGTTACACTGCAAGAATTTCATCAACGGCCGCTGGGTCGAATCCCGCTCCGGCCGCGTCGCCGAGCGCCGCAATCCCGCCGACCAATCCGAACTCATCGCCGTTTCTCCGCTTTCCACGCGTGAAGAAGCCCAGGAAGCCATCGCCGCCGCCCGCGCAGCCTTTCCCGCTTGGCGCGACACGCCCGCCCACGCGCGCGGCAAGATCGTCGCCCGCGCCGCGGCGCTGCTTGATCAGCAGAAGGAAGACGTCGCGCGCCTCCTCACGCGCGAAGAAGGAAAAATCTATAAGGACGCTCTCGGCGAAGTCGTGCGCTCCGTCAGCATTCTCGAATTCATGGCCGGCGAAGCCACGCGCATGGGCGGCGAGACCTCGCCCTCCCAGAATCCGCGCAATTTCACCTACACGTTTAAGCAGCCGCTCGGCGTCGTCGCTTCGATCACGCCGTGGAATTTCCCCATCGCGATTCCCGTGTGGAAAGCCGCGCCCGCTATCGTCACGGGCAATACCGTCGTCTTCAAGCCCGCCGGAATCACGCCGCTCACCGGCGCGAAGGTCGTCGAAATTTTCGCGGAAGCGGGCGTGCCCGCCGGCGTTCTTAATATGGTTCTTGGCTCCGGCTCTGAAGTCGGGGACGAACTCATCAATCATCCCGACGTCAAGGCCGTCTCCTTCACCGGCTCGAACGAGGTTGGCAGCCGCCTCTACGCCTCCGCTGCGGGCAAAATGAAAAAGTGCCAGTGCGAAATGGGAGGCAAGAATCCCGTCGTCATTCTCGCCGACGCCGATCTCGCCCTCGCCGTCGAATCCGTCATCACCGGCGCGTTCGGCTCGTCCGGCCAACGCTGCACGGCCACCAGCCGCGTCGTCGTCGAGGACGCCGTCGCCGATAGATTTGTGGACATGCTCGTCGCGCGAACCGCAAAGGTGAAAGCCGGCAGCGGACTCGATCCCACCGTCGAGCTCGGCCCCATCGTGGACGAAAACCAATTGGCCACGGTGTTGCGCTATCTCGAAATCGGCAAGAAGGAGGCGAAGCTTCTCGCCGGAGGCTCGCGCCTCACCGGCCCCGAGCATGAACGCGGCCTCTTCGTCGCCGCCACCGTCTTCGATCGCGTCCCGTGGGACAGCACCATCGCGCAAGAGGAGATTTTCGGCCCGGTGGTTTCCGTGATTCGCGTGCCCGATTTCGAGGAAGCCCTTCGCGTCGCCAATTCCGTGAAGTTCGGCCTCTCCAGCTCCATCTATTCCAACGACGCGCATAAAATTTTCGAGTTTATCGAGCGCATCGAATCCGGCATGACCCACGTCAATTTGCCGACGATCTGGAGCGAAGCGCATCTCCCCTTCGGCGGCGTCAAGGGCACCGGCGTCGGCCTCCGCGAAATGGGCCGCGTCGCCATCGACTTTTACACCGAACTAAAAACGGTCTACATTGATTACAATCGCCCCAAACCCAGCTAGCGCGCAGCAATTGAATTCGCTTGCGAAATTGCGCGAATCATTCCGAGGAGTCCGACGCCTGCCCGCCGTGGCGAGCGGCGGACGACGAGGAAACTCTCTGCTTTCTGCGGGTGCCCCTCCCTTCGGTTTTAAGAGTGGGGATCTTCTCTTCTCCTGCACCGCGCGACGCGAACCCGAAGGGTCTTGCAGGGGAGGAGCCTGCCTCCGCCCGCTTTTTCTTTTCTCTTCGATTCTTTTCTTCGCCGCGGCCTTCCTCTTCCTCGCTCCCTCCCTCCGCGCCTCCGACCGCATCGAGTGGAAACCCTACGACAACGCCTTCCTCCGCATCGACGAGCATCCTCCTGCCGATTGGAATCTCTACCACGTCGGCAAGAAAGATGACCGCATCCTCCTTCAACTCGGCGCGCGATTCTTGCTCATCCTCGTCAGGGACCAGCAGGTTTACGAACTCGACCCCAAGAAACTAGACCGCAAGGGCAACGCGATTCTCTGGCACGAAAACGATCGCCCTGATAAGCCGCTAGCCTCATCGCTCTGGACGTTTCACGACATCGGCCTGGCGTGGCACATCGAATTTCATCTCGACGCCGAAGGCCGCTCCTTCTCCATCGAACTCCCTCACCCTCCCGACATCCGCTCGATCTATTAGCTTCGTACCTGGCAAGTCGTTCGGCGCACTCTCGAATTCTTGTCATGCTGGACGAAGCGCCTGCCCGCCGATTGCTGGCGGGAAGCGTCCAGTGCCTCCGCCGCGGTGACCTAAACGAATCTGTCGGTCCGCAAGTGCGAGAGTTCGGCAAGGAGCAAAGCGAGGCACGGCTGCGCAGGCATTTTCGCCCGCGCCTCCGCTCAGAATCGCCCGGCAAGGGTTGGCTTGATGGCCAAGACGGAACTGGTGCTGCAGATTGGCACACGTGCTTGCCAGTTTCCGCAAAAGCGGTGAGTTGGCGCCAAGATAACTCCCATGAAATCAGTTGATTGGAACTTTCTTTCCTGAAGCCGATGGTGACAGCCATGCACTGAGTACCAGGGGGGAACGGTATGCACACTTGTGGGACCAAGGACTGTCTTGCACCCAGGACCGACCATGGTTGATGAGAATACTCAAGCAGTGGCCAAACGAAAGCGCGCATGGACGCTTCCCGCTCTCGTTTTTCTCGCGGTCGCAGCGGCGGGCCTGTCCTCGCTGCACCTTTACCTAAAGGGAGGACGCCCTTTTTCATTTGTTCGGACCACGGACATCGGCGATTTGAAAGGATTGCGAAAAGGCAGCCGGGTTCGCCTGCGCGGAACCGTCACCTATTACGATTTCGGTTCTCAGTCTCTTAACTTGCAGGATTCCAGCGGCGCCATCGGCATTCGTTCCTTCGGCCACGATTGGGAACTACAACCGGGCGAGCGAATCGAAGTCTCGGGTGAGACGACCGCGAACTTAGACCTCAATCCCAAGTCCAGCGGCGTGGCCATCTCCCACATGCAAGTCAAGAGACTCGGGGAATCAGCACTACCCGCCCCGTTGCAAATTCCGGCTAGGATTTTCTTGGTTGCCGGGCTGGGCGCTCAGAGAGTCGAATTGCGCGGAATCGTGCGCGCTGCTTCGAAGGAAAATGGCCACCTCGTTCTGGATTTTGGGCTCAAGGAAGATGGCCACCTCGTTCACGACAGGTGGGGTCAAAATGTCCACATCCCGGTCCTTATCCTGAATGGCGGAACTCTGGAACCCAGCGCACTCGTGGATGCCGAGGCAGCCATAACGGGTGTTGGGGGGCCCGCTTTCAATTCCTCAAACGTCCCCTTTCAATTTCTTGTGGCAGGTTCTGCAGATGTGCGGGTAGAGCAGCCCCCTCCCCCGCATCCGGTCCTGGTGTCTTCGATCCGTGCTCTTCTTACGGGAACGTCGCCGATTTCCTCCGGCCACCGCCTGCAATTGCGGGGCAAGGTAACAGCCCAAAATCTTGGCAAGCACATTTTGGTCATTGCCGATGAGACTTGCGCACTTCCTGTTTACACCGATAGCGCTACGCCCGTTAAACCCGGCGATACCGTGGAGGTCCAGGGTTTCCCGAGTACTACCGCCATCTCGGTCGTCATGCAGAACGCCACGTTCCGGCTGACCACGCCTGAGCCAGAAGCCGCGAGAGTCCCGAAAACACAAGAGCAAGATCGGGAACAGCAAGGAAGCCTCCCGCTACTGACCACCGTTGAACGTGTGCGCGAACTCTCAACCGCGCAGGCAATTCTGCGTTACCCCGTTCAGGTGCGGGGTGTTGTCACCTTCTACGATTCGCGGGGATTCAGCTGGATCCAGGATTCGACCGCGGGCATTTTCTTGGACGTCGGGGGTCAGCCAGATGGCCTGCAAGTCGGACAAGAGATTCAGGTGAATGGGATTACCGGCCCTGGAGAATTTGCTCCCATCATCATCCAACCGCGCATTCAATTACTGGGTAATGGCCATATGCCCAAGCCCCTTAAGCTATCGGCGGCGGATGTCGTGTCTGGAGCGGAGGATGCCCAATGGGGCGAGGTCGAAGGCATTGTGCACCCCATGAAAGTGGACAGCGAAGGGACCCCCTTCTTTTATCTTTATACCGACCTAGGCATTGTGCGAGTGGAAAGACCTAACTTGGCACGGGATGGCCACTGGGAGAATTTGGTCGACGCCAAGGTGCGTGTCCATGGAGTCTTAGGAGCAATGTTCAACCTCCACAGGCAAATCACGGGTGTGCGGATGTTAGTGTCCAGCATGAGCAATGTGGACATTTTACAGCCGGGATTGGCCGACCCGTTTTCAACACCAATGCGCCCCATTTCCGGACTCTTGCAGTTTTCAGCTAATGCAGGTTCTAACCACCGCCAGCGCATTCAAGGCACGGTCTCCCTGCGCGGCAGCGGGGACAATTTGTACATCGAAGATGCCACGGGAGGAGTTCTGGTTCAAGCGGCTGACGCTTCCGTCCAAACCGGTGACCTGGTTGATGCCGTCGGTTATGCGATGCCCGGTGAGTATTCACCCATCCTCTGGGACGCCGTAATCCGAAGGATCAGGCGGGGCACACCCCCTGCCGTTCCCCTAATCATCCCGCAGGACGCGCTCACCGGCAACTTCAACAATCGATTGGTTGCCATCGACGGAAAGATTCTGAGCCGCGTCGCGAATTCCACGGAACAGAATTTGGTCCTTCGAGCGGGCGACTATACTTTCAACGCCCAGCTTGAAACCGACGAGTTCGTGCCGGAACTTGAGCGTCTGCGCGACGGGAGCATCGTGCGGCTGACCGGCATCTGTGTCGGGCAGGGTGACCCTGCGATCATGGCCACCGACGACACTCGAGTCCCGCAATCGTTCCGTCTCCTGCTGCGCTCTCCCAGTGACATCGTCGTAGTCAAGAATGCTTCGTGGTGGACGGCCGGCCGCACCCTATCGGCCCTGGGCCTTACGGTTCTTATCATCCTTCTTGCGCTGGCCTGGATATGGGCGCTGCGGCGCCGCGTGTTCGCCCAGACGGCCGCATTGCGGCAAGCCACTGCCGTTGCACAAGAGGCGCACCGTGCGGCGGAAGCTGCCAGCCGAGCCAAAAGCGAATTCCTTGCCAACATGAGCCATGAGATTCGCACGCCGCTCAACGGCATCGTGGGCATGACCGACCTCGCCCTCGAAACCGAACTCACCTCTGAGCAGCGGGAGTACCTCGATACCGTTAAGTTGTCCTCCGATTCCCTGCTCGGGGTCATCAACGACATCCTGGACTTCTCCAAGATCGAGGCCGGCCGGCTGGATATCGAAGCCCAGGATTTCCCCCTCCGCGATTCCCTGGAAGCAACCATGAAGACGCTGGCCCTGCGCGCGGACGAGAAAGGGCTCGAACTCCTCTGCGAGATCGCCCCGGAGGTCCCGGAGATCGTGCGCGGCGATTCCACTCGCATCCGCCAGGTGGTTGTGAATCTGGTCGGCAACGCCATCAAGTTCACCAGGCAAGGTGAGGTGGAGTTAAAGGTGCATGCCGAGGGCCAGGCGGATGGCGCCAGTCGCCTCTTTCATTTCATCGTCTCCGACACCGGCATCGGAATCCCTGCGGAGAAGCAAGAGGCGATTTTTGCTCCCTTTAGTCAGGCTGATGCATCCACGACTCGGAAATACGGCGGCACGGGCCTGGGCCTGACGATTTCCGCGCGGCTGGTGAAGCTAATGGGAGGGAAGCTCTGGGTCGAGAGTGCTGAGGCACGGGGGAGCAAGTTCCACTTCACCCTGCCGCTGGGGGTTGCCGATACCAAGACGATTGTGGTGGGTAGAGTGGCGCCGGCCGAGCTCTTGCGCGGTGTAAAGGTCTTGATCGTGGACGACAACCGCACCAACCGGCGGATTCTGGAGGGGATGCTCCTGCGCTGGGAGATGAAGCCGGCCTCGGTCCCAAGTGGAGAAGAGGCCCTCAAGGAGCTGATGGCGGCTCAGCAAGCCGGAGTTGCCTACCCACTTGTGATCACCGATCTGTTGATGCCCGGGATGGACGGCTTTCACCTGGTGGAACAGATTCGCAGCCGGCCGGAATTATGCACGGCCACGATCATGATGCTGACGTCGGCGGGGACACGCGGGGACTCCGGCCGGTGCCAGGAATTGGGTGTGGCTGCGTACTTGATGAAACCCATCCGGCAATCGGAGTTGCGCGAGGCCGTGGCGCGAGTGCTGGGAGCGCGGGAGCATAAAGGTGTGATTCCGCTGATCACGCGCTACTCGCTCAAGGACGCGCGGGAGCCCGGAACATCATTGCGCGTACTGCTGGCCGAAGACAATGCCGTGAACCAGCGGCTGGCCGTGCGCCTACTGGAGAAGAGAGGGCACAGCGTGAAGCTCGCGTCGAACGGGCGGGAGGCGCTTCAGACGCTCGAGAACGAACTTTTTGATCTGGTCCTGATGGATTTGCAGATGCCGGAACTTGACGGTTTCGAAGCCACAGCGGCGCTTCGAAAAAGGGAAGAAAAAACCGGAACTCACCAGTGGGTGATTGCCTTGACGGCGCACGCCATGAAAGGCGACCGCGAACGGTGCCTGGAAGCGGGCATGGACGGCTATCTCGCAAAACCGATCCGCCCCCACGAACTCGACACCGTCCTCGAGAGCTGTCCCCGGCGAAACGCCGCCGAGGCCCTACCTTCCCCGGAACCCGTCACGCGCTCTCCGTAAACTCTGAGCCGCGGCCCGCCCGCGGCGGGCGATGCGCGCACCACCGAAGAAAATGGATTCGTTCGTGAAGGTGCCGGAGAGATTGGACTCTTCGAGGATTTCTGTCAAGTCTACTCCGAAGAGTGAGCCGACAGCGTCATCCCATCAGCCAAACCTCCGCCTCATGCCGCTGCCCCTCGAAACCCCTCATGGAATCCTGTCAGGATAAGCGTCCGGGTTAAAACTGGGCACCTTGCATTGATACTGCACGCGCCAAAATTGGAATTCCCAGAGCGCACGTGGTGTTTTCAATGCAGCATCCAACGGGGCGAGTGTCTGGCAGATCTTGTCCGCTCCAATTTTAGCCTCAGCTGCTCCTGTAGGCGTCACCACCTTAACGCACGCGCCTCCGTGCAGGCAGCGGACGGTCGTGGAGGTTTCGAGCGTCTGGGGCCCTGACGATTCCTCCCAGGATAAATTCAGGTGAGATAACTCAACGAGTATTTGCTGCATTTCAGGAACTGTGATGTACGCCGTTCGACCCTCGTAAAGGGCTGGTGCCGTCTTCAGTCGTGCATCATTCTCGTCAACCACCCGAAAGAGTAAGGGAATGTGGAAATACCAGTTCACAGAGGGCAAATAGAAGAAGCGTACGACGGTGTCCTTTGTGGCGGGTAAGTCAATGATATGGCCAGGGCTCGTATTCTGGGCGGGGCCGGGCAGCGTAAATGCAAGTGCTAATGTGACCAGCCAACAAAGATGAAATGCGCGATACGCTCTAGACATGGATACTGGCGGGTGGCGCAACCTTCCCGCATGCTTTGTGTTTTGCATTCCACACGTGCGGATGATACCACTGGCAGTCTTCACCGTGGAGTAACATGGGGCGATTGGAGGGCTGCGCGCAACGCAGCCCGGGGGTGGCCCTCGATGGGAACGAAGGGTCGGATCTTCCCGAACCCAGCCCACTCCGGCGCTCGCTCCGGGCCATCTATTCGAATAGTAACCTTACAATAAGTATTGACATTTGTTAACTTCCGTGCTATCTACTTGTGTGAGCTCAAGACAACTTTTCGAATTGTCCTCGCCCCACTCCGTCCAGCCGCGCTACGGCGCACTCTTGAGAATCCCCAGAACTGCACCATTCTTGTGCAGCTCAAAACTGATACACAGCAAAGGAGTTAGCGCTCC
>DASPOJ010000245.1:0-7998 GCA_035626055.1 Candidatus Methylomirabilota bacterium | reverse complement strand
GGTGGGCGTTCCCTTCGTCTCGATTACCTTGCCGCTCACGATCCTGCTGGAAGTGGCCGGCGGGCTGGCGATTCTTGTGGGCTACCGAGCGCGGCACGTCGCGCTTCTTCTTGCAGGGTTCCTGGTCGTCGTAACCTTCCTATTTCACAGTTTCTGGGCAGCGTCCGGCGCGGCGGCTCAGGAGCAGTTCATCCAGTTCATGAAGAACCTCGCGATTTTGGGTGGTCTGCTGCGGGTTCTCGCGGACGGCGCCGGGCCGTTTTCTTTCGATGCACGCAAGCATGCGAGTCCCAGCCCGCCGGCGTTTGCCCGCTGAGCGCAATTGTCTTCGGCAACGACGGCCGCAAATAGCGGATGATTCCGCGCGGAAGTGCGGGCGGAAGTCCAGGCGGAAGGCTCCGCGTGAAGCGGCCCCTGAGTGGAACTACAAGCGCGGCAGAACGATCCCCTGCTGCGCCTGGTATTTCCCCTTTTTGTCTTTGTAGGAGATCTCGCATTCCTCGTCCGAGGCGAAGAAAATCACCTGGCAGAGGCCTTCGTTCGCGTAGATGCGCGCCGGCAAGGGCGTCGTGTTGCTGATCTCCAGCGTCACAAAGCCTTCCCATTCCGGCTCGAACGGCGTGACGTTGACGATGATTCCGCATCGCGCATACGTGGATTTCCCGACGCAAATCGTCAACACGTTGCGCGGGATGCGAAAGTACTCCACCGATCGGCCCAGCGCGAAGGAGTTCGGCGGGATGATGCAAACGGCTCCCTTGAACTCCACAAATGAGAGCGGGTCGAAGTGCTTCGGATCCACGATGGTCGAATTCACGTTCGTGAAGATTCGAAACTCGTCGGCAACGCGAATATCGTAACCGTAGCTGGAGAGGCCGTAACTGATCACGCCGTCGCGGATCTGGCGATCCTCGAACGGCTCGATCATCTTGTGCTCCAGCGCCATGCTGCGAATCCATCGATCTGGCTTAACCGTCATCCGGGCCTCCGTGGGTCCAGGTGCGAAACTCTTGCCACGAAAAAGAGGCGCATCTTAGCGCACCGCGCATCCCTTGACAACCCGCAACTCCATGTCTAGCATAGGCTTCCATTTGGAACCGGGGAGGGGCGCGTGATTAAGCTCGATATCGTGAACGCCGTGGTCAGCGCGACGGGTGTCAGTCGCACCAAGGCCGAACAGGCGGTTGAGACCGTCTTCGAGTCGCTAAAGCAAGCCATGGGCCGCGGCGATCGCATCGAGCTCCGCCGCTTCGGTGTGTTCAGCGTCAGGCCCCGGAAGACGGGAATCGGCCGCAATCCGCGGACGGGGGAAGAGGTGAAGATCCCGCCCGGAATGGTCGTGCGGTTCAAGCCCGGCAAAGAACTGCAAGAGTTGTAAGCCTGCCGTCCCGGCCCGGCCGGCGCCCGCGTGCTCCAGCTCGGCCTGCCAAAGAATGTTCCCACGTTTATTGCGAGAGGCTCGCGATCGTGTGTGTCTACTGGCGGCATCGCCTCGCCTCCGCGCTTTCTTGTTGCTCGCGACTCGTGCATGATGGGAGGGAACGGTCAATCGGATGACTCAGGGCGACCTCCCGGGCCAGCGGCCCGTTGAAATCTGGGTTCCCGCGCAGTCGCAAGGTCCTGCGCGTGTTGCGCCCTATTGGAACGCGCGGGAATCGCAATCGCACAGTTCGCTGGCGCTCGCCCTGCTTCTGTTTGTCCTCACTGTAATCTCGACGCTCGCCGTCGGCGCGCAATTCGCCTCGGCCTATGCTGTGGGCCGCTCGCCTGATTTCGATAATTTTCTCGTTTCTTACCTTAAACTGCTTGCTCACCCGCGCCTGCTTGTTCCAGGCATTCCGTTTGCGTTTACGCTCATCGGCATTCTTCTCGCGCACGAGCTCGGACATTCCTTCGCCTGCCGCCACTACGGAATCGCCGCAAGCTATCCTTTTTTCATTCCCGCGCCGACGCTGATCGGCACGTTGGGCGCCTTCATTCGCATTCGTTCTCCCATCGTTAGCCGCAGAGCGCTTTTCGACGTCGGCATCGCTGGCCCTGTAGTGGGTTTCGCCCTGGCGATTCCCGCCCTGGCCGTCGGCTTGGCGCAATCGAAGCTTATTCCCGGCGTGGAAGCGGCCTCCGCCGTGCGGTTTGGCCATTCCCTCGTCCTCGATTTCCTGTCGCAAGTGATCCGCCCCGGCGTCCCGGTCGGAGATATCCTCTTGCATCCGATTGCCCGCGCGGCATGGGTCGGATTGTTCGCGACGGCGCTGAATCTCTTGCCGGCGGCGCAGCTGGATGGCGGCCACATCCTTTACTCGATATCGAGCCGGCGTCATAAGTGGATCTCACTCGGCGTTGCGATCGCCCTGATTCCCCTCGCGATTCTTGCGTGGTGGGGATGGCTCGTTTGGTCCGCCCTCCTGTTTGCGTTGCGCTTCCGGCATCCGCCGCTGATCGACCCTTGGACTCCGGTCGGCAGGGGACGCGAGGTCTGGGCGCTGATCGCGATCGCGATTTTTGTGCTTTGCTTCATGCCTACGCCGATTGTGATCGCAGGTTGAGCTGCGGCTTTCGCAAACTACATCATGCTGAGCGGGTCCACATCCACCAGAACCGCTCTTTCCGGAATTTCTTTTTTCGCACATGCGTCGAGGCATTCGCGCAGCAGGCGCCCCATCTCCTTCCGCTGCGGCGCCTTCAGCAGGAATTGGAATCGGTATTCCCGGCGCAGCCGCGCCAGTGGGGCCGCGGAAGGGCCCAGCACGCGCACGCCGCGGGACTCCGCGGCCGCCGAACGGAAGAATCGCTCGATTTCACGCGACCAGCGCACGGCGTTTTCCAGCCGCGCGTCGCGCACCAGCACGCTCGCCAGCGCCGCGAACGGCGGATAGTGCAGCATCCGGCGGAATTGCAGTTCTCTTTCAAAAAACGAGACGTAGTCCTGCTGCGCGGCTAAGGTGATCGCGTAGTGCTCCGGATAGTACGTCTCCACCAACACTTTTCCTGGCAACTCCCCTCGCCCCGCGCGCCCTGCCACTTGCGTGAGAATCTGAAACGTCCGCTCGGCCGCCCGAAAATCCGGCATGCCAAGCTGCGCGTCCGCGGAAACAACACCCGCCAGGGTGACGCGGTGGAAGTCGTGCCCCTTGGCCACCATTTGTGTGCCGACCAAAATATCGAGCCGCCCCGCCGCAAAAGCTCCGAGCAGTTGATGGTAAGCGCGGCGCTTGCGCGCCGTGTCGCGGTCGAGCCGCCCGATTCGCGCGTGCGGGAAGATCTCGCGCAGATGCTCCTCGATCTGCTCCGCGCCCGCTCCGACGTAATACAAATGTTCCGAGCCGCACTTCGGGCAGGTTTTCGGCGCCGCGCGCGAATAGCCGCAGTAGTGGCAGACGAGCCGCCCGCGCTGCTTGTGGTACGTCAGCGCGATACTGCAATTCTCGCATTGCACTGAGACGCCGCAGCTCCGGCACAGCGCGTACCACGAGTAGCCGCGCCGGTTGACGAGCACGAGCGCCTGCGTCCCCGAATCGAGCCGCGCCGCAATCGCCTCGCGCAGCTTCTCCGAGATCGGTCCGGCCTTGTGCGTGCGCCGGAACTCTTCGCGAAGGTCCACCACTTCCACCGGCGCGAGTGGCCGCCCTTCCACGCGCGATTCGAGTTGAAGCAATTTGTAGCGCCCCTGTTGCGCGTGGTAGAAACTTTCGAGCGAAGGCGTCGCCGAACCGAGCAGCGCAACCGCGCCTTCCATCTTCGCGCGGACGATCGCGACGTCGCGCCCGTGGTAGCGCGGCGTTTCTTCCTGCTTGTAACTGGTTTCCTGCTCCTCATCCACGATCACTACGCCCAGATTCTCGAGCGGCGCGAACACAGCAGACCGTGTGCCCACCACAACCCGCGCCTCTCCCGCGCGTACGCGCCACCATTCGCGCACTCGCTCGACGTCCGCAAGCCCGCTGTGCAACACGGCCACGCCCGTCCCGAAACGCGCGCGACACTGCCGGCTCAGCCACAGCGTCAGCGCAATCTCCGGCACCAGCAACAGCGCCGTTCGCCCACGCGCCAGCGCCGCTTCGATTGCCGCAAGATACACTTCGGTCTTGCCGCTCCCCGTGACGCCGTACAGCAGGCCAACCGTAAACGCGCCCGTGTTCATCCACGCGGCAATTTCGTCCACCGCGTGCTGCTGGTCCGCGTTCAGCGTGTTCGCCGGCGCGGTCCAGTCACTCTCGAGCGTGTGATCTTCGGCGGGCAGCGGCTCCTCCCAGATTTGCAATCTTCCCTGGCGCAACAGGCGATCCACCAGCGCCCTGGAGACTTTCGCTTCGCGCAACAACTGCGCGACGGGCATCGGCCCCCGCTCCTCGCAGAGCAAGTGTCGTAGCCGCTCCTCGGCAACGCCCCTGCTTCTCTGGCTCTTTGTCTCCTTCTCCCTCTGTGAACCCTGTGTGCTCTGTGGTTCAGATCTGCTCTCGACCCAACCCACAATCTTCTGTGTGCGCGCCTTCCGACGCAGCGCCACTTCCTGCGCTTCGAGCATTCCGCGCCTGAGCAACCGCAGCGCGGCCTCCGCTCCGCCGGGCAGCTTCGCCGCGCGGTCCGCGCGCAGCGGTTTGGCTTCGATTTCGCAAAACTGCAGCAACGCCAGTTCAGCGATTTCGGAATCGCTGCGATTACCGCGCGCGTCAATTTCCCGTTTTCGCTCGCGCCCCGCGTCCGTCAGACGCAACTCGCGCTCGCGGCGCAAGTCCACGGCCGGTGGCAGGATCGCGTGGAAGACCTCGCCCTCCGGCGCCAGATAGTAATTCGCCACCCAGCGCCCCAGCCGCGCCAGCAGCGGCGGAATCGCCGGCTGGTCGTCGAGCACGTCGAGAATGTCGCGAAGCCGCGCTTCCGCTTCGATCTTGCTTGTCTGGTTCTTTGTCTCTTTCTCTCTCTGTGAACTCTGCGCGCTCTGTAGTTCAGTTCTTCCGACGCACGCCTCTCCACTCCGCGCGCGCGTCACCCCGCGTTCGACAATTACGCCCACCATCGTCCGTTTGCGGAAAGGAACCAGCACGCGCGCCCCCGCCACCGCGCGTTCTGCAAACGCCTCCGGCACGCGATACGTGAACGCGGATCGCACCGGCACCGGCAACACGACTTCGCAGGTCAGCATGCCCATCGCACGATAGTGTAACCTTTCGTCGCTCGTAGCGGCGACCCCGCCCTGTGAGGTCGCCATGTTCGACTGCTCTGCTCCTTGCCCGCCATTCAATTCCCGCGACCGCCTAAGCGAGCCGAGTCATTCTGTCTCCCCCCATCCACGCACTGGTTCCCCCAAGCTCGATTCCACACTCGCTGGCTGTGATGTAAACTGTTTCATTCAGCCTGGTGCAAAAACTCAGGCTGGCCAGGACCCATACAAACATGAATGCAAATGCTGTTCCAGTTCTCTCCATTTTTGAGAAGAAGTTGCGACTTGAGGTCCCTCTCTTCCAGCGACAGTACGTTTGGAGCAGAGACACTCAATGGGAACCCCTGTGGGAGGACATTTCGCGGAAGTTCGCCGAATTCTTGAACGGCCGTAAAGATGGTCCTGTACATTTCCTGGGTGCCATGGTGCTCGATCAAAAGCAGACTCCCACTACTCATGTCGAAAGGCGCCAAGTCATTGACGGCCAGCAGCGTTTGACAACACTGCAGATCTTCGTTGCCGCCTTCCGGGATTTCTGCCGAGCCACCGATTGCGCGGACCTTGCAGAAGAATGCGATTCCTTCATTATGAACAAGGGGATGATGGCAAATCCTGATGTTGACAGGTTTAAAGTATGGCCGACCATGCTGGATCAGCGGTATTTCATGGACGTGATCGCATGTGGGTCACGCGAAGTGTTGCAAGAGAAATACCCTTTGGTTCGACGAAAGTACGCCCGAACGTACGAACCCAGGCCGAGGATTGTAGAGGCCTATTTCTATTTCAGCGAGCAACTCTTCACCTTCTTTTCGGGCGCCGAAGGCGAGGTGGCGCTGGTCTGTGCAGATGCCCCAATTCATCAAAGGCTTGAGGAGTGTTTTTCAGCACTGAGGAACGCTCTTCAAGTCGTGATTATCGACTTGGACCACGACGACGATCCGCAGGTCATCTTTGAAACCCTAAACGCGCGCGGTGAACCGCTTCTTCCGGCGGACCTCCTGCGCAATTTCATTTTCCTGAGGGCTGCTCGTCAGAACGAGAACCAAGAGAAGCTTTACGACGAATACTGGCGGGCATTCGACGACGAATTCTGGCGTGAGGAAATGCGCCAGGGCCGCTTGCTTCGTCCACGCAGCGATCTTTTTATGCAGCATTTTCTCGCGAGTCGCCTCGCGGAGGATATTCCCATCAAGCATCTTTATGTCGAGTACAAGTTCTGGATCGAGAGATTCAAGCCATTTGATTGCGTGCGAGATGAGCTTGCCACGTTGGCAACCCAAGGCCGCGCGTTCCACAGGATGCTTGACCCTCAGCGCGGGGATGTGCTTTTCCCGTTGGCATCGTTCTTGAAGACGTTCGACATATCTACCGCATATCCGCTGCTTCTCTGTCTTGCGGAGAGTGACCTGACGGCCGAGGATTGGGACCGCATTTCGGTGATACTGCAATCGTATTTGTTGCGCCGAGCCATATGCAATTTGACAACGAAGTCCTACAACCGGATATTCCTAAGCCTCATAAGAACTTTGCGCCGGGACGGAGTTTCTGTGGGCGCGCTCCAGGAATTCCTTCTCAACCTGACGGGAGAGACGGGGGAATGGCCCACTGATGATGTATTTCGAGCAGGCTGGAAGTCGGAACCAGCCTATGAAAACCTTCAGCATGCGAGGATCGTACATGTTCTGCATCGGCTGAGTGATACCTACCTTGACAGCAAGAGCGAGCGGATCAGCATTGATTCACCGCTAACCGTTGAGCACATCTTGCCCCAAGACTGGGTGGAGAATTGGCCGCTGCCAGACGGGTCCACGGGTCTCACGTATGTTGAGATCTGGAATGCGGAAGACCGAAACGATGCAAGAGTTCGTATGAGCGAGTCGAGAAACAAGCTTTTACATACTTTTGGGAATCTCACCATCATGACCCAGGAACTTAACTCGTCGGTTTCCAACGGTCCTTGGGAAAGCAAGGCACCGGCGCTGTTGAAAGCCTCCCTGCTGCCTATAAACCTGCAGTTGCATGATGTGAAGACGTGGGATGAATCAGCGATCGAAGGCCGGTCCGACGAACTCTTCTCGCGGGCGCTGCTGCTTTGGCCGAGATCCGAGTGACCCCCAGATCGTTGGGTGACCTGCCCGAGTTCTTATGCTAGGTCCGGGTGCGCCACACGCCTGTTTTACGCGTGGGCATTCTCCATCGTCATCGCCAACCGTTCGAACCTGCCTGCCCTGCCTGCCGGCAGGCGGCAGGTAGGCTGTGAAAATCATTTCGAATACTCACTTTAGACTTGACAATAGGGTACTTACCTGCTATTCTGCGGCGTGTTCGGCCTTCTCGATCCCGTTTCTCTGCGTAACATCCGCGCTCTCCGCGCTCTCCGCGCCTCTGCGGTAGATGTTTTTTGTCTCTCGCCTTTCCCCGTCTCCGCACCTCTCTCAAAAGTGATAGATTCCAAAGAATCTAGCACCATACCTAAACCAATTAGAATCAATCACTTTCGTGATGCCCGCATCACACTGAAAACAATCGACTTTAAGTCTATTAGAATCAGCACTTACAGATTTTTCGCCCGCAAGTCCTTTAGGCCCAACACTTCCATGAAACTACCGGGGGGAAGGGGTGCGGCAGGTTCAGCAAGTCCGATTTCACTAGCGGCGTGTGCGGGTGAGGGGCAAGCCCAACTCGACCATGACTTTCTTCAGATCCACCCAGACGTCAGCCTTTGCGGCGGGATTCCGCAGCAAATACGCGGGGTGATACGTCGCGATCATGCGCGCGCCGCGATAATCGAACCACTGGCCGCGGTATTGCGAGATGGATTTGTGCGTGGCGAGCAA
>DASPOJ010000244.1:0-15465 GCA_035626055.1 Candidatus Methylomirabilota bacterium | reverse complement strand
GTCTCCGGCGAGCACTTTCTCGACATCGGCCTGATCTTCAGTTGCGGACACGCGTCGTCTCGCTCCTTCGACCTTCCAAACGGTATGACCAGACCGCAAGGCGGACGGTTGCATTTTATTTTATTTGCGAGCGGGCGCAAGAAAATGCAACCGGGGTGGGCGGGGCTTTGTCTTACCGTCTGCAAGACCAAGAAAGAAGCTCGGAGGCACAGAGGAGGTTGCGATGGGACCCGGAATTGCGCTGTTTTTTTTCCTTGCTGTAGGCGCGGTGGCGCTTTTTTCGTTTCTTGCAGTGGGCGCGTGGTCGGGAACACGACTAAAAGAAAGGGAAGCCTATTACGAGAGCGAAATGTTGAAGAAAATTGCCGAGACGCAGGGAGCCGCGGCGAATCCAGCGCTGGAGTTCCTGCGAGAGAAAGAGAGGATCGCAAGAGCGAAGCAACATGAAGGATTGAAGGTCGGCGGACTGGTACTCGTTGGAGCCGGAATCGGCTTACTGATCTTCCTAGCGAAGTTTGGGGATACTCAGTCCGTATATTTGGTTGGGCTCATTCCGCTTTTCATCGGGCTCGCTCTGCTGTCGTACGGGTTCTTCCTCGCCCCGAAGGTATGAGAGGCGGTGCGCGCGCCCCGTTCTGGCCGGGACGCGCGCGGTGCGTCTCACCACAATTGAACGGGGATGTCTAGAAAAATGCGGGACGGAAGATTAGAATGAGCCGACATGGCGGACCCCCGATTTGTTCACCTGCATCTCCACACGGACTACAGCCTTCTCGACGGCGCCTGCGAAATTGAAGAACTCGTAGACGAAGCGGCGCGGCGGGAGATGCCGGCCGTGGCCGTGACCGATCACGGGAATCTCTTCGCGGCGGAGAAATTCTTTCACGCCGCTTCGACGCGCGGCGTGAAGCCGATCATCGGCTGCGAAGTGTACGTCGCGAGAGGGAGCAGGCTCGATCGCGGAAACTCGGAAGGCACGGGGCGCGACGCGAGCGCGGATTCCGGGCAGCGCGGATCGAACCACCTCGTACTGCTCTGCCAGAACGAGACGGGTTATCGCAACCTCATCAAGCTGGTGACTTCAGGATTCCTCGAAGGTTTCTATTACAAGCCGCGAATCGACTACGACCTTTTGTCGCAGCACAGCAGCGGCCTGATCGCGCTCTCCGCGTGCCTGCGCGGCGCGGTGACCGAGCACGTTATGCGCGAGCGCTACGTCGAGGCGCGCGAATCGGCGTACAAGCTGCAGGACATCTTCGGCAAGGGCAATTTCTACTTGGAAGTGCAGGACCAAGGCATCGAAATCGAACAGCGCGTGAACAAGGATTTGGTCCGCTTGGGCCGCGAGACGGGAATTCCGTTGATCGCTACCAACGATTGCCACTACCTGACGCAGGAGGACGCGCGCGCGCAGGAAGTGCTCCTGTGCATCCAGACCGGCACCACGATGAGCGACGGCCAGCGGATGAAATTCGCGACCGACCAGTTTTTTTTCAAGACGGCCAAACAGATGGCGGAAGTGTTTCGCGAGATTCCGGAAGTGCTGGATCGGACGCTGGACGTGGCGAGCCGTTGCAACGTGAAGATCGAAGCGGTGCGAAACGCCTTTCCGGAGTTTCGCGTGCCGGAAGGGCACACGCTCGACAGCTATTTCGAGAAAATTGTTCGCGAAGGGTTCGCGGAGCGCGTGCCCCGTCTGGAAGCGCAGGCAGCGAAGGGCCGGCTGCGCGTGCCGCTTGCGGAATACGAGGCGCGGCTGACGAACGAAGTACGGATGATTCAGCAGATGCGTTACGCGGGATATTTCCTGATTGTCTGGGATTTTATCCGCTACGCGCGTGCGCAGGGCGTCCCGGTGGGGCCGGGGCGGGGATCGGCGGCGGGGAGTCTCGTGAGTTACTCGATGCGGATTACGGACGTCGATCCGATGCAATACGGCTTATTTTTCGAGCGCTTCCTCAATCCCGAACGCATCTCGTTGCCCGACATCGACATTGATTTCTGCATGCGGCGGCGCGGGGAAGTCATCGACTACGTGACGCAGAAATACGGCCGTTCGAATGTGGCGCAGATCATCACGTTCGGAACCATGGCGGCGAAAGCTGCGATCAAGGACGTGGGGCGCGCGCTTGATCTGCCGTATGGCGAAGTGGACAAGCTGGCGAAGCAAATCCCGAACCAACTCAATATCACGCTGGACGACGCGCAGAAGCAATCGCCGCAGTTGCGAGCGATGCTCGAAGGCGACGAGAAATACCGCGAGCTGTTCGATATCGCAAAGCGGCTCGAAGGGCTCGTCCGGCATCCTTCCACGCACGCGGCAGGCGTGGTGATTTCGCCGGGCCCGCTTACGGACTTCGTGCCGCTCTACAAGACGAACCGCGATGAAATGACTACGCAGTACGACATGGGCGGGCTCGAGCGGCTCGGCCTGCTGAAAATGGATTTTCTCGGGCTGACGACGTTGACCGTTCTGCACGATACGGCCGCGCTCATCAAACAGAACCGCGGAGTGCAGATGGACCTGGCGTCGATCCCGCTCGACGACGCGCGAACGTACCAGCTCTTCGCGCGAGGCGACACGACGGCGATTTTTCAATTTGAGTCGCACGGCATGCGCGACATCCTGCGGCGCTACCAGCCGACGCAAATGGAGGATTTGACGGCGCTCAACGCGCTCTACCGGCCCGGACCCATCCAGGGAGGCATGATCGACGATTTCATCGCCCGGAAACTTGGAAAGAAAAAGGTTGCGTACGACCTGCCGGAGCTGAAGGAAATCCTCGAAGAGACGTACGGCGTGATGGTGTATCAGGAACAGGTGATGCGCATCGCCAGCCGTCTGGCCGGATTTTCCATGGGCGAAGCCGACATCCTGCGGCGCGCGATGGGGAAGAAGAACAGGGAAGAGATGGCGGCGCAGCGGGAGAAGTTTCTGATCGGCTGCGCGGCAAATAAAGTTCAGGCGAAGAAGGCCGAGCGGATCTTCGATTTGATGGCCGAATTCGCGGCGTACGGTTTTCCGAAAGCGCACTCGTGCGCGTACGCGCTGCTGGCGTACCACACGGCCTACCTGAAAACGCACTTTCCGGTCGAATTCATGGCGGCGTTGCTGACGTCGGAAACGGGCAACACGGAGAAGGCCGTGAAGTACATTCACGAGGCGCGCGGAATGGGAATCACGGTGCTGCCGCCGGATGTGAATTCGAGCGACGTGGACTTTACGCCCGTGGGCGACGCGATCCGTTTCGGCTTGCGCGCGATCAAGAACGTCGGGGAATCGGCCGTCAAGAGCATTTTGCAGGCGCGCGAGGCGCTGGGCCAATTCCGGTCGCTCTATCAATTTTGCGATTCGGTGGACATGCATCTGCTGAACCGGCGCGTGCTGGAGAGTTTGATCAAGGCCGGGGCGCTCGATTCGCTGGGCGCGGCGCGCGCGCAAATGCTCGCCGCCATCGACCACGCCATCGACCGCGCGCAGCGGCGACAGCGCGAGAAGACCAGCGGCCAGAACGCGCTATTCGGCGGCGCGGCGGCCGCCACGGCTCCGGCGGACGAACCGTTACCGGAGATGGACGAATGGCCCGAACACGAACGATTGGCGGCGGAGTACGCGACGCTGGGATTCTACATTTCCGGGCACCCGCTGGCGAAACACGCCGCCAGGCTCAAGGAAATTGGCGCAATCGATTTGGCGACGCTCGAAGGGAGGCGGGAGGGAGAAGAGGTGACGGTCGCGGGGATCGTCATCTCGGTGAGACCGATGCGCTCGAAAAGGGGCGAGCGCTGGGGAATCGTCAGCCTTCAAGACATGACCGCGGGTGCGGAAGTGCTGATGTTCCCGGAGGCCTTCGCGCGGCTCGAAGGAATCCTGAAAAGTTCGGAGGCGTTGCTGATCAAAGCGCGGGTGAAGGTCGAAGACGCCGGCACGCGGCTGATTGGCACGGAGGCGCGGCCGATCGCAAACGGCGCTGCGCGGAAACAGTTGTTGCGCGTGCGCGTGGACCTGAACGTGATGGATGAGTTCACGCTCGACCGGTTGCGTGAACTTTTTGCAAGCAAGCCGGGGACGTGCCCGGTTGCGTTCGACCTGCTCTCGCCGGACGGGTCGGTGGCGACGCTGCGGGCCGAGCAACGAGTGAAGCCGGATGAGGCGCTGTTGCAGGCGGTGCGCCAATTGTGCGAGGCGGACGCGGTGAGCCTCGAAGGCGGAGCGTGATGGAATCGGCCGATCGGAAACGGGAGATCGAGAAGCTCGAGCGGCAGGTCAAGGCGCTCCGGGAGTTGACGGCGGCTGCGCTGCCCGCCGATGAGAACGATCTCGCTCGTCTGCGCGAAGAAGTGAAAGAGCTGCAGCGGGAATTCTACGAGAACATGGGGGCGTGGCAGCGCGTGCAGTTGGCGCGGCACCCGCAACGGCCCCACACGCTCGATTTCTTCCGGTTGCTCTTTGAGGATTTCCACGAGCTGCACGGCGACCGCGCGCACGGGGACGACCCCGCGCTCGTGGCGGGCTGGGCGAAGTTTCGCGGTCGCGCGGTGATGGTGATGGGGCAGCAGAAGGGCCGTGACACCAAGCAACGCGTGGCTCGGAATTTCGGCCAGGCGAAGCCGGAAGGGTACCGGAAAGCGCTGCGGCTGATGCGGCTTGCGGCGAAATTTGGAAGGCCCGTCCTGACGTTTATCGATACGCCCGGCGCGTATCCCGGCCTCGACGCCGAGGAGCGCGGCCAGGCAGAGGCGATCGCGCACAATCTGCGAGAGATGGCGCGGCTGCCGGTGCCGATTGTGGTGACCATCACGGGAGAAGGCGGCTCCGGCGGCGCCCTGGCGATCGCCATCGGCGACCGGGTGCTCATGCTCGAGAATTCGATCTACTCAGTAATTTCGCCGGAGGGGTGCGCATCCATTCTCTGGCGCGACGCTGCGAAAGCTGAATTGGCTTCGACGGCTCTAAGGATCACCGCGCGGGATCTGCTGGAGTTGGGAATCGTGGATCGAATCATTCCCGAGCCCGACGGCGGCGCGCACACCGATCACGAAGCCGCCGCAAATCTCTTGCGGCCCATTCTGGAAGGCGCGCTTGGGGAGCTTTCAACCCTGCCTGTGGCCGAAATGCTGTCGCAACGCTACAGCAAGTTTCGCCGCATGGGAGAGTTTTTTGCCAGTCAGGGCGAGTAAGTTGGTAACATCCGTCGCAGTTAATCATTTGTTCTAGGGGCCCGTTCGTTTCGGCACGACACGCAATTGGGAGGGCTCAATGTACTGCAACCATTGTGGAAGAGCGGTTCAGCCAGGCCAGCCGTTTTGCGCGGCTTGCGGACGGCCGCTGGCAGCCGTTGCGCCGGGAACTCCGCGCAAAAGCCGGGTCGCGGAGCACATCAGCATCGTAGCTGCACTGTGGTTGGTCGTGGCCGTGCTTACGCTGTTCAGCGGTTTCTTCTTCATCGCTTTGAGCGACCTGCCGTTCACACGGTTCTTTACACCCAGCGAGCAACAAACCATTCCTTTCGAGCAAGCCCGGAGTCTCACGAACTACCTGCAGGGGCTTTTTGTGGTCCTGGCGCTCCTTTTCATCGCAGAGGCGGCCGCCGGTTTTCTGGCAGCATGGGGATTGCTCCAGCGCAAGCACTGGGCGCGGACGCTCGTGCTGGTCCTCGCGTTCCTGGGGCTTATTCATTTTCCGCTCGGGACGGCGCTGGGCATCTACACGATTTGGGTGTTTCTGGCAGGGAGCGGCGAGCATGATTACAACCGGCTCGTCGCTTCCGCTGCGCGTTGAGGATTGCCGGGCTTCGATGTCGCCTTGCCGGCATTGGTTGATTCGTCGCATCTCTGCGCACAGTTCTTGTGCCTCCTGCCTCCGAGCCGTAGCCTAATAGGACCTGTAGTGGAACGCAGTCGGAGGCTGGGCACACTCATGGATGACTTGTTTCGTCCGTATGAGAGGTTGGTCGAGATCAAAATTCTGGGGCAGACAGTTCTCGTCCCCGAAAAGAACACCGTTCTGCGTTGTTTGCAATACCTAAGCCCCGAAACAATTCCCTTCGGCCGCTTCTGTTGGAATCAGGAATGCCAATATTGCCGCATCATTTGCAGATTGCCCGACGATGACCAGGCGAGGGAGATGTTGAGCTGCAAATTCCTGGTAATGGCGGGAATGGAAATCGTGGACATGAGCCCGGAATTGAAGTTTTGTCTGCGTTCCAGGTTGGAACAGAGGCAGGTTCTCCAGAGACGTTAATCTTAAGGGCACTTTTTTGAATTTAATGTGGACTGGTTTTAGCTTGCCTTCCGTGGTAGTATACTTTTCGGGGAGGCAGGTCCCGAGCTCGAGCGTATTGCCGCAACCTATTCGCTGAGCGCGGGTTGAGAAGTTAGCGGGGAGAATTCCAAGCAAGACAAGATTGCCGGTGTCCGGGCGCACCCTACCACCCCGGAGCCTCCTTACGTCTGACACCGGCAACCTGGGGCGCCAGGACCGATGGTCCGGGCGCCCCTTCCTTTTCTGCCCAGTCTGCTAAGATTTCGCGTATGCCGATCCAAGCCCAGACGCGAGAAATTTTCTGCGACGGCTGCGGGCGTTCCGCAACGGCAGAGCACATCCGCGATAGGCTTGCGCGCCTGGAATGGGCCACGCGCTTTCGTCCAATCCACATCAATCTGCTTCTGCTGATTTCATCGCCGCCGCTCGAGGCGGATTTCTATGATGTCTCGGTGGAGGCTTCCGGTGGCCGTTCGTTGGATGTATTGTTCGGCGCGCTTGGGATCGCAGTTTCGGGAACGTGTTCTGCCGCCGAGACACCTCGCGAAGCGAGGCTCGGCGAATTTCAACGGCTCGGAATCTTCCTGGCGCCCGTGTGCGAATGCTCGCATGCGGCCCCGGAGATCCCTGGGGCAATCAAGCGCCTGGGGCCGACGATTGCCAAACGCATTCGTTTCTCGTACAAGCCCAAAGCAATCGTCCTGCTCTCCCCAGAGTTGGCGGACCTTCATGCGCAATTGGCGGCGGAAGGGCAGGGGATGCGCATCTTGGACGCGGGCCACGCGCTCGCACGGGCCGCCCGCGGCGACGTGGCAGCCAGCGCGGAACTTCGCGCCATCGTTTCCAAAGCCCTGCGCGTCTGAACTCGGCCCCGCCTTGTGCTAGAATCGTCGGCGAATAAAGTGAATCGTATGGGGGACGCGTGAAGCCCAAAGTGAAGTTTGGGATCGGTGTGGGCATTATCCTTGCGGGACTTTCGTGCCTGGCCTGGGTCGGGGCGCGAGAGAGCAAAACCTACTACCACACGATTTCAGAGATTTCGACTTTGCGGGGTGCCGCGCTCCATCAGCGCATGCGCGTCGGGGGAGACGTCAAGGCCGGCAGCATTCAACACCTCACGGGCGAGACCGATTTCGTCTTGACTGAGGACGACAAAACGCTGGCGGTCAGCTACGTCGGGTCGGACCCGCTCCCGGATACGTTCAAAGACGGGGTGCAGTGTTTGGTCGAGGGCCATGCGACTTCCGACGGACACTTCGTCGCGGATAACGTCCAGGCGAAGTGCGCATCGAAGTACGAAACGGCGCCCGGCGGCGCTCCAGCCGGGACCGGTGGCGCCGCAGGCTCGCAGACCAGTAAGAGCTGAGCGCGAGGGCTGAACTCGGGGCGTTACGTTTTTCTGCTGGCATGGGGGGCTTGTTTGGATCTGTTCGGTTCCTTCGCACTGCTGTTGGCGTTTGTCTGCGCGATTTACGCCATGGTCGCGGGCATCCTGTCCATTCGCACCCGCAAACCGTTGCTCGTCAAGAGCGCCCGGCAGGCCGGGATGGCCGTTTGCGGCCTCGTCTGGATCGCATTTGGCTCCCTGGTTTACCTCTTCTTCAGCGACAGCTACTGGATGGCCTACGTCGTCGAGCACAGCAATCGCGCTCTGCCAGGGTTCTTTAAAGTCGCCGCCGTCTGGTCCGGGCAGCAAGGCTCGCTGCTGTTCTGGAGCTTCATCTTATCGATCTACGTTTTTTCGGTTCTGTTCGCGTATCGCGGAAAGCATCCCGAGCTGATGCCTTACGTCGGCGTGGTTCTCGCCGGCGTGCAGCTTTTCTTTCTGATGCTCAACAATTTCGTCGCTAGCCCGTTCCAGGTATTGGGGGCGCCTGGACCGACGGGCGCTCTGCACATGGCTTCGATGCCGGACGGAAATGGCTTGAATCCGCTTTTGCAGTATCACGAGATGGTGGCCCATCCGCCGATGCTCTATTCCGGCTACACCGGCTTCACGATTCCGTTCGCGTTTGCGCTGGCCGCGCTGCTGGGTCGCTATCCGGGCGAAAAGTGGATTCACCTGACGCGGCGCTGGACGATGATCGCCTGGGGCTTCCAGAGCATAGGCATTCTGATGGGCGCGCACTGGGCGTACGCGGTGCTGGGGTGGGGTGGGTACTGGGGCTGGGACCCGGTGGAGAACGCATCCTTAATGCCCTGGCTGACGGGAACCGCCTTCCTGCACTCGGTGATGATGCAGGAGAAGCGCGGAATGCTGCGCGTCTGGAACATCTGGCTGGTGTTCACGACGTTCCTGCTCTGCATCTTCGGAACATTTTTGACGCGTAGCGGGGTGGTCAGCTCGGTGCACGCGTTCGCGCAGTCTTCGATCGGGCAGTGGTTCATGGGATTCTTGATTATCGTGATTGCGGTTTGCCTGGTGGCCTTCCTGAAGAATCGCGATTACCTGCGCAGCGACAATCAGCTCGATTCGATGATTTCGCGCGAATCCAGCTTTCTCTTCAATAACCTGATTCTGCTGGTAGCGTGCATCGCCGTGATTTCGGGAACGCTTTTCCCGGTGCTCTCGGAGTGGGTCCGCGGAACGAAAATCAGCGTTGGCCCGCCGTTTTTTAGCCGTGTGAACATCCCGATCGCGCTCTTCCTACTGTTCCTGACGGGCGTGGGACCGTTGTTGGCTTGGCGCAAGACGTCCACGGAGAGTTTGAAGCGAAACTTCGGCTGGCCGCTTCTGGGAGGGTTTACGGCCATGATTGTGGCCATCGCGTTCGGGCTGCGCGATTTTTACGTATCGCTTTGCCTGCTGCTCTCGGTATTCGTGGTGCTGACGATCGGCTCGGAGTTCTACCGCGGCGCGCGCGTGATCGCGGCTCGCACCGGCACGAATCTGTTGAGTGCCGTGGGCCAGCTCACCATGCGCAACACGAGGCGCTACGGCGGCTACGTGGTGCATTTCGGGATCGTCCTCGTGTTCATGGGGATCTGCGGCCAAGTGTTCAATCGAGATAAGCAGATGGAAATGCCGCCGGGGGCATCCATGCAGCTCGGTCCCTACACGCTGGTCTGCCAGAATTTTGACTCGACTCCCGAGCCCAACGCCGACGCGCCCAACTACACCGCCGAGCGCGCCACGATCGAAGTGGATCGCGACGGCAAGCAGGAGATGATGCTCTATCCCGAGCGGCGCCTGTACGCGAGCAACCAGGAATCCGGCACGATGGTCGCTATCTACTCGACTCTGAAGGAAGACGTGTACGTCGTGTACGCCGGCCGAAGCAACGATACGGGCCAGCCCGTGATCCATGCGTATTTGAACCCGCTCGTGAAGTGGATCTGGCTGGGTGGCGTTTTCGTCATCTTGGGAACTCTCCTCGCGCTCTTGCCGAATAGCGAGCCGGTACTGCTAGTTCGCACGGCGATGCAACCCGCCGCATCAGGCGCGCAACCGGCGGTGGCGCGCGTGACTCACCGTAAAGGCACAATGGATCATGACTAAACCTCGCCGCGCATACCTCGCATGTGTGATGGGCATTGCTCTGCTGGCCGCGGCGATTCCGCTGGTAGTCCGCGCGCAGCAAACCGACCGCGCGAAGCGAATTGGCGGCAAGCTCATGTGCATGTGCGGTTGCGGGCAGGTCCTGACGCAGTGCAACCACATCAATTGTCCGCTTAGTGTGCCGATGATGAAGGAACTCGATGAGAGGATTAAGAGCGGCGATTCGGATGATCTGATCATGCAGGCTTTCGTGCAGGAGTATGGCGAGGCCGTTCTCGCGGAGCCGCCTGCGAAAGGATTTAATCGCCTGGCGTGGTACTTGCCGGGCATCGCCTTCGCGATGGGGCTGGGAATCGTCGTGCTGGCGATCCGCCAGTGGCGCCGCCGGAGGCTCTTGCGCGCGGCGGCTCCCGCGGCCCCGGTTTCCGCCGAGCTGCTTGAGCGGGTTCGAAGACAGGCGGACCGGGAGACGGAGGAAAGATGAGCGCGGCCGTTGCCTTTGCGGTCGATTCCGACTCGGTGATGCTGCTCGCCTGCGCGGGCCTTGCGGTCGCCACGCTTGCGTTTATTTTTTGGATTCAACCCGACCCGGCGGATTCCGCGCCACACCGATCTCGCCTGGATCAGTTGATCGACCGGCGCGATGCTATTTACGAGAATTTGCGCGATTTGAAATTCGAGTACCGCGCCGGCAAGTTTGCGGAGCCGGATTACGAGCAGATGAAAGACGCTCTCGAACGCGAAGCGGCCCAGGTGTTGGCGGAAATGGAGAAGGTTACGGGCGGGCCAGCGCGGCTGCCGCGCCGCGATATGGCAAAATCACAGAGATGAAAAGGATCAAAATATTGAATTTCCTGGCTGCCGCTTCGCTCGCGCTGGCGATTGCCGCGAGCGCTTCCGCGGGCACGGTGACAGGCGTGGTGCACAACGGCACGAACGGCAAACTCGTTGCCGGCGTCGACGTCTACCTGATTCAATTGCAGGGCGGCATGCAGGTCGTCGCGAACACGAAAACGGATTCGCAAGGGCGCTACCACTTCGACTATCCCGCGATCGGGCAAGGGCCGATGCTGCTTCGCGCGGCCTACCAAGGAGTGAACTTTCACCAGCCGCTCACGCCGGGGCGCGATACCGTGGATTTGACCGTCTACGAGAAGACAAAGAATCCGCTGGCGCGGCAGGTGACCTCGCGGCTGATCGTCCTCCAGCCGAACGGAACCTCGCTCCTGGTGGGCGAGGAATATACGATCGAGAATCAGTCGCAGCCGCCGGCCGCTTTCTACGACGAGCAGGGCGACTTCGAGTTTCAAGTGCCGGCCGGCGCGGACATGAATCAGGTGTCGGCGTGGGGACCGTCGGGAATGCCCATCGTGCTGGGGACGATTGACAAAGGGAAGAACCGCTACGCGATCGCCTACGCCTTTCAGCCGGGCGATAACGGCGTTCGCATCTCCTATCAAGTTCCTTATGGCTCGAACAGCGCCAATTTGCTGCTTGCTTCGCCCTACGATGCGCAAAGGATGTTGATCGCCGCCCCGCCAACCGTGCAGGTTTCGAGCGAGGGATTTCAGCCTGCGGGCAGCGATCAAGGCTACAGCGTTTACTCGCACGAGCAATTGCCGGCCGGTTTCCCCGTGCAAATCGCCGTCTCCGGGACGGCGCCGCCGCCGAGTGACGACACGAACGCGGGCAACGGAGCCGGTGGTGCCGCGGAGAATGGCGGCGGGGGAAGGGATCAACTGAATGGCCCGGACGCCGGCCAGACGGTGCAGGTCCTGCCGACCAGACTAGATTCGCTGCGATGGGTCCTTATCGGCGGGTTCGCGGCGATATTCGTGCTTGGACTGGTGTACCTGTGGCGGCGGCCGGTGGCGGCTGTTGTTGCGGGCCCTGGCCACGCGGATATCGCGGTGCAGACGCCTCGGCCATCCAGCAGATCGAATTCTCCGGTCGAACCCTCGCCTGAGGCGCGCCCTGTCGGGGCGGGTGCGGCACCGAGTGTGGCACCGAGCGCGTCCTCCGGGACTTCTTCCAGCACTCCGACGGAACAGATGAATCGCGAGGTCGGCGAGAGTCTGGACGCGCTAAAGGACAATTTGTTCAAACTCGAGCTGCGTCGGCAGGCGGGCACCATCTCCGAAGAGGACTACGCCCGCGAACGCGCTCGAACTGAGAAGATCCTGCGCGATCTACTTCGCGGATGAGTTCTTCGGCCACGTGACGCCGGTCAAACCGCCCATGTCCACGGGCTTCAGCGTCCAATTCGAGAACATCGAGAAGCGGTTCGGAATGCGACTCGCGTTGCGGGGCATTACGCTGAGTATTTCTCCTGGGGAATTTGTGGCGCTGGTCGGCGCGAACGGGTCGGGGAAGACGACGATGTTGCGCATTGCGGCGCTCTTGATGCGGCCGAGCGCTGGAAGCGTAAGAATCGGCGGCGAGGGAACGGAATCGCCGAGGGCGATTCATGCGCGGTGCGGAATGGTTTCCCATGCGACGCTTCTCTACGACGAATTGACGGCGCAGGAGAATTTGCGCTTTTTCGCGCGCCTGTACGGCGTGACGAGTGTGGAGCAAACTTGCGCAACAGCACTCGAACGCGTGGGTCTCGCCGAGCGGGCGCGCGATCTGGTCCGCACCTTTTCCCGCGGCATGCGTCAGCGATTGTCCCTCGCGCGCGCGATGATGACGCAGCCGCGTCTGTTGCTGCTCGATGAGCCCGCGACCGGCCTCGATCCCGAAGGGCAGTCGTGGCTCGGGAACGAAGTGGCCCGCGTGCGCGACGCGGGATGCACCATTCTCATGTCCACGCACGCGCACGGAGAGGTGCAGTCCGGCGTGACACGGGCGATTCGTTTGGAAGCCGGCAGCGTCGCCGAGGATTCCGGCGAAAGCGGTGATCTGCGGGGAATTCTGGGCCGCGTCGGCCCGGAGCGCGTGCTCCGGCCGGAGAACCCGGGTCGAGGAGAGCGATGAGCCTCGGGCGCGCCACCGGTCTGATTTTCGCAAAGGAGTTGCGCGTCGAGCTTCGCTCGCGCGAATTGCTCTCGACCACCTTGGTGTTCGTGCTGCTCGTCCTCGTCCTTTTCAGCTTCACGTTCGATCCTTCGGCAATGGAAGCGCGCCGTTTCGGCCCGGGCCTGCTATGGCTCGCATTCTTGTTCGCGGGATCGCTGATGCTGCAGCCGTCGTTCGTGCGGGAGCGAACCAATGACACTCTGTCAGCGTTGCGCATGGCGCCCGTCGAGCCATTTGCCGTCCTGCTGGGGAAGCTGGCGGCGAATGCGCTGTTCCTCTTTCTGGTCGAGCTGATACTGCTGCCGATTTTCGCCGCGCTGTACGACTTGGCGATCCTGCCGGTGCTCGGGCGGCTGGTTCTCGTCCTGTTTCTCGGCACGGTGGGCTTGGCGACGACCGGAACCGTTTTCTCTGCGATCACTGCCCAGGCGCGGCTGCGTGAACTTATGCTTCCCTTGCTGCTGTTTCCGGTCCTCGCGCCCGTGTTGATTGCCAGCACGGAGGCGACGGTGGGTCTATTGTCCGAGGAGCCGTATCTAGACAGCGTGTGGCTGGTTTTCCTCGTCGTGTTCGACGCGATCTTTTTGACTGCAGCATGGCTTTTCGGAGAATATCTTTTCGAGGAGTGAGTGGGGGCGTGGCGGAAAACCCAAAATCCGGCTCCGGGTCGTCCATTCTTTGGACTCTCCTGAGCTTCGTATGGTTGGCGCTGGCGGGCTATGCTGCGTTGTTTGTCGCGCCGACCGAGAAAACGATGGGTGTCATCCAGCGCATATTTTATTTCCACGTGCCGAGTTTCTGGACGGCTTTCGTGGCCATCGGTACGACGACCTATGCCAGCATTGCCTACCTCAAGACGCGCGCACCGAAGTGGGACTGGCTGGCCGTCTCAGCTGCGGAATTGGGCGCCGTGTTTTTGACCATCGGGCTCGTGACGGGCCCCATTTGGGCGAAGCCGGTTTGGGGCCACTGGTGGGTCTGGGATCCGCGAACGACTTCGACCTTCGTCCTTTGGGCGATGTACGTGAGTTATCTGCTGCTGCGCACGCTGGTGGAGGAGCCGGAGCGGCGAGCGTTGCTTTCTTCGGTCGTGGCGGTTTTTGCGTGCCTCGACGTGCCGCTGGTCTATTTTTCGATTTGGTGGTTCCGGACGCTGCATCCGCAGCCGGTGATCGGCGACGGCGGCTCGCTCGATCCAACGATGGGCAAGGTCCTGTTGCTTTGTTGGGGGGCGATGGTGGCATTGTTCCTGCTGGTGGTGCGCCAGCGCTACCGCCTGGAGAAATTGCGCGCGGAAGTCGACGGGTTGCGCATGGAAGCGGAGCGCCGCGCGTCGTAGTGCATGCTGAAGAAGTCTTGTTGGGTGTCATCCCGAACCCACGGAGTGGGTGAGGGATCAGCTTTCTTCTGAGGAAAGCAAGAAGAAAGCAGATTCCTCGCGCGCCGCCCGCCACGGCGAACAAGCGGCAGGCTCCTCGGAACGACAACGTTTCGAGTTCTTCCGCAGATGGTTAGAAGTTGGCGTCGAAGGGAGTGAAGATGAAGAATTTGAATAGCGTGTTTGCAGCGTTCATGGCGGTGTGGGCCGTGTTTTTTGCCTACCAGATAAGCGTGGCGCGGCGTTTGACGCACCTTCAGAACGAGATCGCGCGCCTGAAGGACCGCCTGAAGTAGGCGCAGAGCTTCCCGCGAATGAGCGAGCGGAAGCGCATCGGAGTCGTGTTGTTCCAACTGGGCGGGCCGGACGCGCCCGAGGCCATCGAGCCGTTTCTCTACCGCCTGTTTTGCGATCCGGACATCATCAATTTTCCCGGGGCTTGGCTGGCGCGTAAGCCCCTGGCGTGGTGGATCGCGCATCGCAGGTCTCGCGTGGTGGCGGAGCACTACGCCGCCATCGGTGGGCAATCCCCCATTCGCTTGCTGACCGAGCGTCAGGCTCGCGCGCTCGAACGCGCCCTCGCTCCGCATTGCGAGGCGCGATGTTTCGTCGCCATGCGCTACTGGAAACCGTTCACGGCCGAGGCGGTCGCCGCGGTCCGCGCCGCGCCAATCGAGGATCTGGTCCTGCTGCCGCTGTATCCGCAATACTCCTTCGCGACCACGACCAGCAGCTTGAAGGAATGGAATCGTCTGTACCGTCCCGCCGAGCCCGCCCCGCGCCTGCACCAGATCAACGATTTTTGCGCGCACCCGATGTACATCGCGGCGCTGGCCGCGCGCATCACCACGGCGCTATCGCACTTCGAGGACCCGGACCGCGCGCATTTCGTCTTCAGCGCGCACGGCCTGCCGCTCTCGCTCGTCGAGCGCGGCGACCCCTATCCGCGGCAAGTGGCGGAGACCGTAAAGCTCGTGATGGAACGCGGCGGCTGGGAGAACGAGTTCACGCTGTGCTACCAGAGCAAAGTCGGCAGGCAGCATTGGCTCGCGCCCTCGTTGACGTCCGCCATCGAGCGTCTGGCTGAAGAAGGCAAGAAGGAATTGCTCGTCATCCCGATTGCTTTCGTCACCGAGCACATCGAAACCTTGCACGAAATCAATATCGAGGCGCGGGAACATGCGAAGCATCTTGGAATTGAGAAATTCGAGATGATGGCCGCCGTGGGCGATTCGCCCGTTTTTATCTCCGCGCTGGCGGACCTGGTGCTTCAAGCCGTCGGAATCGCGAAGAATTAGCAGCCGT
>DASPOJ010000243.1:0-2789 GCA_035626055.1 Candidatus Methylomirabilota bacterium | reverse complement strand
TGCCGCCCGCTCGAGCGCAGCCTTCACGGCGTGGCCCTTGAACGTCCTCGTCGGAGAAAACTCTCCAAGCCGGTGGCCCACCATCTGCTCCGTGACGTACACCGGAACAAACTTCTTACCGTTGTGCACCGCGATCGTGTGTCCCACCATCTCCGGCAGAATCGTGGAGCGTCGCGACCACGTCTTGATGACTTTCTTCTCGTTGCGCGCGTTCAAGGCTTCTACCTTGTCGCGCAGATGGTCGTCGATGAACGGTCCCTTCTTAAGCGAGCGTGGCATGTGAATCCTCTATCCTTCGACCCGGCGCAGCTTGATCCACTGCGCGCGCCGCACTTTGCGGAAACCTCGAACGGGCCCCGGCACGCGATGCGAAAGCGGGCAGAACGGACAGACAAACCGGGTGCCCTGCGCCAGCGGCGCCTTTTCGACTACTACGGCCCAGCCGGCCTTGCAAAACCGGTACAGCACTTGCTGCGGAGGCTGCAGCACGGGCCTCGCCGCGGGCTTCGACGGAAGAGCCGCGTGGGCGCGCTTCGGCTGCCGCGACAGACGGCGCGCCGAGCTTCGTGTTGATCTGCGTCGCGTTTCGCTCATTGTATATCTCTCTTCAACCCGCCGCGTCGGGTGCATTCTGTTTCTCCCGCTCCATTCAAACCGCTTGCGAACAAGAACTCCTGCGCGCCCCTACGGCTTCCGCCGCTCGACGATCATGCGATTGCCGCGCTTGCTGCGCCGCGTCTTGGCGCCCAGCGTCGGGAAACCCCAAGGGGTTTGCGGATGATTGCCCTTGACCCGCCCCTCGCCGCCCCCGTGCGGGTGGTCCACCGGGTTCATCGCCACGCCGCGCACCGTCGGCCGAATGCCATGCCAGCGCGTGCGGCCCGCCTTGCCGTACGACACGTTCTCGTGGTCGAGATTGCCGACCTGGCCGACCGTCGCCATGCAATCCAGCAGGAATTTCCGAACTTCGCCCGAAGGCAGTTTCACCAGCGCGATTTCGCCTTCCTTCGACAGCAACTGCGCCGATCCCCCCGCCGAGCGAACCACCTGGCCGCCCTTACCGGGAGCAAGCTCCAGGTTATGAAGCGGCGTTCCGGGCGGAATGAACCGGATCGGCATCGCGTTTCCCGGAAGAATGTCCGCACCCTCACCCGTTTGAACCGTCATGCCCACCTCGAGGCCCACGGGATGAAGGATGTACCGTTTCTCTCCGTCCGCGTAATGCAACAAAGCAAGCCGAGCCGAGCGGTTCGGATCGTATTCGATGGCCGCAACGCGCGCGGGAATGCCCTTCTTCTCGCGCAGAAAATCGACCGCGCGGTACTGCCGCTTGTGGCCGCCGCCCCGATGCCAGATCGTCAGATCGCCGCGATTGCTTCGCCCGCCGGTGCGCTTCTTGGGCCCGACCAGCGACTTCTCCGGCGTCTGCTTGGTGATCTCGCTATTGTCGAGAATCGTGGCAAATCGCCGCGACGCTGTATATGGCCGAAAACTTTTCAGTGCCATGACCGTTCACCTTTCCCTGGCACGCCCTTCAGGCGCCTAATCCCCGAACTAGAGATTCTCCGCATACTCGATCATCTTTTCGCCCGGCGCGAGCTTGACGTACGCCTTCTTCCAGTCGCGCCGATGACCTTCCGCACGACCGCGCCGGCGGAACTTTCCGTGGTAAATCGCGGTGCGCACATCCGTGACCTTCACCTTAAAGACTCTCTGCACTGCTTCTTTGATCTGCGTCTTCGTGGCGGCCCGCGCGACCTCAAACACGACGGTGTGTTGCGTCTCCTTCACGCCGAGGCCCTTCTCGGTGATGATCGGCCGCCGAATCACTTGAAACGCCGTAAGCGTCATTGCGTGTCCTCGTCCCTGACGTAACGATCTTGCCCGGCCCCTACTTACGGGGCTTGCTCTTTTTCTTGCCCGCCGCCCGCTTGCGCGCTGCGGCTTTCTGCTTCTTCTTCGCAGGAGCGGCAGCCGCTTTCGGTTTCGCCTGAGGCTCGGCGGCCGCAGGCGCCACTGGCGCCGTCTCAATCTGTACCACGTCGCTCCCGGCAACTGCGCGCCCCGGACCGAGCGATTCGCCGAGGCGAACCGCGACGTCTTTCGAGAGCATCAGCCGGTCGTGCCGCAGCAGATCGTAGGGTTGCAAGCCGCGCGGCGTGACCAGCTTCACGCCTTCCAGATTCCGGCTCGCCAGTTCGAGATTGCGGTTCGCTAATGCATCCACCAGGAGAATCGTTTTCGTCGCGCCGTCGAGCTTGTCGAGCACGCGGCGGAATTCCTTCGTCTTGTGCGTGGCGAGCGACCAGCCCTCCACGACCGTCAGTTTCTGGTCCGCAAGTTTCGTGGTCAGCGCCGAGCGCAGCGCGCCCAAGAACACCTTGCGCGGCAGACGGTAGCCGTAGCTGCGCGGAGTCGGGCCGTGCACCGTGCCGCCCTTCCGCCAAATCGAGCTGCGAATCGATCCCACACGCGCGCGGCCGGTGCCCTTCTGGCGCCACAGCTTCTTGCCCGAGCCCGAAACCTCGCCGCGTCCCTTGACCTTGTGCGTGCCTGCGCGCTGCGATGCCAGATACCAGCGCACGGTCTCGTGCAGTAGATGCGGATTCACTTCCGCGGCAAACACGGTATCCGCCAGCGAGACCTGCCCCACCGTTTTCCCTTCGAGGTTCTTCACGTCCACAACCGGCATCGTCGCTTCCTTCCGGCTACTTTTTCTTTGCTTTCTTTGTCTTGCGGATCACGATGTACGTGCCGCTCGGCCCAGGCACTGCGCCGCGAACCAACAG